>JAGAWN010000217.1 GCA_017941355.1 Ruminiclostridium sp. | reverse complement strand
GCGAGAAGAAGTGGTGGCTGATAACCCCGGCAGTCACGGTTGCGGCAAATGCCGGGCAGCTTCAGATGATGCAGCTTCTGATCGCGGTTGTCGGAATGGCGGCTGCACTCATATTATACCTGCGCATTTCTCAGCTTGAAAGTACCGTCGGAACTCTCCGTTCGCTGCGGGACGATATAACAAAGAAGAATATGCAGCTTTCGGAACAGAACCTGCGGCTTGCGGCTGCACAGGACAACGAGGTGCATATTGCGACTCTGAAAGAGCGCAACCGCATTGCGCGGGAGATCCACGACAATGTGGGACATCTGCTGACACGCTCTATCCTCCAGACCGGAGCATTGCAGATAATCAACAAGGACGAGGCGCTGAAACAGCCTCTTGCCGATCTGAAAAGCACCCTTGACGGCGCAATGACGAGTATCCGGTCAAGCGTTCATGATCTGCATGATGACTCGATAGACCTGAAACGCACTATCACGGAGATGACAGCCGGAGTTGAGAAACGGTTCGATGTGAAGCTCAGTTTTGACGCAGGCGAACACATTCCCGGTGAGATAAAGCTGTGCGTCGCAGGCATTGTCAGAGAGGGGCTTTCCAACGCTGTGAAGCACTCAGGCGGCGACCGGATAGAGATAGTTTTTCGTGAGCATCCCGCGTTTTATCAGCTGCTCATCGAGGATAACGGTTCTGGGCGGCCGTTACATTCCTCCGCCCGCGGCATAGGGCTGAAAAATATGCAGGACCGCGCGGAAAGCGTGGGCGGCAGGATCACATTCTCGCAGGAAAACGGAGGATTCCGCATATTCATGACGATACCTAAGGAGCGCTGACTATGGACATAGTGATGATAGACGACGACAGGCTCGTAGCGCTGTCTCTGAAAACGATACTCGAAAGCACCGGCAGGATAAACGTTACAGCTTCCGGGTCAAGCGGCGCGGAGGCAATAGAACTGTACCGGCAGCACAAACCGGACGTGATACTTATGGATATCCGCATGGAGGGCATGACCGGCATAGAGGCGGGACGTGAGATACTTCACGAATTTCCCGACGCGAAGATACTGTATCTGACCACGTTTTCGGACGACGAGTACATAATAAATGCCCTCAGCATGGGAGCCAAGGGCTACATATTAAAGCAGGATTTCGAGGTGATCGCGCCGTCGCTGGAAGCGGTCATGCGCGGTCAGAGCGTGTTCGGCGACAAGATCATAGGTAAGCTGCCGGATCTTATCAGGCAGAAAGAGCCGTTCGACTTTGAAGCCCGCGGTATAACCGACAAGGAACGCAGTATCATCGAACTTGTTGCGGAGGGATTGTCGAATAAGGAGATCGCGGCAAAACTTTTTCTCGGCGAGGGGACTGTAAGAAACTATATAAGCACTCTTCTCGATAAGCTGGAACTTCGTGACAGAACACAGCTTGCCGTGTTTTACTTCACCGAGATAAAAAGATAGCATTCAGGCAATACCGCACAAAACGGCGCACGCAGTATATGCACGCCGTTTGTGCGGTATTGTTTTGTTATGCGGCAGCTGAATGATCTGTTTTTCCGCTACGTCTTTATGAGCCGTTCGTTTTATTGCCGGAGTAAGATTTCTTCTTGCCGTGAATGATTCATTAATGTCTGCTCATTGCTGCCCGGACTTTTGTGTTTTACTCGGCATTTTTGAGTGCAAGCACTTTGGGTATCCGTCTGATCCTGATGAAATCCGCACAGGTTATCAGCAGATAAGCTGCGAATACGAGCAGAAATTCCTTTACAAATCCGGAGAAAGGAATAACGAATGTGAACCAGCCGCCGAGCTTCATAAGGATTATGCTCCATATCAGACTCATCACAACGTAACCGAGATACACTGCCGCAAATTCGGTAATGAACATAACGACTGCGGTAGTCACCATATACAGAGAAGCGATCTCCTTGTCGGAATAGCCGAGTATTTTTACCATTGAGATAGACCGCTCGTTCTTCTCGATGATTATCTTTGTCAGCAGGTAGAGGATTATGGCTGCCACGATAACGCATACATACTGGAAATAAACCATGTAGCTGCCCATTGAGTGATCGAGCTGTCTGGTGATCTTCAGCATATCGTCCGCGGTTATCTCTTTGGCAATGTATTTTTCGTCTATATCCGTTATCCTGTTATCAGACATATATCCGCTGAAATAATCGGCGTCCTTGTCGAATACTTTGTTGAATCTGTCCTGCGACATAAATACGGCGATGCCTGCCGAATAATCGTAGATGCCGTACACGGTGAATGTGTAGTCTCTGTTCTCGTATTTTTCCGAGAGCGTTATGCTGTCGCCCTTATTGATGTGATATTTCTCAGAGAACGCTTCGGAAACATAAACCGCGGAGCCGTCATTTCCTGCACTCTCATAATATTCATCATCGAGAGTGATATATCTGCTTCCCTTGAATGTACCGTAAACCGAGACTTCCTCGTCAAACTCTCCGGAGCGTCGCATGAGCGAATACATCGAGACTTTTTCGGCGCCCTCGGTATTCGTGGTGATCGTGTTTCCGTCCTCGTCCTCCGTGGTGAGGAGCAGCACCTGATCCTCTGCAAACATCATATCCGTGACCGAATCCTGGTAATAACTGAGAGTTTCCGGCATTCCGACTGCCATTGAAAGCAGTATCATAACGAATGTGACACCCACGAACATCATTATGTAGTTTGGTATGTTCTGGAGAAATACACGCATACGGAAGCGCGCAAAGAATTTCCATTTCGGGAGCCGTACCGCCTTTTTCCTTTTTGTCTTTTTAAGATCATGCCGTAAAAAGCGCAGGGGAGAGAGCCGCAGCGTGCGCACTATCACGATAAGGTTTATGACGATCATAAGTATTATGGGAACGATCGTTGTCTTTACGAATGCTTCCGATGTCCAGACAGTTTCATATCCCGGCAGGCTGTAGCTGTTGTAGTACATGGCGACTACCACATATTTGAACAGCGTATATCCCAGGATATTTCCCACAACAGCCGCAAGGATAACGACTATGACCGGGGCGCTCATATAATACCGGACAAGCTCTCCTTTGGTATAGCCGGAAGCTCTTAATGTTCCGATAACGGAGGCTTCTTTTTCGAGCGTAGTATTTGCCGTGACAGCGAAGATGAACGCAAGAACCGCGATCAGAATGTAAAGCAGCACTCCGCCCATGGATTTGTCGGAACCCATATCGTCGGGCGCGAATGTTATTGCGTGGTTTGCGTAGGCGGGAACAAAATCCTTGATCTCATTCGTTTTTTCTGCAGCGGCTGTCCGGGTTATCAGAACTTTGAGGAAGTTGTCCGATATACTCTTTTCCTCAAAAACGTCGGCGGGCTTGCTGTCATAAATAAAAGCATAGTTTATATGCTCAGCGCCGCCGATACGCTTGTATCCCTCGTCTGTTGTCATTGCCACATTGAATGTAAGCGCATCGAACATCGTATCGGTGTTGCTTTCATAGAGCGTCGTATAATCCACGAATCCCGCAAGTCCCACAACTGTGAATACGGTACTGCCTACATTTATGGTATCACCGACTCTGATATTAACGTTGTCCGCGTGCATACGGTCTATCATTATCTCGTTGTCGGCTGCCGGAGCGCGTCCCTCAAGGATATCGTACAGGTTGACGGTTTTCCTTTCGCCGTAAACACGGACTGTACCCTTGTATCCGCTGTCAGCGGCGATCGTCTCGTCGCAGTCCTTATAGAACAGCTCATAGATCTTTACCGGGACAGGGTCAAATTCGGTTTTAAGGTCATAGCGTTCCGCCAGTTCGTCGTATTCCTCGTTTATCTTCTTGTCGATCTCTTCCTTAGCCGTGTCCATAGCTTCGGAAAGCGCGTCTTTGTATTCTTCCGAGTCATAGGCTGTTTTGAGGGCTTCCTCAACTGCGCTGTCATAGTTCTCGGACATAGCAGTCTCAAATGCCGCGTCAACAGCTTCCTGCCGCATTTCGTCGGTTACTTCCATACCCATTGCGGCAGCGCCGTTCAGCTGCTCGTCCACAGCCTGTGAAGCGGCTTCAAGTATTGCGTTTCTGACCTGTTCGCGCACATTCTCTTCCACAGCCTCTTTTACAGCCTTGTTTACTTCTTCTTCGGCTTCTTCATAGGCTCTTTCGCGGAATACGGAAACCACGTCTGCGGCTGTTCCTGTTTCGATCGCCGATATCATCTCCTTATCGGCTTTTGCCGAAAGCTCAAAGTGTCCGCTTTCTCTGTTGTATTGTTCCGCGCCGTTCTCGAGGGAGTGCATCATGCTGTTGTTGGCAACATACATACCCGAAACGAAGCCTATGGTCACTACCAGCATGACAAATATCATCAGATATCGTTTCCAGTCACGCAGTATATCCCGCCACACCCTCTTGTTCAGCGGATTTTTCGGAGGTTTTCCGAAAGACAGTTTGTTTTCCTGCATTTTCTTCCTGCCTCCTTACCATTCCAGCTCGTCGGCGGTTATCTTCTGCGTGTTGATATCATCATGGCGTATCTTCCCGTCACGAAGCTTTATAACGTGATCCGCCATAAGACGGATTGCTTCATTGTGTGTTACCATTATGATCGTGTTGCCGTACTTCTGATTGACTTCTTCGATAAGGCGCAGTATCTCTTTTGATGTTGAGTAGTCGAGAGCGCCGGTAGGCTCGTCGCAAAGCAGGATATCCGGGTTTTTTACTATCGCCCTGCCTATGGACACACGCTGCTGCTGTCCGCCGGAAAGCTGGTTCGGCAGCTTGTGGCGGTGTTCGTACAGACCGAGTGTACGGAGAAGTTCATCTGTATCAAGCGGGGTATCCGACAGATAAGCACCTGTCTCGATGTTTTCCTTAACATTAAGGTTCGGTATCAGGTTATACATCTGGAATACATAGCCGAGATGCTTCCGGCGGTATTTGGTAAGGTTCTTCTCGTCCATATCGGCAAGCTTGTCTCCGTTTATGTAGATCTCACCGCCGTCTGCGCCGTCAATGCCGCCGAGTATGTTCAGCAGTGTGGATTTGCCGGAGCCGGACGGTCCGAGCAGTACACAGAACTCACCTTTTCCCACGGTGAAGTCTATGCCTTTCAGTACGTCCTGTCTTGTTTCGCCGCTTCCGAAACTCTTTTTCAATCCGCGTACTTCGAGAAATTTTCTTTCGCTTTCACTCATAATTATTCTCCTTATCTTTTCATTGGGTTAGCACACACTAACCTCATGCTATTATATCACTTTCGGGAGACAGTGTCAAGAGCGAAATCAAGGGAAAACGTCTTATTCATACTCTCGCACGCCGTGAACGTGACGAAAAAAACACTAAGCGGAAGTTTGAGACCAAGGGCTGTAATGCCTAACTAAGGAACCGCTGATTAAATCGCTTTTACCCAAAAATCGACACCGTGAAAGGCGTATAATATCATCACTGATATTTCCGGTGTCGATTTAATCAGCGGTTTCCTAAGCTATGTCTTTCTGAATTATAGCAAATCCCGCCGGATTTCCATTAAGCGGCGGGATTTGCATTATTCGATTTCTGTCGGTAAACGAGCGGGGCATAGAACCACGCTTGCTCAGCTGTAATAAGCTTCCAGTTCCGGGCGTGCAAGGTGAAAGCTTTCCCGCAGTTCCGGGTCAAATTGTGTCCCCATGCCCTCGTCTATTATCGCAAAAGCCTTGTCGAATGGCATACTCTCCTTGTAGCAGCGTTTGCTGACAAGAGCATCGTAAACATCGACTATTGCCATAATGCGCGCTTCGAGCGGTATCTCGGAACCGCTCAGTCCCTCGGGATATCCGGTGCCGTCCATTCGTTCGTGGTGATAATGCGCCACATTTACGGCTATGCTGTGGAACAAATCGTCATCGGTGCCTTCGAGTATCTTATCTACCAGTTCCGCACCCTTAGCGGCGTGGGTCTTCATCTGCTCGAACTCCTCCGGCTCGAAGCGTCCGGGCTTGCGCAGTATCTTGTCATCGACCGCTATCTTGCCGAGGTCGTGCATAGGCGCGGCTTTTATAAGGCGCTTGCAGAACTCATCATCAAGCTCGTAAACTCCGGTCTGACGTATCTTGCCGATAAGTATGCGTATGCAGTCGCTGGTGCGGCGGATATGACCGCCGGTGGAGTTGTCACGGCTCTCGACCATTACCGCCATTCCGAGTATCAGCTTGTCGTGCATCTCCTCAATGTGTGCTGTCTTTTCCTCGACTTCCTCTTTAAGATCCGAATTATAGCGGTTTATAAGAGAAATGTACTGCTGGTTTTTCGTGTCGTCCGTCACAAGGAATTGATAGCCTATCTTCCGTTTGCCGTCAAACAGGTGATTAACGTCGATAAGATATGTGTTTTCGCCGGACTTCCAGTAGAACTTGTCATTGTTCTCGTCTTTCACGAAGCAGGAGAGCCATTCCTCGAAAATGTCGTGTATCGCAAGGTCGCTGCTTACGGTTTTATCGACTGTAACTTCGTCAAGTTCCGGGAATATTCGTCTCGCGGTGCCGTTGCTGCCGAGATAGTTGAAACGGAAGTCAAAGGACACAAAGCCGGTATTTCCTGTCTGAACGAGGGAATCTATGGCGGAATCGGTAACATCATACATACAGAGCCGCTTCACTATCCGCAGATACATCACCTGCGCGAATATGTACGCTGCCGGGACTATCTCCAGCCCGTTCAGCAGTTTCTGCCCTATAAAGTAGGATAAAAGAACAACGATCTCCGGCAGAAGAAGCAGGTATATCATCTTGCGTGATACGCTCTTTTTCTTGAAGTAGCAGTATATCAGAGCGGCAATGCTGATAAAGAAATACAGACATATCACCACGAAAAATACTGTGTGCATCACGCCGTATTCTTTTTCCGTGATGTAAGTCATCCCGCTGCCGTCAACAGCCATAGCGCAGCTTTTATAGAAAATGTCGCCGTTCCCTATGGTAAGCACTGACAAATACAGCAGGATATTTACCGACAGCATCACGACATCAAGTTTACGCGGCACTCTTATGTGGCACATTCCCAATACGCTCTGCAGCAGAAACAGTACCATAAAACACCCGCCCAGATATATTATCTTAAGTCCCGCAACAGCGCCGTCGAGAGTTCCGGCATGAGATTCGATAACATACCCGAGGTTGGAGATCGGTATGAGTGTAAAGATGAGTGTGAAATGCACGTTAAAATGCTTGTGCCACATGGCAGCGTAAACCAGAGTGAGCAAAAGCGACAGCAAAAAAGCTATATCATAATATATATACAATCGTATTCCCCCCTGTCAGGTCTGTATTGATATACAGACAATACCAGTATATCACATTCTCCGCTCTTTTTCAAGTCTTTGTGAGTAAGGCAGGTCAAAAACATTTTACTTGATTTTGATGACCCGGTATGATATAATGATAGTGTATTTTGCTTAGAAGGAGACAACAGAAATGACAGAAAAAGAAAAAATGATCGCAGGAAAGATATATGACCCGGCAGACAGTGAACTGCTGGAGCTTCGCGCTCTTGCCCATAGGCTCAGCGCAGAGTACAACCTCACGTTCGAGACCGAAACGGAAAAACGCGCCGGGCTTATGAATCGGCTCGTCCCGAAAGCGGCGAACGGCGTATATCTTCAGGGACCGGTGCAGTTCGACTACGGCTGCTTTACGGAGATCGGCGAGAACAGCTATGCAAACTTCAATCTGACGGTGCTGGACTGCGCACCGGTGAAGATCGGGAAAAACGTGTTCATCGGACCGAACGTGTCGATACTTACTCCTGTCCACCCGCTGCGTTTTCAGGACAGAAATATGTACCGCAGAGCCGACGGCGTTATGACCGACCGTGAGTATGCCAAGCCGATAACTATCTGCGACAACTGCTGGATAGCGGGAAATGTGACGATATGCGGCGGTGTCACCATAGGTGAAGGTACTGTGATAGGCGCGGGAAGCGTGGTCACACGCGATATTCCCGCCGGAGCGGTAGCTGCCGGTGTGCCGTGCAGAAAGATACGGGACATAACGGACGCGGACGGCGAGCTTCCGCTGATATGAGAAATACCGCTTGCGGCGGCAGGCAAACAAAAAAATCCCGCAGGTCGAACCTGCGGGATTCAAAACTGTGTAAGTGGGTGAACTTACTTGAGTTCAACCTTAGCGCCTGCCTCTTCGAGCTTAGCCTTGAGCTCTTCAGCCTCAGCCTTTGCAACGCCTTCCTTTATCGTCTTAGGAGCAGCCTCAACGAGTTCCTTAGCCTCCTTGAGTCCGAGTCCGCAGATATCCTTGACAGCCTTGATAACGCCCATCTTGCTGTCACCGAAGGAAGCGAGAACTACGTCAAATTCTGTCTTTTCTTCAGCAGCTGCTGCACCTGCGCCTGCTGCGGGACCTGCTGCTACCATTGCTGCAGCGGATACGCCGAATTCTTCCTCTAATGCCTTTACTAAGTCGTTAAGTTCGAGAACTGTGAGTTCCTTAACGTCTTCTACGATCTTTAAAACTTTCTCTGAAGCCATTTTAATTTTCCTCCTGTAAATTGATTTGTGTTGTTATGCGGCTTGGAATGTTACGCGGCGATCAAGCAGCGCCTTCTTCGCTTTCCTTTTTCTTTGCGATCTCGCTTGCTGCGATCGCGAGTCTCTGCATGGGAGACTGGAGCATGAACAGAAGCTTGGAGATAAGAACTTCCTTGCTCGGGAGCTGTGCATACTCTTCTACCTCCTGTACGGAGATAGCTTCCTTACCGATGAAACCGATCTTGATGTTGAAACGTGCGTCTCCGCAGTCCTGTGACTGCTTGTAGATGATCTTCGGTGCGGAAATGATGTCGCTTTCATGCAGTGCTATAGCCGTAGTGCCTTCGAGATGCTCCTCGATACCGGTGATACCTGCCTTTTCGGCTGCTCTCTTGAGAAGTGTGTTCTTTACTACGAAGTAATCAACGCCTGCTTCTCTGAGTGCCTTACGCAGTGCGGTATCTTCCGCAACTGTGATGCCCTTGTAATCTACGATGACACCGCCTGCCGCGTTTTCGAGCTTCTTTGTAAGCTCTTCCACATACTGCTGCTTCTGTGCAATGATCTTTTCACTTGCCATCAGGTTTTTCCTCCTTTTCAGATTTTGTGTTTTGCTGTCAAAAGAGGGGATAATATAATACCCCATTCCTGGCGGAACGGGGACAAAATCACTATGATCTCCCATTCCTCGGCAGGCGGTTACCCGTTAGCACAGCGGATATCAGAAATGATTCCGGTCTCCGTGTGACCTGCTGTCTTTAGAACAGCGTGTATATTATATCACGGCTGAACCTGTTTGTCAAGGGCTTTTGAAAATTTTTTTTGCACGACGGATTTTGTTCAAAAATGTTGACAATTATTGTGAAATGTGATATAATGTCTGTAAACGATTTCACGTTGAAAGGAGTTTATTATTTATGAAAGTATCCGGAAAAATTATGTCCGCTGCTCTCGTGGCATCTCTGTTGCTGACAGGCTCAGCCTGCGGAGGCTCATCGCGTCCGTCCGGTAACGCCGGCGGTGATGCCGACCCCGCAGAGACCACCACCACCACGGTTATCCTCACAACAGAGGATCTTGAGCAGGACGACATAGACAATCCCGTTGATATATCCGAGTTTGTTGATGACAGCGCGGATAAGCTGGATGACCCCAACATCACCTACCTCGGCTATTACGATATCCGCACCTCCGCAGATATCAAGCCCGCCGTGAAGCTGTTCCAGGAGACATACGGCGGCGAGATAGAGTACAATCAGTGTACATGGAGCGAGCGCATAGAAAAGCTTCAGGTACTTATCGCGTCCGGCGATTCCCCGGATCTCGTTGACCGCGAGGGCGAGTCTTTCCCGCTGCTTGCGTCCAAGAACGTATATGAGGATCTCACGGACTACATTGATCTTTCTCAGCCGCAGTGGGCGGGATTTGAGCAGCTTGTGAACCAGTATGAATGGAACGGTAAGCACGTTTACTATCCGTGGCACGTTTCCGCGCTCCCGACATACGTTTACTACAGCAATACCCGCTTTGAGGAGTACGGCGTCACATCTCCGCGCGATCTGTACAGCGGCGGCGAGTGGGACTGGAACACGTTCCGTGACACGATCAAGAAGTTCATGGACGCAAGCGGTTCCTCAAACGAGGTTTACGGCGTTTACGGACTTACGATGCCTTTTGCGGCAATTGCAAGCACCGGTACCGGCACGATCGGTATAGAAAACGGCAAACTCAGCAACAACATCAATTCACCCGCGATCGACAGGGCGGCATCGTTCCTCGAAAGCCTGCGCAGAGACGGTCTTACCATTGCTCAGGACGGCTACTGGGGAGATCAGGGCGCTCCGATAGCGGAGGGCAAAGCCTGCTTCCTTGTAGGCGGACAGTACCTGCTTAAAGGCTTCCAGACCGACTACCCGGAAGCTGATGTTCAGTTCGTCCCTTTCCCGAAAGACCCCGAAGCTGACAAATACTACAACGGCGTTGACACGTTCGGATATCTTGTCCCGAAAGGCGCGAAGAATATCAAGGGTTCCGCCGCGTTCATCAACATGAACCGCCTTTGCAAGATAGACCCCGATCTCCGTGCGGTTGTCGATGAGAGCCGCATGACCAAGGACAAGTGGACAGAAGAGCAGATAGAGTTCATGAAGCAGTTCGAGGATATCAGCAACTACGACGTTGTTGTTGACCTTTACAGCGGACTCGACTCCGATACCTCCGGCATCATCAACGATATGTTTGTTGATGTTACATTCTATCCCGACAGAGATACATGGACGGTACTCCGTGATACCAACCTCAATGTCATCAATGCCGCGATAGACGAGATCAATAACGGATAAGAGAAAAGTGATGCGGTTCTTCCGCGTCACTTTTTGTTTGACTTGCATGGCTTTTTGTGATATAATATGACACAAAGCAAACAAGGAATGATCGCATGACCAAAACCATATATCCTATAATACCCGATTCGGACTCGCTCCCGCTGACTCTTACCGGGATAGGCGAGACGGACAGCATGAAGCCGCTTTCCTGCCGCGGCGCATTCCCCTGCCGGTTTCTGCTTACTGCCGGAGGAGAGGGAACGGCGGCTGTGGACGGGCAGACACACACACTGCGCAGAGGAAGCTTCTGCTGCATTGCCGCGAATACCACGTTTTCGTTATCTCCGGAGGGCGCGGACTGGTCGGCGGAGTGGCTTACGCTGGGCGGCAGCATAGCGGACGAGCTTCTGCGTAAACTCGGATTTCCGGATTACATACAGTCCGACAGCGCAGATACCGGAGAGTGCGAAAACCTTTTCCGGCAGCTTATGACTGCCGCAGGGCAGCCGATACCGGAGCCTCGCATTGTATCCGCGCTGCTGTACGCGTTTGTGCTTGCGGCGCAGAACGCTTTGATGAACACCGACACAGAAAGCTACAATTGCAGTATCGACAGCTCGGTTGACCACATCAACCGTCACTACGGCGAGGAGATAACCCTCGAGCGTCTGGCGGCGATGTCCGGCGTTTCGCTCCAGCACTTCTGCCGCGTTTTCCGTGCAAAGCTCGGAATGAGACCTATGGAATACCTCGCACGCACACGGGTGACGCAGGCAAAGATACTGCTCGGAGAGACGGATATGAAGATAAGCGATATTGCCGCCGCTGTGGGATTCGGCGAGCAGAACTATTTCGGCATAACATTTAAAAAGTATGAGGGCGTTTCGCCCACGGAATACAGGAAAGAACGCGGATCAAACGCGGAAAACGGAGGTTGACATGAACTTTGAACGAACAGCTGAGATCATAGACAGAACGGTCGCGAAACATGAGGAGAACGGTGCGGCGTTTGTTGTGACACAGAACGGAAAGCCTGTTTTCAGTCACAGCGCAGGGCTTGCGGACATAGAAAACAGGCGTGAGTTCCGGGAAGATACGATATGCCGCGCGTTTTCATGCACGAAGGTTGCAACGTCCGTGTCCTGCATGAAGCTTATCGAAAACGGACTGATAGATACTGCCGACGAGCTTTCGTGGTACATACCGGAGTTCGCGCACCCGTTTTATATCGAGAACGGCAGGAAGCACGAAAGCGCTCCGATAAGGATACGGGATCTGCTGAATATGACCTCCGGCATACCGTACCCCGGCGATGCCCGCGAGGGCGGCAGCGACACCTCCGGACTGTGGGGCAGACTGGATCAGAGCATTCGTGACGGCAAGTCCATGACCACTCAGGAGTATGCTGCGGAGGCGGGAAAGTGCGCGCTTATGTTCCCGGCGGGCAGAGAATGGATGTACGGCGGTTCCGCGGACGTACTCGGCGCGGTGATCGAGAGGATCGCTGATATGCCGCTGTCCGACTTTATGAAGAAGAACATCTTCGATCCTCTCGGAATGGAGGACACGGCATTCTATGTTCCGGCGGAGAAGCGTGACAGGCTTGCGGTGCTGTACGACGGCGCGGGCGAGGATCCGAAGCTGCCCTCATACGTTAATCTGTGCATTTACGATTATGACAGCGAACCCGCATTCAAGTCAGGCGGTGCGGGACTGTTTTCCACGGCTGCTGACTATGCGAAGCTCGGAGCGGCGCTGTCGGGCGGCTCGAAGCTTCTCGGCAGCCGGACGATAGATTTCATGCGTCAGAACGGACTTACCGACATACAGCGCACCACATACAACTGGGATTCGACACGGGGATTCGGCTATGCAAATCTTGTGAGAATGCTCGAAGACCGGAACGTTTCGGGACTTTCCGCTTCGCCGGGAGCTTTCGGCTGGGACGGCTGGACAGGTACTTATCTGCTTTGCGATCCTGCGGAGAAGCTGTCGCTGGTGCTGTTCATTCAGCGATGCGGAGCCGGAACTTCACGGCTTTCGCGCCTGCTGGTGAACGCTGTTTACGCGTCACTCTGATAATATTCACAGAACTGCCCCTGCCGCATATAATGCAGCGGGGGCGTTTTTATGCTTGAAACTTATAGTCTCGATACCGGAAAAATGATCGATTATGCCGCAAAATGGGCGTACTCTTACAACCCGGATTTCTACGATTTCACCGAACTTGGCGGAGACTGCACCAACTTCATATCACAGTGCGTTTATGCGGGAGGCGCGGTGATGAACTATACGCCGGACACCGGCTGGTATTATATCGCGCTGTCGGAACGCGCCGCCGCGTGGACAGGAGTGGAATTCTTTGCCCGGTTCGTGCTGAACAACCGGGGCGCGGGGCCGTTCGGAAGTCTTGTGCGTTTGCGGGAACTGCGCGCCGGAGATGTCGTGCAGCTCGGAGACCGCAGCGGCTTTTATCACAGTCTGCTGGTGACTGATATCCTTTACGGGATACCGTATGTCACCGCGCATACCTATAATGTATATAACAAGCCGCTGGCAGCGTACAGTTATGAAAATATCCGCTGCATAAGGCTGAACGGGGCAAGGCGCTATGTATGAAACTTTAAGTATATTTTAAGTAAAGGTTTAAGTTTAGTTTAAGTTCTCCGATTATAATGATAACTGTAAACCCGATGAGTCAACGAAACCGGAAAGTCGGGAACGGCGGCAGAGATCACCCGGGGTCTCGGGACCGCTGCAATATCACAGATCATTCAGGAGGACTTAACTATGAAAAACAATACAGCAAGAAATCTGAGCGCGGCTCTCGCGGCATTACTCGCAGGTTCGGTAACGAGCGTTTCGGTATGCGCATACGACGGTGATTACGATTATCTGTTCACATACGACGGAAGTTCCGATGTTACCGCATCGACTGACGGCAACGGAGCGATATCCACTGCCGGATATTCGATCGAGGGCACTGTCATCACGATCACCGGTGTCGGTACTTATGTGGTCACCGGAAGCAGTGAGAACGGCAGCATTTCCGTAAAGAAAGACAGCGACGGCGTTACGCTGATATTTGAGGATCTGACACTCGCGTCCGCAGACGAAAGCACTGTCGAGATCGGCAAGGATTCCACGGTGGAAATAGTCATTGAGGGCGACAGCAGCCTTACAAACACCAACGAGGACGGAGCGGCTATAAAGATAAAGAGCGGCGCTTCCGTTACCATAACGGGCGACGGCACTCTCGATGTTGACGCTTCTGACGGCAAGAACGGCATCAAGGGCGCTTCCGAAGCCGAGCTTATTATCGGTGAGGACTCTTCCGACAGCTTCACTCTTACAGTTTCCGCTGCAAATAACGCTGTGGCAAGCGACGGCAGTATAGTGGTGAACGGCGGTACGGTCAACATCACCTCGGACGGTGACGGACTCAAATCCTCGCCCGATGAGGACGACACGACTTCCGAGGGTACTGTGACGATCAACAACGGTACTGTCAATATCACCAGCGCGGAGGACGGAGTTCAGGCCGACGGCGGGTTCACCATGAATGACGGTACTCTTAACATAGTGGCGGGCGGCGGTGCCGCAAATGCTTCGCAGCTTGACGAGGACACAAGCGCAAAGGGTATCAAATCCGACAGCTGCATCGTTATCGCAGGCGGTGATATCAGCATAGACGCGGCAGATGACGGCATTCATCTCAACGGTACTGCCGGCTCCGAAACTATTGATATCACCAGCGGTACTGTTACGATAAAGTCCGGTGACGACGGTATTCACTCCGACTACACTCTCAATATCGGCACCGAGGGCAGCTCGTCCGGCCCCGTTATAAACGTTGTTCAGTCCGTGGAGGGTCTTGAGGGCGCAGAGGTCAATCTCTACTCCGGCAGCGGTACGATAATCTCTTCCGATGACGGCATCAACGCGGCAAACAGCGATCTTTCCGATTACAATTTCCAGCTCAACATAGACGGCGGAACTTGGTACATCAACGCGGACGGCGACGGACTCGACTCAAACGGCGATATCACCGTCACCGGCGGCAATACTACAGTGTTCGGCTCCGCGAACGGCGGCAACGGCGCGCTTGACGTGGGCGACAACGGCGGCAAGCTTACAATTACCGGCGGTTCCGTGGCTGCGGTAGGCTACGGCGACATGGCTGTAGTTCCCTCGACAGGAACGTATCTGCAGTTCGGTTCCTCGGGAATGGGCGGCTTCGGCGGTCAGCAGTCCGGCTCCGGCATTTCCGTGTCGGCAGGTCAGAGCATTGAGATCAGGGACGCTTCCGGCAACACTGTTTATTCGACAACCGCAGCCAAGAACGCCAACAGTATTCTCTACGCTTCCTCGTCGCTCGGTGACGGAACATACACCCTCTATATAAACGGCAGCAGCGTCGCTTCGGCTACAGTCTCGACAGGCAACGGCAGCACAGGCGGCATGGGCGGCGGAATGCCCGGTGACATGGGCGGCGGAATGCCCGGCGGACAGCAGGACGGACAGAGCGGAAGCGCTCCCGGAATGCCCTCGGGTACGCAGCAGAGCGGTATGAACGGCGGTATGCCGTCAATGCCTTCCGGAATGTCCGGTGATATGGGCGGAATGCCCTCAGGGTCTCAGCAGAACTACTCCGGTCAGAGCAGCGCTCCGGCAATGTCCTACGGCTCACAGAACAGCGGCACTCAGACAGATTACGCTGCATGGCAGACCGAAACCGTACAGACGGAAACCACAGACTCAACTTCTTCCGCAGCGCTCAGACGTTATGACGATTCTGTGACAGATCAGAGAACATGGCAGACCGAAACCGCGCAGACGGAACAGACGGAAACCGCAGACTCAACTTCTTCCGCAGCGCTCAGACGTTATGACGATTCTGTGACAGATCAGAGAACATGGCAGACCGGAACCGTACAGACGGAACAGACGGAAACCGCAGACTCAACTTCTTCCGCAGCGCTCAGACGTTATGACGATTCTGTGACAGATCGGAGAACATGGCAGACCGAAACCGTACAGACGGAAACCACAGACTCAACTTCTTCCGCAGCGTACAGGCGGTTCGTCGATTCGGTGACGGATCAGAGAACATGGCAGACCGAAACCGTACAGACCGAACAGACAGAAAACGTTGAGGAAAGCTATATAAAGGGAAATATCAACTTTGCGGACGACAGATTTACGACAGCTGCGGATACCTCATACACCGATTCCGACATTCAGGCTGTGGTAACCGGCAGCGGCACTCTGTACAGCAACACCGGCGATGAAGCCGGAGAGGATAAAACCGCGGCAACACCTGCCAAGAAGGCTGCCGAAGCTGTAAGAGCGTTCATCTCAGAGTCGTCCGGCTCCGTACAGTTCTCTGATATCGAATCCGTGTTCAAGGACGCGGGATTCGACTACCGCGGCGACAAGTATGTTGCCGTTAAAAAGAATCTTGTCGTATGGTACGGCTGGTCTGACGAAGCTGTTGACATTATCAACGGACTTATTGAGGAAGGAAAAATCAAGGTCGTTGCCGATTCTGTAAAGAAACATAAAGATGTCAGCAACGAACTCTCCTCGCTTCCCGTTGCGAAGAAAATGAAAGATTACAAGAAACTCCACTGGCTGCCTGCACACATCGAAATTGCCTGATCGTGTGAAACCGATACAGCTGCGCGGCGGCGATACGAAAGCACGCCTTTCCGGACTTCCGGGAGGGCGTGCTTATTTGTTAAATTTTGTGAAAAAATTTGAAAAAACTATTTACAAATCGGGAGAACTATGATATAATTACGTTATTGCCGTACTCTGCGGCAAGCAATACGCATTCACGGCCTTGCGGTGCAAGCTCCTGCGGAGATGATACCTGCCCTTGGCTGTGCTGCGCGGGTAATACTATTGTAAAGGGGTGTATTTGACATGATGCTCAAGGAAGAAAAGACTGCTATCATCGAAGCGAACCGTCTCAGCGAGAACGATACAGGTTCACCCGAGGTGCAGATCGCTATCCTCACAAAGAGAATAGCTGACCTTACCGAACATCTGAAGAACCACAAGCAGGATCACCATTCCAGACGCGGACTCTTCAAAATGGTCGGAAGAAGACGTAACCTTCTCAACTATCTCCAGAAGAAGGACATCGAACGCTACCGTGCTATCATAGCTAAGCTCGGTATCCGTAAGTAAGAGTGCAGACATGGGCGGGGCAGTCATGCTCTGCCCGTTTGCGAATTATGTGAAAAAAGAGAGTACAGACGTCTGTCGGAATGACACCGTCGTGCAAGACAGACGATCTCAGCAATAAGTTGAGTCCGGACGCGCTCCGGGTTGAATTTATTGCTTGATCTGTACCTCTTTAAATAATAATCATAAGGAGAAATACAGATGTTTGAAAACTACAGAACGTTCAAAACAACATTCGCAGGCAGAGAACTCATGGTAGAAACAGGCAAGGTCTGCGGTCTTGCAAACGGCTCCTGCTGGGTGCATTACGGCGAGACTGTCGTAATGGTAAATGTTGCGGCAAGCCCCAAGCCCCGCGAGGGCGTGGATTTCTTCCCGCTGTCCGTTGACTACGAGGAGAAGCTTTACGCGGTAGGAAAGATCCCCGGCGGCTACCTCAAAAGAGAGGGCAGACCCAGCGAGAAAGCAATACTCACTTCCCGCGTTGTTGACCGCCCGATGCGTCCGCTCTTCCCGAAAGACATGAGAAACGACGTTGCGATCACGATGACAGTGCTTGCGGTTGACCCTGAGACACAGCCCGAGATACTTTCCATGATCGGCGCTTCTATCGCGGTATCTATCTCCGATATCCCGTGGAACGGACCTATCGGCGGTATTTCCGTAGGTCTTGTTGACGGTGAGATCGTGCTTATGCCCGACGCGGAGCAGAGAGCAAAGTCCGACTTGCAGCTCACAGTCGCTTCCAGCGAGAAGAAGGTTGTAATGATCGAAGCGGGTGCAAACGAAGTCGATGACGATACCATGCTGAAAGCTATCATGGCAGGTCACGAGGAGATCAACCGCTCCCTTATCCCGTTCATCAAGGATATCCAGGCGCAGATAGGCAAGCCGAAGTTCGACTTCCCGTCAATGGAGATAGATCACGACTTCCTCGATAAGCTGCTTGAAGAATACGGCGAAAAGGTGAAGTTCGCGCTCGATACCGATGACAAGAATATCCGCGAAGCGCGTCTCCAGCCTATCAAGGACGCTATCCATGAGGAATTTGATCCCGTATATCCCGATCAGGCTTCCATGATCGACGAGGCTATATACAAGCTCCAGAAAGTCATAGTACGCCGCTGGCTGCTCGATGAGCAGAAGCGCGTTGACGGCAGAAAGATGGATCAGATGCGTCCTCTCGCAGCCGAAGTCAACCTGCTCCCGCGCGTTCACGGTTCAGGTCTGTTCACACGCGGTCAGACACAGGTACTCACGGTTGCAACACTCGGCCCGGTAAGCGACTCTCAGAAGCTTGAGGGTCTTGACGACGAAGATACAAAGAGATATATGCACCACTACAACTTCCCGGCTTACTCCGTGGGTGAGACAAAGGCGAGCCGCGGCCCCGGAAGACGTGAGATAGGTCACGGCGCGCTTGCTCAGAGAGCGCTGGAACCGGTACTCCCCAGCGTTGACGAGTTCCCGTACGCTATAAGACTCGTGTCCGAGGTGCTTTCTTCCAACGGCTCCACATCGCAGGCTTCTATCTGCGGTTCCACGCTTGCACTTATGGACGCAGGCGTTCCGATCAAGTCCCCTGTTGCGGGTATCTCCTGCGGACTTATCACCGAAGGCGACCGCTGGATGACAATGGTTGATATCCAGGGACTTGAAGATTTCTACGGCGATATGGACTTCAAGGTAGGTGGTACACACAAGGGTATCACCGCTATACAGATGGATCTGAAGATCGACGGACTTACTCCCGAGATCATCAAGGACGCGTTCGCAAAGACACACAAGGCGCGTGATTATATACTCGATGAGATCATTCTCAAAGCTATCCCCGCTCCGAGAGCGAACGTGAACAAGTACGCCCCCAAGATGATGGGAATGAAGGTGCCGGTAGATAAGATCAGAGAAGTTATCGGAACCGGCGGAAAGGTGATCCAGAAGCTCTGTGCCGATTTTGAAGTAAAGATCGACATCGACGAGGAAGGCAACGTGTTCATCTGCGGCAGCGACCTTGATAAGGCTAACGCCTGCATAGACACTATCAAGTCCATAGTTACCGATCCCGAGATCGGCGCTATCTACAAGGGCAAAGTCGTCCGTGTTAAGGAATTCGGAGCATTCGTTGAGTTCGCACCCGGCAAGGAGGGTATGGTTCATATCTCCGAGCTTGAAAACAGACGCGTTGACAAGGTCGAGGACGTCTGCAACGTCGGCGATCAGATAATCGTAAAGATCATCAAGATCGACAACCAGGGCAAGATCGGACTTTCCAGAAAGGCGGCTCTTGCGGATATCGAAGCAAGCAAGAACAAACAGTAAGAAATACCCCGTGAAGCAGATGCTTCACGGGGGCATTTTGTTGTGCGCTGCTCAGTGATTGTAGAACAGTATGCCGTCAACTGCCCATCTGCCGAGTACGTTGTTGTCGTAGAGCGTCATGAACAGGCGGATAATAAACGCGATAACGGCGATTACAATACCCGCCGCGGCAAGTCCCTTATAGCGGGAGCCTTTGAAGAAGCCGAGCAGAGACGCGAGGACGCCGATAGGCTCCAACACGAATCCTACTCCCCAAAGACCCACTATCGACGAGACGAATCCGAGGATAGTAAGTACGTCGAAGAAACTGAACGGTTTTTTCTGGATATGGGGAGGCACAGGCTGCACGGGCGGCTGGGCGGGGGGCGGTACGGGCTGAACCGGTGCGGTGTCGCTGCTGTACGGCTCGGAAAACTCTTTTCCGCCGCAGATGCTGCAGAACGAGTTTTCGTTCTTGTTATCCGCGCCGCAATTGATACATTTCTTCATTTTTCTTTCCTTTCTCTGAGTCCGGAATTTCCCATTAACTGCATTATAGCAGAAAACGGATATATTGTCAAGTCAAATATCGCTGCTGCGGCAAAGTAACAAAAATGCAGAAATTTTTACAAATGTATTGCAAAAACATTGTTTTTGTGGTAAAATATATTTTGCGCAGAAAAGCGCTACTTGGATCATAAAGGGGTGAACATAATGGCTGCCGACCCGAACGGGCGAAAACGGAACAACAACTCGCAGGGAGGCTTGCCGCGCGCTGTCTCCCGTCAATAAGGAGAGAACGCAATGATTACCACTTACAGATCCGTGGGCGCGGGTATGTCGGAGATCGAGGAGTTCGAGCCGGGCTGCTGGATATCCGCTATCGCACCTACCGAAGCGGAGATCTCGAAGCTTGAGAACGAGCTTTCGGTTGACCGTGACTTTATCCGTTCCGCCCTCGACGAGGAAGAATCCTCCCGTATCGAGAACGACGAGGGGCAGACCCTTATCGTCCTTGACTATCCTGTCGCGGAAAAGAACGACGATGAAACATTTTCATACTCAACACTCCCTATGGGGCTGATACTTACAGATTCCAACGTGATATCTGTCAGCCTGACCGAGAACTCGATCATCGAGGATTTCTCAAAGGGCGTTGTAAAAAACGTAAACACACGCTTCAAGACGCAGTTCGTTTTCTGTATCCTTCTGCGCATTGCCGCGAAATATCTGCAATACCTGAAACAGATAGAAAAGATCTTCAACTACGTTCAGAAACAGCTTCACACGTCCATGAAGGACGAGCATCTTATTCAGCTGCTCGGCTTGCAGAAGTCGCTTATTTACTTCTCGACTTCTCTTAAATCCACCGAAACGGTGCTGGAAAAGATACTGCGCGGACGCGTGATAAAGCTTTATGACGAGGATCAGGAACTGCTGGAGGACGTACTCATCGAGGTCAAGCAGGCTATCGAGATGTCCAATATTTACTCGAATATCCTGTCAAACACCATGGATGCGTACTCCAACATCATTTCAAACAACATGAACCGCGTTATGAAAGCCCTGACTATCATAACGATCGTGCTGGAGATACCGAACATCATCTTCGCGTTCTACGGCATAAACACGGTGGATCTGCCGATGCCGTACACATGGCTTGCGATCGCTCTGGCACTGGTGCTTGCCGGTCTTGCCACATTCATACTGCTGAAAAGCAAATTTCTCAAATAGTAACGAGACCCCGCGGGCGGCAGAAAGATGCCGTACCGGCGGGGTTTTGTATGATTTCCGGAAATTGCCGTACTGAGAAAATTTAACTTCCGGTTCCGGCATTTTTGTATAATTTGCGGACTTGCAATAGTCTGTGAAAAATGTTATACTATAAAGTGTCACTTTATCGGAGGGAGGGGTATGCTTGCAGGAAAACATTGCGCAGGAAGCCGGAAGCACGGCTGCGGTGCGGGATTCGTCCATGCTCGGAGATCTTGCGGTGTATCTCTCGAATTTCGGCAGATACATTATTCTCATATTTGTCGGACTTGCGAAAAGGATGGGCACCGGCATTGCGAGAGCGGCGGCTTTTGTGTGGAAGCGCTCCGAGAATATTGTCGAGAAGCTGTTGAGACAGATCGGCTATATTATCGTACTTGTGATATCCCCCATAGTCAGAATAATCCACGCTTTGCGGCGCGCGCGTTCTGATATCAGAGAAAACCGTGAGTCAAAGGGCTTCGGCGCGGCACTGAAAATCGCGTTTACCCATTTGGGCGAGTTCGTTTTCGGCAGCAACGGGATTGCGGTGACTCTGTTCAACATCGCGGCTCCGATCGTGTGTGCTGTGTTCCTGTTCAGCGTGGTTTCCTATGCCTCCAGTCTTAACTACTGCGTTAAGCTGACGGTAAACGACAAGCTGCTCGGCTATGTTGAGAATGAGCAGATATATTATGATGCGGACGAGATACTAAAAGAGCGTATCAACTACCTCGGAAGCGATGAGAGCATACAGCTCGAACCGGCTTTTTCGATCGAGATAGCGGGCAACAGTCCGCTGCTTACAAAATACCAGGTCGCGGATATGATACTGGAATACTCGGATATCAGCGTTGAGTACGCATACGGCTTCTATCTGAACGGCGTATTCCAGGGCGCTATCCCGGACAACGCTCCGGTTGCGGAGGCACTGGAGGGACTGCTGGAAAAGTACAGAGCCGCGCACCCGAACGCGGATGTGGGGTTCCGCGACAATCTTGAATACTCGACTGCCGGTCTGTATCTGTCGGGAAGTATCATAGATACCGACTGGCTGGTCTCCCAGCTTACCAGTGTAAAGACGAACGCCGGCTACTACATCGTCGAAGAGGGTGAGACGATCGAGGATATCTGCAATACCACCGGTCTTACCATGCATCAGATCGAGATACTGAATCCGGAAATGACATCTCCGGAAGTCGTTGAGGGCGACCGCATAAAGATCAGGGAAGAAGTCCCGTTCCTGGCAGTTAATGTTTCTGTAACTGAGGAATATGATACCGAGGTGGGATATTCCACCGAGTATTACAACGACGATTCGCTGTACAACGGCGTTTCCCGCATTACGACAGAGGGCGTTGAGGGCGTGAACCATGTAACTGCCACCGTTACTTATGTGAACAACATCGAGACCTCCAGACGAGTTATAAACGCGAAGATAATAACCGCTCCCGTCACCGAACGCATAGCACTCGGAACCAAGATCCCGCCGGAGGAATACTCCGCTGCCGACGCGGGTTACGGTAAATTCATCTGGCCTATGGACGTGGGCAAGAGCCGCATAAGCGAACCGACCTACTGGGACGGCGGCTATGCGGGACACGCGGGCATAGATATTGTTGAAGCCTACGGCGCTCCGATCTATGCCGGCGCGAGCGGAACGGTCATTCTGTCCGGTCAGAACTACGGCTACGGCTACTGCGTTATCATAGACCACGGAAACGGCTTGCAGACTCTTTACGGACATTGCAGTGAACTGCTGGTTTCCGTAGGTGAGGAAGTTATCCAGGGTCAGATGATAGCCAAGGAGGGAAGCTCCGGCTACGTTACGGGGCCTCATCTGCACTTTGAAGTCCGTATGGGAAATGTAAAACTCAATCCGGTACACTACCTTGAACACGTTTATTACTGATATGTGCTGACTTGGAAAGTTTTTCTTGACATTTTTTAATTGTATTGTTATAATAAATGTGTCCTCAATAACTGCCTTTTGGCAGTTATTGACTGAAAATCTGCAAAACAGATTTTCAGATGTTGTTTAAATGCGCCTGCGGTGCATTTAAACAACGGACACATTCCTTGATGTCAAGCTCATTTCGTCCTTCGG
>JAGAWN010000216.1 GCA_017941355.1 Ruminiclostridium sp. | reverse complement strand
TAAGGCAACACCGCACAATCCGATTATGGAAACGGAATATAACCAAATAAACAATAATATCCCTGAATCATAGTTTGCAGCAAACCCGAATCAGACCGCAAGCGATTTTACAAAATCGCTGTCAGCCAGATAAAGGTTTGCAAGAGCAAACATAATATTCAGTTTGGCAGTCTGCCGTTCCAGACCTCGGTATCGGGTCTTTCGATATCTGAACAGCTTTTTAACTACCGCAAAAACGTGTTCGACCTTGCAGCGAACAGATGATTTGGCTTTTTCAACTTTCTTTGCGCGATACTGACCGCTTGGGGACAATTTCTTGATCGTCGAAGGTCTTCTGTTGATTATGTACTTTATCTTTTTGCCGTTTTTATTCTTAGTGATCGAATTTTTCTTCTTGTCAGAACCGAGATATCCGCTGTCGCCGTGGAGGCTTTCTTCTTCGCCGTGCATAAGGTCTGCAACAACGTTTGAATCGTGCTCGTTTGCACCGGTAACTTTCAGATGATGTACTAGTCCGGAATCTTTATCCACGCCGATATGCGCCTTGTAGCCAAAGCGCCAGTTCTTTCCTTTCTTCGTGGATTTTGCGTCGGGATCTCGTTCTCTCTTTTGATTCTTCGTTGATGACGGTGCATCGATTATTGTTGAATCAACTATTGTTCCTTTTTTCAGGATAAGCTTACGATCTTTGAGAATTGATATTACTCTGATAAACAGTTTTTCCTGCAAATTATTCGCAATGAGCAAATTGCGGAAACGCCCGATAGTATCACCATCGGGAACCTGATTTGATGAATCCACACCGCAGAATTCGGAAAATGCCCGGCTGTCTATTATCTCGTTCATCAGTCCCATATCCGAGATGTCATAGAGATTTTGCAGTATGAATATCCGGAGCATTAATTCCAGTTCATAAGGCTTGTTGCCGCGCTCTCCTTTGTAATAGAACGGCTGTATCTCCTCAATGAATTCTTTCCACGGAATTATTGCTTCGATCTTTTCAAGAAATTCTTTTTTGCTTGTTCTCGCATGAGCGAGTTCATCGCTCATGCCAGATATTGTCATTTGTTTATTCATAATAATATTATATCATATTTGGAAATTGTGCGCAATCCTTTTGTTCGGTATTGCCTTAAGATCATTAAAATAGAGTATGCCGAAAAGCAAAAGGTCATTGACCTTGAATATCGGGCAAAAGGTGTCCGGCTTGATCTTCACATCATAGATGACAAGGGCGTTGTTTATAATGTGGAAATACAGACAGGCGCTAATGATAATCTCCCTAAGCGCATCAGATACTATCACGATGTGCTTGATCTCAATCTTCTGAAAAAGAGCGCGGACTATGAGGCTCTGCCAAAGTGCTATGTTATCTTTATCTGCACATTTGATTTCTTTGAGAAAAGCAGATATATGTACACATTCAAGCGCCAGTGTCAGGAAGATGCAAGCGTTTATCTCAATGATGAAGCTATCACAATCGTTCTGAACACACAAGGCACTATCGGGGACATTGACGATGAGTTGAGAAACGCGTTGCGTTATATGGCAGGGCAAACACCAACAGGCAAGTATGCAATAGACCTTGACAAAGCGGTAAAGGAAGTCAAGGAAAGTGATGAATGGAGGGCTGGTTATATGAATTACACGGTAAAATTAAGAGACCACGAGCGTGCGGCGCAAAGGCTCGGTGCTCTTGAAAGCAAAGTTGCGTCTGTTAGAAACCACAAGGGAAAGTTACCCGATGATACGATTATCAGTATTCTTGACTTGGACAAAAAACAGTTTATTGAAATATCCGATATGATAGACAACTATCCCGACTGGACGGACGAGGATATCGCGGCGGACATTATTGGAGAATAATATGTAATTGCGGGCGGTTTATCCGTCCGCATTACTTTTATCCCTCGCGGAGTTCTGAGTCCGTTGAGATAAGCCGTTTCAGTTTGTCCGCGACAGTCTCCCTCGCTGTTTCCGAGAAGTGAACATTGACGATATAAGTGGTCTTTCCGATAGTCTTAACAAGGGCGGGAGT
>JAGAWN010000023.1 GCA_017941355.1 Ruminiclostridium sp. | reverse complement strand
TCGTGCGATGAAAAGCAAGAGGGTACAATGATACTTCTGTCCAGTCACAGCCTCAAGCAATGAGGGCAGCCACATGAGAACCATGCGGGGGTGAGAGTCCCATGATGCCGCGCCGGCGGCAGCCCGATATATTCCCGGAAGCTCCATTATCTGGAGTGCTGGCAGGGGTGTCGGGGACAAATATGCCGGAACAACTTACAGGCAATACAGCGGAACGGTTATTGCTGTTCCGCTGATATATATGATCAGATCACAGCCCTGTAATTGCGCAGGGCTGCGGTCTGTATGTTTTCACGGAGTGCGAGAATGAACAAGTATATATTTTTAAACGATGAAATCAAGCTCACATTTAATGGCTGCTGCTCTATAATAAACGCGCTTCTTGCGGACGGAACATTAACGGCAGCTATGGCAGATGAGCTGAAAGAAGAATGTGCGGCGATCTGCACAGAAATGCAGGGATAAATCTGTCCACATTGGTAATACCAATACAGAACGAAAAGTGGTATTGTGTACTGTAATAAATACGAAAAGAAAGGGCTGATCGTATGGTAGTAACTAAGATACAGGCAAAGACTGATGTAAGTATCATCAAACGACTTGCGGCATACATAAGAGTATCGAGCGACAGCGAAGATCAGCGCCATTCCTTCTCGGCACAATACAGATATTATAGTCAGATAGCGGAAAACAGCGTCAATACGATGCTGACGGAGATATACGCAGACGAGGGCATCACCGGAACTTGTCTTGATAAGCGTGACGAGTTCAACCGCATGATGAAAGATGCCCGCAAGCATAAGTTTGACAGGGTCATAGTTAAATCCGTGACGAGATTCGCTCGTAACACAAAAGATTGCCTCGAAGCGGTTCGTGAGCTGAAGCAGCTCGGAATATCCGTTTACTTCGAGGAAAACAATATAGACACCGACAAAACTGACGGAGAAATGCTTGTAACGATATTCGGAATGGCAGCACAGAACGAATCGCTGTCCATATCCAAGAATGTCAGGTGGGGGATCCGCAGACGCATGGAAAATGGAACCTATGTGTGTAATCTTACCGCCTACGGTTACATATACAAGGACAGAAAATATATCGTGAACCCGTCAGAGGCTGAGATCGTCAGAAAGATATTCGATCTTTATCTAAGCGGATACGGACGGCTTGCGATCTCGGAAATGCTTACCGAGGAAACCGGAGATAAGTGGAACGCCGGAAAAATACGGTATATCCTTAAAAATGAAAAATACATCGGCGACTCGCTGTTCCAAAAGACATACACAACAGAAATGCTTCCGTTCAAGGGAAAACGCAATAACGGAGAGCTCCCGAAATACTATGTTGAGGGAACGCAGGAGCCTATCATAGATAAAGAAACCTTTCATGCGGTGCAGGAGCTTATGTTACGCAGAGAGGGGAACAAGTGGCAGAGACAGACCCACATCTTCACAAAGATGATAGTGTGCGGAAACTGCGGTCATACATTCAAGCGAAAGATAGTAAACGGCAGGACTTATTGGACGTGTGCCAATCATAACACCAATTCCGATAACTGCCCGATAAAAGCTATCCCGGAATCGGATATTAAGGATGCATACATACGGCTGTTCAATAAGCTGAAATGCAATGCCGAAATAATACTCGCCCCGGTGATACGGCAGCTCGAAGATCTCATAATGAAAAAGCAAGCCGGAAACAGTCAATTGCTGACAGTACGGAGCGACCTTATATCTGCGAGAGACAGAATAAACCAAGTGACGCGTCTTTATGAAAGCGGGATACTTTCCGCGGAACTTTACAACGGACAGAAAAAGGAAGCCGAGGCTCAGATAAACAGACTGCGTAAGATGATGACTGCGGCAGTGGATACGGACGAGCTTGCGGACAGAGCGGACAGGCTGTCGGATCTAATGGACACAGTCGTGGACGGGGATATCATGTACAGCTTTGAAGAAAGCACCTTTGAGATGACAGTCGAGAAAATAACGGCAATGTCCGATACAGAGCTGAAATTCAGGCTTGTCGGCGGCATAGAGTTTACAGAAAGGCTGTGAAAGCAATGAAAAAAATCAGAAACATTCCGTTCGGATATATGATGAAGAAGGGCAGATACATTGCCGAGCCTTTGGAATCCGAAGCGGTTGTGATGATATACAAGATGTATCTGAACGGAATGTCTCTGAAAGATATAGCCGATGTGATGACTGTGCCGTATAATGCGGACAAACCTATACACACACCTTAACAATGATTTTACCTATCCCCTTAAAGGGGATTTTTACTTCCTCGACACTTGAAAACGGTCAAGTGTCGAGGGCTTTTTTGTTTTAGATGCTAAACGAAATATCAACTCCGGTTTCGTCCGAAACCTTGATATTGTCGATCATCGTGACAGCCACATCGTGCTTTTCATCAACGGTCAATTCGTCCCAATGCGCTAACGGCTCTGCGAGGGGAGAAGTATCAATACTTTTCTTTCTGCGCTCACGGCTATTCAGCTTGTCCTCAACATCAGACTTCCGCGCGTGAAGTTCTTTTATGCGCTTCTGAATATAGTCGAATAAGACTTCATCAGCGTCTGCGAGCTTATCCATTAACTTGCGGATCTCGCTTTCCATTCTCGCTATATCCGCTTTGAGGTTTTCCGTTTCTGTGTCGGGACGTTCCTGCTCGTTCTTCATTATCGTGAGGGTTTCCAAACGTTTTTTCATTGCGTCATAAGCGATACTCTCAAGATTGTCGGGGCGAATGGTTTTAAGCGATTCAGAAACGCATCCGCTCGCATTGTAAGCTCCGGTGTCACGATAGTATCTGAATCTCTTTGTCTGCGTCCTGTTCCAGCGACCATAGACATTTAAAGCATACCCACAATGGGCGCATTTTACAAGCCCCACAAGCCATGAGCTTTTTGATTTTCCATTGTTCGGAAACCTGTAGTTATGCTCCTTTTTATCCTGTACCGCAAGCCAAACTTCGGAATCAACAAGTCCTTCGTGGTAACCAACCTTTGCGAAATATCCGCCCTCCTGATCTTTGTGGACAAATACCCCGTGAATTCCGTCATAAGCGCAAGCATCATCAACGATGTGATACCCTTTCGCCATAAGAAACTTATAAACCTCGACATCTGCACGAACATAAAGAGGGTTTTCTAAAAGCTGGCTGAGATGTCCTCTGTCCATAACAGTGACTTCGTGTATTCCTGTGTTTGTGGCAAATTTGGTATCAATATTGTTTTCTCTGAAATAGTCGATAACATCTTTCAATGACACACCATTTTTCTGATACATCTCAAATGCGATCTGAATAACATTTGCTCTGTCTGATGGAACAAGCACCGATCCGGTCTTGCCATTCACAACACGGCGTTCGGAGGTATATCCGTAATGACGGCATCCGCCGAGATAAAACCCTGTTTCTGTTGATCGCGTTGCATAAGCATCTGCTACTCTTGCTGCTATCGTTTCACGTTCAAATTCCGCAAAATTAAGAAGATTATTCCGCATCATTCTGCCCTCTTTGGTTTCCGTGTTGAACGGCTCGGAGAGCGATATAACGCCTACTCCGTACTTGTCAAGCTCGTCCGTAATATTGAGATACTCGCGCATATTGCGGCTGAAACGGTCATATTTCTTAACGATTATTTTGTCAATAAGACCGCTTCTCGCGTCGGTCATCATCTGCTGAAAAGCGGGACGATGCGCAATGTCTTTTCCCGATTTACCGTCATCACAATAGATGCGGTAGCTGTCCTTAGATAATTTACCTCCGTTCTCTAAATAGCGTATGCAGTCGGCTTTCTGCGAATCAATGGACAGTGAGTTATTTCCCTTGTACTTATCACTAACCGAACGGCGTACATAAATTGCTGTGATCTTCTTCATAATATCAGCCTCCATAAAAGTTAGCCGATAATACGATACTTTTTACATATTATAGTATAGCACTATCGGCAGAAAATTTCAAGTGGTAAAGTGTCAAATTCAAAAATTTCTTGCGGTGCTGTCAAGCACATTCCGTTCCTTCCTCGGCTTAACTGCCTTACATCGCTCCCGACTGCTCCTGTCAAGGGGGTGGCTTCAAAATTTTTCGCCCCAATAATAAAGCGAAAAATTTTGGAGTACCCTTTACAGGTGCGGGCGGGTGCGATACAATGGGCAAGCCGAAGGAAGAAAGGCTTATGCTGCGTCCGTGCTGTCCTGTTTCGGCGGCTTGGGCTTCAATACATCATAAAGATGATTTATTTTCTGCTGCCTAACGACTTCCGAAACATCTTCCGGTAAATGGATTGTTACCTTTATTTCGGCTGACGCATTGGTTTCATTGGTGTTGTTTAAGGTGAGTTCATTTCTGATCATTGATCCTCCGATCTGAAAAAAATGCATTTCCTTGTCCCATAACTTTTGGTTGATTTTCTATGTCTGTTGTGCTATAATGGTATAAGTTGAATTACTGGCAGCGAGGTGAGATAAATGGATAGGTGCGATTTTAGTTCCGTGTGCAGAACGATATTAGACAGCGCTACTCTTAATCAAGTGGATTTTCTCGAAATACTCTTTGAGGACTATGCAAGGGCAAATCTGTTCTTTTTCAATGCGGGATTATCTAACCGCTGGCTGCGAGGATTAAAGCCGTTAAGCTCTGCTATCATCAAGTATTACAAAGCCGATGATAAAGCAGATAATCTTATGAAGAATTTCAGCAAATCCATAATTCCGTGTATCAGCGATTATGATAATCTCACGAAAGCCCTGCACGATCTTGTCCTGAATGATGTGAGCATTTCCGATGATTCCAAAAAAGAATTGCTCGGTTATTATCCCTGCGACAGTAAATCCGAAGCTGTGGAGTTCATCTGCAACATTTTGATATTCGCAATGTCGCGTCCGTTCGTTACCCGTGATACAAAGATCATCGAAAAGCATACATCTTCCGGTGCGTTATCGCCTATCGTATCCGAGCGTATTTTCGGTGCTGATATTCCTGCGCCGTGCAAGCATTTTTCGGGAAGAAATAAAGAGCTCGCGGAGCTGCACGATATACTGTCCGAAAACGATAAAGTGTTCGTAAACAGTATCGGCGGCATTGGTAAGAGCGAGTTTGTAAAGGCGTTTGCGAGAGAGTACAGAAAAGACTTCACGAACATTCTTTATTTCTGCTATGACAGCGATCTGAAAAATCTTATCACCGATATTGATTTCTCCGATGACCGTCCGGAAGATAGCGATGACGAAAAATTCAAGCGGCATAACCGTTATTTACGCTCGCTCAAAGATGATACCTTGATTGTGATCGACAACTTTGATACAACCGCTTCCGATGAGGATTTGCTTGATGTAGTGATGAAGTATAAGTGCAAGGTGATATTCACGACACGAAGCAATTTTGACCTCGGTTATACATATTCGCTTAATGAGATTTCCGACATTGATAGTCTTTTTGAGCTGTTCAGCAAACTGTATTCCGAAGCAGATAAAAACCGCGATACCGTTATAAATATCATAGAAGCTGTAAACCGTCATACGCTGTCTGTTGAGCTTGCGGCGCGATTGTTGGAAAAGGGATTGTTGAGCGCCGATGATGTTTTAGAAAAGCTGAATGAGTGCAGCGTCGATCCCGAAACATCTGATAGGATAAACATTCACAAGGACGGCAAAGGTGTCAAAGCTACATTCTATGAACATATCCGGACGCTGTTTTCGCTGTTCAAGCTCTCGGACGAGTATCAGTTTATTCTGCGCTGTCTGACTTTCGCTCCGGTTGAAGGAGTGTATTCGCGGCTGTTTGCTAATTGGCTCGCATTACCCGATATGAACGGAATAAATGATCTGATCGAGCTGGGATTTATCAAAGAAAATGCTCCGTTTATTTCCCTTCATCAGATAGTGTGCGAGATTGCTGTTGCAGACCTTAAACCCAGCGTTACAAACTGTGCTGACTGCTTGAAAGAATTGCAGAATATTTGCCTGTGTCACGGACTTGACGACCCGAACTATACAGAGCTTTTCACGTTCATTCTGAACATCATCGAAAATATAAAAAACGATGATACCGACAGCTATATTCGTTTCATCGTGAACGCTTTTACGTATATGGAAAAGTATCAGTATGAAAGCGGTATGCGTCTGATACGCTCGTTAATGAAAGCATACAAGACGGAATTGAAGCCTAACGATTTGGCTTTATACTACGACTTTGAATCAGCTATCGCGGGAATGTTTGACAAGGATTTCAAGAAAGCTATATCGCTGTCGCAAACAGCGCTCGATACATGCGTCCCGGAAGATGATCTGCACCTCGCGGCAAATCTCAACATGAACTTGGGGTATAACTATCACCTTGCGGGACAGCTTGAACCTGCGCGTGAATACATGGAGCGCGCAATTTCGCTGATGTCTGAATATGGCAAGCCGAATAACGATATGCTGATAATCTACCACAATTACGCGAATCTTATGGACGATATCGGCGAGCCTATGAAAGCTATCCGCGCTATGAAAAAATGCGCCGAGTTTATAAAGGACGCGAACGGAGAAAGCGCGGACTATGCCGATTTCCGGTTGGATATGGGAAAGATGTACTTGAAAATCGGCAATGTCCAAAATGCAAAAGATAATTTCTCTGCTGCCTTTAACATTTATGCTTCATTGTTCGGTACGGATTCCGAAATGTTTGAAGGTAAGCTCGCGGAGCTTGTCCAGTTTGCTGAAAGTCGCGGCATTCCGTTTAACAGAAGCTACATCGCTATTTCATAAAGAAAGTCAATACTCTGAAAATCATATCAACTATAACGGCGAAAGGAGCCATTAAAAGCAGTCCCTCTGTCCACTTTTCCAGAGTAATTGATTTACGCAGCTGATCCTTAAGAGTTTCTGTTGTTTTCCTGCAACTGGTAATATTGTCCGCAAGCGTTTTATTCATATCGTCAACAGATTTTTTGGCATTTGCAGTAACATTATCAAACATTACTTTCTGATTTTCCTCAACGATATAATAAATATCCTTCATTGATTTATAAACATCATCGTGAACGCTTTTTTTGTACTGTTCTTGTTCGCTGAGAAGCTGGAGCTGCTTGTTCTTGAGTTCCGTTATTTCGCTCCTCATATCGTTTATAAAATCCACTAAGACCTTGTGCTGCTCGTGGACGGTAGCGATCAGCAATGTCTGCTGATACTTCGCCTCCGCGTCCTGCAATTCTTCCTGTTTCATCATGAGTGTCTGATACCATAACTCGTCCAGTCGGGCTATAAATTCGTCCGGATTCGTCGGAAGCGGTACCAGCTCGTCCTGCTGATATTTCTGCTCCGCAGATATTTTCTGAATTTGATTGATTAAAGACGGCTTGCGTGTGTCCTGATCTACTCTTGGCAATTTCATATTCTATCCCCTTTCGCGTATAGAGTTCTCCTAACTTATTTCCTCTGACGGAAACAAGTTTACCGTTTTTGTCCTTGTACAGCGGATGGCGGTAAGATAACGTGTTGCCCGCAACTCTGCACTCAATGCCGTAATGCTTTTCAAGCGCATTTACGACATCTTCAAATGTGCGATTGTTGGGGTCTGCGATCTCTTCTCTGATAACCTCCCGAAGTTCTTCCTTGAATGTTTCTGCACCTCGTTTCTTCATCTGCGTTTCGGCAAATGTTTCCTTGTCGCGGACGGTATCCAAATTCCGATTATAGAAGTTATCCCTGATCGAATTTGTTAAACCGTAGTGCCGACATTGCTGACCGAAGTATTCCGACATTTCATAAAGGTCGTGCTGGCTGCGGCGGTACGATTTTCCGGTTTCCATATTGCAATTGGAAATGAGGAAATGAACGTGTATATGGTCGGTGTCCGTATGCACCGCAAACAACACTTCGTAACCTTTACTGTGAATGAAATGCTCCGCGAATTCCTGTGCTATCTTGAATGCAAGTTTATGATCCAGTTTCCCGTTGTCGTCGGGGTGGAATGAAATTGACATCTTGTGTGCAAGTATCGTGTCCGGCTTATGCTTGCTATAACTTTTTCCGTTAAGTTTTCGCGTGATCAGAATATCGTTTGCAAAGTTATTTCTGTTGCAGCCGAGCGCCGCATACAAGTCATCGCGGGTCTTAACAATTCCTTCGCGGCGCTGCTCCGGTTTCATTCCGAGCATATACAGCGCCGCAGATTTCAACTGCCCGACAGACTTACAAGGTGCGTAATCAACATTAACATTTCCGAACGGCAATCAACCACCGTCCTTTTTCACCGAAACGTCAATGACTGTGGCGTTTATCATCGGGTTGTCAATGAATTTCTGAAACTTGTTCATCAAGTTCATAAACTCCTGATACATCGAGCCAATCTCAATGGCGGCTTCGGGGTAACCACCGACATTGACAAGATATGCCGCCTGATTGAGATTAACTCCGATGTGCCGAAGCTCGTTGTACAGCGCCTTCAAGGTTTCGTTGAAGCTGTACACTTTTATGCGGGTGCTTTTCAGCATTTTCAAAAAGAATTCAGTTTTGCCGAAACCGCTGGCTGACTGCTTGCTGTTCCAAAGTGCAATCTCGGAATCAGACAAGCGGATCGCAAACTGATTGTTGCGCTTACGCGAAATTTCTTTTTTCAAATTCATCACTCCATTCATTTCATTTTTCCGCCGCTCCTGCGGCGCTTCACGTGTCGCTTGGAAGTTTCTTTGTTTGCGCTGCATCCGTGCAGCGCTTTATTGAAACTTCCTAAAGGCATCCTTGCCTTCCCGCTTCCGCATTTTGGGGTAGGTCTCGGGAGGGCGCTCCCTCCTGAGCAGGTAGTACCGCGCAGTCTATGCAAAGCCCGCCGTTAGTCGGGATTTGTATAGCCAGCGGTGCTACCTGCCTATCGCTTCTGACCGCCGTAAATTTATTTGTTTGGCTATACTCCGGCCGTCAGAGGCGATGCAAATGTGCTGCGCTACCATTTTTCTGCGACTTTGGTATATGTGCAGTACCATTTTCTGCGCCGATTGGTATATACTTTTC
>JAGAWN010000215.1 GCA_017941355.1 Ruminiclostridium sp. | reverse complement strand
TCTTTCGTTCACATAGTCCGAGATCTTCGCGTACAGAGACTTCTTATCTATACGGTTTGAGGCTCTTGTGAGCGAGGAATAGACTTCCGCAAGCTGCTTTGCTTCAAATCTTCTCACGATATCACTCCTTTCATCGAATATTGCTACACTCCTATTATGATTACGACAAGGTTCCGATTAGAGAAGAGCCTTGTTACAGATTCCGATTCTTTCCTGTGACCTTTCCGAAATCCCTGTTAAAAGCATACGCGGCATTGCGTTCCTCGTTATTGTCTTTGAGAGCCTTGCTGTTGATCTCGTTGAAAAGCGTACTGATAAGATACTTCTCGTAATTTCGTATATCATCTGTGGTTTTCATTCGTTCAATAGCGTTTTCAAGGCATTCTCTATCGACCTTCAGCATTGTTGAGCGTATTACCTCGCGGGGGACCCTCTGACCGCAGATCATTTCATCGGATTTATCCGAACATACCGCTCTGGCTATCATAGACACGATATCGTCAAGCTCCCGAACAGTCATATACCCATTAGAGCCTTCGATCCAGTCTATGTAGTCGGTATATTCTATGTTATCTCTGATAACAGCGATATAGGCATTGAATCGCTGTAAATATCCATCGGTCTGTTTGTCTGGGACAGATTGATCGATAGATTTTTTATCGGATAGTATTTGATTTTTATTTATTTGATTATTATTTATTATATTATCGTCGCGGTTTTCTTGATCATCAGATTGTATATTTTGCTTCCCTTGATCTTCAATACCTTGATTCAGGTTTTCTGAATCAAGGTTTTCTGCATCTTGATTGCCAGGATCTTGTGAAGTCGTTCCTTCTGTCATAGGCTCATCACTGAAAACATATTCCCAGTCTGCTATTTTTCCGTTCTCATATATCCGCCGTCTAATAAGATAGCCCGCTTTTTCAAGATTTTTAAGTGCTGTGGAGATTTTGGTAAGACCGTCCGGCAATATATGCATAAGTCCTCTGATAGAAAAATCCCAGCTTTCGGGCAATGAAAGCATAGTTATCAACAGCCCGCGCTCGGTCGCTCCCAGATTTGTGTCCCGTATCATCGCGTTATGAATAATTGTGTAATCCCTTTTGACCTCTTTTTTCAATCTTGGCATAGCAACCACTCCCTGTTATTCCGTAAAAGACGACCCGGGAACGTGATTCCCGGGTGTATTGTTATTGACTGCCTTTAACGTAATACATTCTACATCCCGATATATCCACTTTTTTCTTATTAGATCCCGTTATTCCGTCCGTATACGCACACTCGGGCGAATTACCGCTGAAACCGTCCGTGCTGTCCGAACCGTCAAGCACAGTCGGTCTTATGAAGTAATATGTTCCGCTTGAGCTTACGGCAAAGGTGATACAGCCCTTGTTCGCCATAGCCACAGCATCGTTTACTGAGCTTATTGTGCCGAAACGTGAGCTGTCATTGATATTTATTTTTCCAAGCTCAACTCCTTTGTGACCCTTATTCCAGTCATAGTAAGTGCTTCCGTTCGATGATGCCCCGGTATTGAGGGTATATCTGGGCAGTTCACAGCCCATAGCAACGGATATATCCCATAGCAGCGTATCGGAAGCCGTGAGGGATACCGCATTCCCGCGACCGCCGTATACATAATCGTCCACGAACTGATGTATGTCGTACTGCGCGTACTCGGACTGAACATATCTCGCAGTCTGGTATTCACCGAGTCCGAATTGATCTAAGACAGCCGCATAGAGCGCCGCGCTTCGATTGTCGGCAATATCGTTTATTTTCTGCCCCTTGTAGGACTCCCACAGGCTTGTCCCGGGTACATACCGATAAGCATTGAGCAAAGTAGTTCCGGTGTTGCTTGTGAGTGCCGAGATCGGTATGCGAGGATCGTTCGGATACATATCCGAAAATCTTACGGTATCCTCAAGCGGTGTCTCCGTCCCGATTATATATACTGTCCCAAGACCGTCAACACGGTATGTGGGTCGGGGCAGCAGATTAAAGATATTCCTGCCCTCAACTCTCCCGACAGCAGTAAATAAACGCTGGTTATAGCTTAACTGCTGCAGACCGTTGCAGGGACCGAGAGCGTTGCTGTTATAGGTATAGCTTGTAACAAGACCGGGCATGACCTGCTTGTTGGCATCATATATCCTGTCCGCCATCTCTTTGGCATCTCTGCCGGAAAGCTCGGTCTTATCCTTATAATTGTTTGTAACGATGTCAATATCGTAGGAATTGATAATGCCGGTATCCGCTGCCACCGAAGCTCCTTCGATAATAGCGTCGGTCTTTGTCTGCACCGCCGCGGAGCAGACATACTTCCCGCCGATCTCAACGACAACACAGAAAGCAGTCAATATGATGAGCCATACGGACATCATCATAAGCGTCATTCCGCTTCCTTCGCGCCAATTTATCCGTTTCATCTTCTCACCCCGCTCGTATAACATCATTTCCTGAGTCAACAGGAGTCTCCACCATCATAACTATTGAAGCCTGTACAGTCCTCGGTGTTGTTCCGATAAAGCTGACTGTACGCATTGTGACAGTATATTCGGCAAGTACACCCTTCGTCCAAGCGGAATCGGACTCTACAAGCCTCAGCTCACCGTGCCATTGTTTCGCAGAAAGGTCGGAAGAAGCAGACTGTCTGTACCCTCCGACTGCCATTGTCTGCTCGACAACAGCGTTTGCGGCTCCCTGTGCGGCTGCTATTCTGTGATCCGTGTCAGCCCCTATATCCTGTGTCGTCACTACAGCGGCTCGCCCGCCTACATAAGCGCAGTATTCCGCGATCTGTCCGGCTCTTATGTACGCAAACACATTCAGCGAAACAAGTATCAGGTACAGTACGAAGGGACACATCACACAAAATGACAGTATTTCAGCGGAACCGCGCCTGTTTTTCAACCTCTTCAGTATTTTTTTCAACACACCTTCGCCTCCTTTACTGGATAAACCTGTCTATCACGAAATAGGCAAGATATGAGGCATATCCCACCAGCATATATGGCGCAAAAGGTACTTTTTCGCCTTCCGCAGCTTTATCGGCATCTTTGAGCCTTCGAATATCCACCTTGTACCTGCCTTTTATTACTTTTACTATAAGCAGAGCGGAAGAGGCTATAAAGAGCGATATAAGCGTAGGCAGAACGCCTTGTAATGCCGTCAATGCCATAACCAGCTTCAGGTCTCCAAGTCCCAGACAGCCAGTAGCTCCGACAAAGAACAGTGCTGCTATCGCAAGTGTTCTGACAATACCTTCCTGCCAGTCCATAAGATAGATCATCACCAGACCGGCTATCAGAGAGCCAAAAGTAAGAATGTTTGGTATCTTTCGTGTATGTATATCATAAATGCAAGCCGTAATAAATGACATCAGGGTAAATCCCATTACGGATGCTTCCAAAATCATCTGTTCAGTCATAGTTTCTCCTTGAATTTTGTGCAACGGGCATTGGTCGTCAATGCCCGCTGCGCATGTTTCTTAGCCTTCGCCGCCGCCAGCTTCTCCGCCGCCGGAACCGCCGCTGCCGTTCGCATTCTGGAGACCCGAAACGAGGTTATCCTGAAGCATCTGGTCAGTTGAGTTGAGGGAGCCCTGCATAGTGTTCATGATCGCTATTGCAGCTGTTACAAGGATAGCCGCAATCGCGACTACTATCGCCCACTCGATCAGTTCTGCGCCCTCCTCATCACGGAAGAAGCGCTTTGCGTAGTTCTTGAATTTAACCATGGCTAATTCATCCTTTCTGAAAAAATTTGTTTTATATGTATGACACAGGAGTTAAGGCGTTCATCAGAACATACCTTCCTCCATTATCATAAATACCGGGATCAGGAGTGCCGCCATAAGCGGTATCATTTTAAACATCATTGTCGGCACCAGAATTTTGCTTGTGAGTGCAGCAGCCTTTTCTTTGGCTGTAAGCAGGTTTGCCGATTTTATCTGTCTGCTCTTGCGTTCAACAGCTTCAATGACCGAAACGCCTTTGTTATATGCCGTTGAAAGGTCAACCGCAAAATCCGAGAAATTCGGATTTGCATACTTAGCCGCCACATCAACGAGCGCCTCGTTCCAGTCCTTTGCGCCAAGCTCTGTTTCGGCAAGCGCAAGCCGCATTTCCTCAGCAAGAACTCCGTCCAGATACCGGGTAGTGTACTCTATAGCGTTCTGAATAGTCATACCGGCTATAAGCCCGGAATCGAGCATATCGAGGAACCGAGGTATCTCAGCGTCAAATCGTGCCTTACGGTCTTCCGCAATGCTTTTCGCTTTTCGCTTAGGCGCATTCATTATAGCAACCGAAAGCATCATGCCGACAAGCGATATATATGTATTGCCGGTCAGGATCAGCGCCACAGCCGCAAACAAGAACACGATACCTATTATCCGGCAAATGACGAGAGAGTAAAAGTTGGGCTCTATTGAAGCTATACGGCATTCCTGGATATACTCGGTAGGGTCAATACCGACCTTTTTGAGCATTACATTGATATCCGTTCCGATGTACTCCTCGTACATGTCTCTTTGCTTATCTCCGGTCTCGGCTCTTTTGAGTATCCTCTTACGGCTTATGATGACCGAAACGCCGATAACGGAGATTATGGCAAACAAAGCGACTCCTATTATAACGGCTACCACGCCCGCACTTAATAATGTACCTATCTGCATATCATTCACTCCTTACGTCTGCCGATTTCATCATTTTGTGGGAAACTACCGAGCCTATCAGGAACAGCAGCATTATAGCGCCCATAACAAGCAGACCGGTTATGCCTTCTTTGTAAAAATCCATAAGGTCGCCGCCTGTAAGGATAAGACCTATGAGCAGTATAGGGGGAACAAAATCCATAGCATAGACCGTGATCTTAGCTGTCGTGAACAGCGTTCGGATCTCCTTGCGAACCATAATACGCTCGTTTATATTCGTTGCCACCAGCTCAATGACCTCAGCTTCGCTGCCGCCGACCTCTGACTGCATTGCGACAGCCGCTGTCACATCACGGGTATCAATGGTTGAGCGCATATTGGAAACCTTTGCGAACGCTTCCGCGACCGGTATGCCTATCTTTATATCCGCACTGATCTGCTTGAACATCTCCTTTATCTCATTGTCAAGAAACGGATTTGTGCAGATATCATCGACTGACTGCTGTATAGTCATTCCTGCACGCAGCGTGGAGGACATCTGTTTTAAAGCTCTGCCATACTTTTCATCGAAGTCCTTGTCGGATTTTGATTTCTGGATACGAACTATAAGCTCAGGAGCCACCACACCGACTGCAAGACCGATTACCGCTGCTAACGCCGATTGTGTCAGCACAAATGCTGCAATGCCGAGCACTATAGGTGCGATCACCATTATTACCGCATATACCTTGAAGCTGATAGCGCCCGGGATAGCGTAGAGCTGTTTCTTTTTATCGTCTGCGAATATGTCTATAAGGTCTTTCTCACGCTCGCCTGTTATGGTTGACTTCTGTTCGCGTATTGCAATAGCGATGGCAATACCGACAGCAAATACGGTCAGTGCCGTAAAGATAACGGGGAGTGCAAGACTTGCAACACTTTCAATATTCATTCATTTCCCTCCGTTCCTTTCGCACCACCGCCGGCTTGTCCTTTTTCGGCGCTCTTTTCGCTCCGGTCAAGGCTTTCAAGCTTCTCTTTTTTCTTCATTTCACGGGATTTGAATATTTCCGGGTCTATATAGATGCCCTTCTCAAGCATTCTGTCGAGTATTTTCCTCGGTTTGTACCCGGTAGCGTAGTATTCCTTGTTGATCTCATCGAAACGGAAAATATCGTTTAACTTGACCCTTGTTCCTTCCATACCGGAAACCTCGGTTATGGACTGTATCGCACGCAGCTTACCGTATCTCTTTATCTGCACTATAAGGTCGATTGCCTCAGCGATCTGAATGGCTTCGGATTCTTCGCTGAATGAAGCATCAGCCATCGAATACAGCATCGGAAGTCTTACATTTACCAAGTTTACAGCGCTGTTGGCGTGTACCGTACACATTGAGCCTTCATGACCCGTGCTCATCGCCGAGACCATATCAGTGATCGTGCCGTCGCGTATCTCACCTACAACGATCCTGTCGGGACGCATACGCAGAGATGCCTTCACGAGTGCGCGAATATCGACATTCATAGCGTTATCGTTCTTTCCGCTGCTGATAGTCCTTGTCTCCAACCGCCTTACATTCGGAGACTCCAGCTTCAGCTCGCAGCTATCCTCGATCGTAATGATCAATTCATCCTCCGGTATGGCTCCGGAAAGCATATTGAGAAGAGTCGTTTTGCCTGTGCCGGTACCGCCGCTTACTATAATACTCGACTTTGCCTGAACAGCTTTGCGGAGAAAATCAAGCATATCCGGGGTCATAGAGCCAAGGCGGATATAGTCCTCTCCGGTGAGCGCTATGTCGAAAAAGCGTCGTATATCGAGTGTTGCACCGTCAGGAGATGCAGGCGGGATAGTAGCGCATACACGGGAACCGTCAGAAAGTCTTGCGTCAACTATCGGACGGGAGACATTTATCTGTCTTCCTATCGGCTGCACGATACGCTGAATGATGGTCTGCAGGTGTTTTTCGTCCGTAAATGTTGCCTGAACACGATGTATTTTGCCCTCGCGCTCGATACAGATGTGATCCCAGTGCTGTACTATTATCTCGGTCACTTTAGGGTCAGCCATATACGGGTCAAGCGGTCCGAGACCGATTATCTGCGAAATAACAGTCTTTTTTATTCGCTGCTGCGTCTCATAAAGGACAGGTAAGCGATCACATTCTATGGCTATCGCTTTTTCTATCTCGTCCGTGAGAGCCTTTGACATAGTAGAAGAGCCGGACACCTGCTGCTTGAACCTTTCGGATATTATTGAAGTGACGGAATCAACATATTTACGCTCGTCATCGGTTATCCGAATGATCTCTTTATCAACGCTTTCCGCTATGGCACGTTTTTCTTCTTCAAGTGTTTCCAAGCGCTCCAGAAGCAGGCTGGAATCAGATGACTCCATAACCTCTTCCTTTGACAATTCAGGTTCTTCCGTCTTCCGGGGTCTTGCTTCTCTGTCACGAACCGGCGGTTTGCGTTTCATCTCACGCTTAACTGCTCTGCGTCCATCGTCTGATGATGCTGAATGCAAATATGCGGACTTGTGAGCAGGTTCAGACCTTTCAACAGATTTTGAAGCAATAGAGGCGTTCTGAAGTCTTTTATCTATAAGGCTCATACTTGTGTTACCTTCTTTCTTTCAGCTTCTCCGCTGCGTCTGAAAAGGGATAAGCCCTTTCTGGTATCAGCTACGACTTCGCCGTCGTTGATTATGATCGAGATGATGTTGCGAAGCTCCTTCGTGTACTCATGAGAGGATCTGAAAACGAGCGGAACCGACTTGTTATTCGCCTTTATGACATCTGCGTGATGCCTGATGACCGCTGCCGTGGGATATTTGACGAATGACTGGATATCCTGAACAGAAACAGCCGTATCCTTTTGAGACATAACATTGTTTATGACCACTCTGATCCTTTTCTCGTCGTATTTGATCTTGCGTATGGACGCAAGGAAAGTGTCATTGCAGTTAATGGTCGATATATCCTGTGTGAGAACGAGGAAAACGAAATCCGCAAAGTCAAGCGCAAGTATCGAGGACGGTCGTGTATCGTTGCCGGTATCGCATATCACATAGTCAAATCCGCCGTTGCGAACTACATTATCAATAATGATAAACAGAATCTTGTCATCTATTTTCTGGGATTTTTCATGTGACGGATCCGCTATCAGACCATAGATCTCGGTTTTATCATCAAAAGTCTTGCGCTGTATGAAGTTATCAAGCATTTCTTTGGCTGTGTATTCCGTTGATTCGTTGTTTTCCTGCCGTTTCCGGATATCGTCTGCCCACATACCCATATGCACGCCTTGGGAATCAAACCCCAGCGTAGTCGCAACATCCCCGAATACGGTGTTGAAGTCTATAATACAGCATCTGAGACGTCCGCGCTTTTTACAGGTCAGCGCCAGATATGCGCCTATCTCCGAAGCTAAAGTCGTCTTTCCGACTCCGCCTTTAGCGGAATAGACGGTTATGACCTTTGCCCGTTCGGGTATTTCATCCGTATCTTCTTCTGAAATTGCAGGCAGTGTCTTATTTTCGGCGTTTACCCGGCTGTTCGCTTTAGGAGCGGTGCGCTGCCGCTGATGCCGAGGTGCAGGTTCATCATCTTCTTCATCGTATTCATCACCATACTCATCATCATCGTCTTCTTCATCCTCATATTCCTCATCGTATTCCTCCTCATACCGCTTTTTCGGTGAGGAACGAGCCTGCTTGCGCGGAGACCGGGAAGCATTATGTACTGTATGTGTGTTTCTCTGTGAAGTGTCGGGTGCCCTTTTCCTGTATCTTTCTGCCGGCTGTGTATTCTTTCTGACAATATGTTCAGGTTCAGATTCACCGGCTTCGAGAGAAGCAAGATAATCTACCAGAGCCTTGGGCTTACGCATGAACCCGATATTATCAAGGTCTTGCTGATAAAGTGCCTCCTCATATTCTTCTCTCGTGGCATAACCGACAATATTTTCCGTCGGTGCGCTGAAATCGGGATCAGCGGCTATATTGTCAGCTATAAGTACAAGATCGGCATCGTCGATATAATCGTCGATCTCATCTATATCCGACAAATATGCAATTACATCGATCTCTGTATCATCAACCATAGACAGCCTGTTCTTTACATCAATCAGGAAATTTGTACGCCTGTCAACTATTATCACGTTCATAATGTACCTCCGTTACTTTCCTGTATATGTTCCGTAGGATATATCACTGCCGATGGGCTGGTACTCCGAAGCATTGACAAGTCCGAGATGAACGGAAGTGTATTCGGTAGCGTATATCATCTTCAAAGCCTCTTCCTGAGTGCATTCGATAGTTACGGAAGACAGGGACCCGTCCGTCTTGTTGACCTTTATGATGCGCATATTTTCCAGCAGAAGCGTTGTGATGCCGTCAACCGATGAATATACATTCACACGGGAGCCTATACGCAGACCGCTTGTTACGCCGGAAGTATTGTTAAGATTGATCGATACAGCGATAGCGTCTGTTCTCATGTTCTTTTCTATTGCCGTGCCGCTTGCTACATTCAGGTCGGATAATGTCAAAGCTTGTCCTTTAAAGACATTTGTAAGCAGCGAGTCACCGGAGCTTAAAACAGAGCTTATATCCTGCGCCGTTATATACTGCTCATTTACACCCGCACTCCTGCCGTTTATCACAATGCTGCTGTCAACAACGATCGGTGTTATCATATCACCGGATATTGTCTTTCCGGCTTCGTAGTTATTGTTGTACACATAGATCGTTGTTTTGAGCGGTGTCAGATAAACAAACAGCCCGTAGCCTGCGATAGCAGCAAAAATAGCCGCTATCAAGATCACGATAAGGATCTTCTTTCCTTTTGACATAAAATATGTCCTCCTCTTTGAAATAGATTTGAAGTTTTTCAGCTTCCATATATATTATGATTACGCAAGACGACTTTGAAAATCAATTACGAAGCATTCCTGATAAGTCTTCTCGCAGCTTTGAATGTAAGGATACTGTCAAGTTCCTCGTTATTGGGTGATTTATCGTTCAAACGGGCTATTTTGACGAGCACAGGCTCCGCACTTTTGTAGTCATAACCGCGTGCAGACTGGCAAACCAGCCAACCGATGGGCGCTCGCGGAAACCATTTTGTCATATCACGGTCTTCGTATCGCTCCTCACGGGCTATCTTACGGATAACTATTGCCGTATCATCCGGGCGCACCTGTCTTCCGGCGAACATCATACCGGAGTTCGCAATCACCGACGACGGCATATCCGCGACCTTCTGGGTGATAGCGAATACGAACAGACCATATCCGGCAGCCTGATCCAGTATCTCCTCAAACTCGGACTGTCCCGGCAAACCGATATTTCCGCCGCCTCCGCTGGTAGCATTGTCGTTTCCTGTTAAAACCTTATTTGCCTCCTCTATGAACAGGACGGTCTCATACTGGCTCTTATCCAGAAAACCGGCTTCATAGGACTTTGCAACCTTGTAAAAGCCGCTGGTTATAACGCCGAACACGAAATTGCTGAATGTGCTCTCCAGTCCGGAGGACTCCAATACTGTCACATCGTCATCTCCGATAAGCTCATCGACACTAAGCCCATCCTCGTTGGAGAAAAGCCGTCTTTCAATCGAAAAATCACGGGAAAAAGGCTGTAATCTGTCAAGCAAGCGTGCGTATGCATCGCGGGTATCGTTTCCTGCTTTGCCCTTCGGATTGCCCGGGTCCTCAAGAGCGGCTTTCAGCTTTGTCATTCTGTCGAATATTTTGTCGAATGTAACTCTTTTGGACAGGTCAGGTACAAGATCTCTCCAGTTTTCCTTGTCACAGGCTCGGAATACCCCGGCATCCTCATATAACGAATAAACAGTTTCTCCGATCATCTGCTTACCGCGTTCAAGAAGCCCGTATGCGCGGCAATAGATGTCTATAATACCGTCGATCCATATCTGCGGCCAGATGTTCTTCGGTATTTTCCACGGGTTGAGATTTATCGGACGGAAGTTGATGTTGCCGAGTGAATAGTATTTGAACCGTTCCGGCTCGACATATCTCGCAAGCACACGCCAGTCGGTTTTCGGATCCATACAGACTATTCTGAGTCGCTTTCCGGTTTTCTTTCGCCTTACTTTCGATAGTTCAGCCGCGAAACGTATAGCGGCGACTGTCTTACCGCTTCTTGAAGCGCCTGCAAAGATACCGTGCATCAACTCAGCCTCGCTCAGCCGGTAATCAAACGGTGTACTGTATCCATTATTAAAGGAATACCTCTCTGCCGAAAGAATGGTTCCCATATATATCTCGCCCTTCATCATAGATGGAACGGCATATTTGGGTATGTCGTCAACATTGGCATAGATGCCGCCCTCGGAGATGCGGGGAAGATGTGTAAGAGCTGTGAGTTCGCCCGGAAGTAGTACAGTTGCGTACTTGTATTCCTCGGCTCCCGCAACTATTTCACGGGTAACATCGGCGCTGAAAGCGGAAAACCTGTACAGAAGATGATCCTGCTCATTCTCGTTGAGATCCAACACCTGAAGCGGCTGTATCATTGCAAATTCGTTCTGCCAAGTGGATTTTGCCGTAGTCATTGCTGTTGCAAGAGCATCCGGGTTCGGGCAGGCTACATAAACATAGGTATACATAGCCCCTTCGCCGCGAAGTGCCTTTTTCAAGCGATGATTCTGAAATTCGAGAAGCTCAAGGATATCCTTCACCTGCTGATCTACCCATTGATAAGACTTTGAATAGCCTATAGACGGCCCGAGACCCATAGAGGAAGATGTTCCGGAGGAATATCCGCCCGAGGAGCCGATTGACTCACCCGTGTTCCTGCCTCGGCTCGTGCCACTGCTTGTGCCGTTTGTGACTGATTTGCTTGCGCCCTTAGTGTCGGTTTTGCCCGTGCTGTGGCTCTCAGATGTGCTGTCACTGGAAGATGTTCCGGTACTTCTCCCGTTTGTCGTGCCTTCGCTGACAGAACTGCTGTGAGAAACGCTGTCAGACTGCGACCGTGAGAAGCTCTCCGATGAACTGTTGGAAACGCTGTGAGATGTACTGTCGGATGTCCCATGCGACCTGCTGTTGGATAAGCTTTGCGAATCGCTGTATGAAAGGCTTTGTGAATGACTGTTGGATAGGGAGTCCGAATGTGACCTTGACTGAGACTGTGATACACTGTCGGAATAACTATCCGTAAACGAGTGTGTCGTCCCGTCGGAAACGCTCTGTGTGGTTGATACCGTATGGCTTGTCCCGTCTGAGATACTCTGTGAGTATGAAGTTCCGTCCGATGAACCGTAGCTTTGAGATGTCCCGCTGCTTACCCCGGTGGAATGTGATGTCCCGTCCGTATATCCGGTCGAGTGTGATGTTCCGTATCCGTCTGAAACAGAAGCGCCGCCGCCCTGACTGTGCGAAAGGCTCTCGGAAACACTTTCCGATGTTCCGTTGGTAACGCCGTAACCTATAGAATTTGAGGTACTGTGCGATGTTCCTTCTGTGGAAGAAGCCGTACTGCCGTGTGATGTGCTGTCAGATATACCCTGTGAGAGCGAAGTCGAGCTTGAAGTCGTTTCTCCGCGGCTTGACGAAGCACCTCTTGAATTGGAAATTGAAGAACTGTCGGATGTACTGTAGCTCTGTCCTTGTGAAAAGCTGCTCGATGTTCCCGAAGTCCTGCTGTTGGAGCTGCTGTAGCTGTCACTTGATCCGGTAGTATCCGATGAACTGCGTCCGGAGGATGTCCCGCTGCTGTATCCATCAGATGAACCGGTACTTGTGGAACGACTGCTTGATGTAGAGCCGGAAGTGCCGTCAGAAGTACCTCTGCTCCAGCCGTCGCTGCTGCCTTCGCTGTACGACTGCGTTCTGCTGCCTGTAACTGAGGTCGATGTGGATTCCCCGTCCGATGAACCCTGCGTATGGGAATCGCTGTAACCGACCGAGGTGGAATCTCCGGTACCGGAAGTGCTTGACGAGCTCGAACCTGTACCGTCGGACGCGCCTGAACCGTCACCGTGGGAAGAACTGTGGCTGCCGCCGATGTTAAAACCATAGGCGTTCGCTCCCATGCTTCCGCCTGACGAGGTGCTGTCATTGGTACTTGTCGAATCGCTGTGACTTGTAGACTGTGAAGAACTGTCTGAATTGCTCGATGACTGAGAGCCTGTATATGAGCTGCCGCCGGTATCGGAGCTGCTTGTCCCATATGTTGACCCCGATGTGGTGCTCCTTCCGGTACTAAAGCCGCCGCTGTTGGAGCTGGTATCAGAATGTGTATTGGAATTTGAATCGCTGTGGCTCCAGCCGTTGGAATTGCTGGTTCCCGAACTGTCGGAATGGGAGTCGGAGTGACTTGTGCCGTAATTTGAACTGCTGCTCTCTCCCGTGGAGTGTGATGAGCTTGTCGAGTGACCGGTTGTAGTGCCGCTCGTGCTTGACTGGCTTGTTCCGGTAGAATGGCTGTAGCTGGAACCTGATGTCGTTCCGGTCGTATGTCCGGAAGTAAGACCCGACGAATTGCCTTGTGAAGTGCTTTCGCTTCTCCCGAAAGACTGTCCGTAGCTGTTAGAATTTGAGTGGGAGCTGCTTACCGATTCCGAATATCCCTCGCTCTGGCTCGTCCCGTAGCTTTCACTCTGTGAATTTGACGCGGATGTGGAGTGAGATGTACCGTGGCTCGATGTTTCCCCATAGCTGTTGCTCCAAGACGACGAATCCGAATTTGAATGGCTTGTGCTGATCCCATTATTCACGCTGTCAGAATGGGAATCGCCCCAGGTCTCGCTACTTGACTGTGATGTTCCGTAGTTCTGCGAATCCGAGTGAGATGTTCCGAACGTTTCTCCGACTGTATGCGAGGTTCCGAACGACTCTCCATAAGAATTCCCGACAGTGTGTGTATATGAGTTTCCTTCGGAATGTCCGACAGTATGCCCGGTAGTTGTGCCTACTGTGGTTCCGTCTGTTATCCCCGTAGAAACGCCGTCGGTCGTGCCGTGAGTGATCCCGTGGGTTTCTCCTTCGGTGATGCCTTCGTTATAGCTTACAGAATGTCCTATCGTATCTCCGACTGTAACGCCTTCCGTATGTCCGACAGTTTCCCCGGTGGTATGCCCGACTGTATCGCCTTCAGTGACAGAATGTGAGAACGAGACCGATTCGCCGCTCGACACCCCCTCGGTATGCCCGGTAGAACTTCCGAAGGTCTCTGAAAGAGAGGTTCCCGTATTTTCACCGTATGAGGTGGAATATGATGTCCCTTCATTATACGATACGGATTCCGCATCGGTATATGCCTGAGACCAGCCGCTTGATGCTGATTGATTTGCCATATACATCATCGGGATACTCAGATTAAAGGAATACCCCTTCGTGCCTTGGAGCTGCCCGTACCAGTCCGTCATATCCTTTTCAGTACGAAGTGACCATGCTTTCAGGGTATCCGTATATACGGGAGTTGATATGACTTCGATTATATATTCATAATCGACCATGCCGACTATAAGCTCCTCAAGTGTAGCCTGTCCGTCAGGATTGGCAAGAGAACCCGAATTTCCTTTTCCTTTGGAAATATCAACACCCTCGTTGTGGGATTTCGGGATACCGCGAACGGCTGTTATGTACTTCATACCGTACATTTTTTCCAACAGCCATTCTCCTTCTTCGCTGGTAAGCATACTGAGTTCCAGCACGCGGTATGTACCCTGAATTGTGCCGATAAAACCCAGAAAATCTTTATGCGCGTTCTCTTTGGCTTCCTCTATATCATTCCCGACCCCTTGAACGCCGTACAGGAACAACAGTCCTATCGGCACAGGCTCAATGATATTGGCTATTACCGTCACAAAGTTTATTTCGTTCTCCCACACAGCCGTCAGCACTTGTGTGTGCATATCCATTAGGCTGCGTGACTCTTTCGCGCTTTTGGGAAGACGGCGGACACGGCAGAACTGTATTGCTTTGAAAATATGCGATTTCTCACCCGTGACGGGGTCCGCCATTTCAAGCTCAAAGCACATATATTCAACCGTCTGTTCGGCTACCGGCTTCGCCCCGGAACCGGAATACTCCGTCCACGAGTCGATTATTCTGAAGTCGTCGGAAGGCTCTATATGCTGTCTCGCTGTAAGGATCCTTCGGATATCTGCTGATGTTATCATATACACCCTCCTTTATCTGTTCGTTTCTCTTATAGAGCGTATTCTGTCAAGAGCTTTATTCTTTGCCATAAGTCTTCTGAACTGTACGAGCTTCTTTGCCTGCATACCTATGAATCCTATCGGAACCATAATGGCTGATATCCATAGGATATTCTGGATATATCCCTGAACAGCGCTTCCTCCCGTAAGAGATATTATCTGCCCGTATGACGCGATAAGCATCTCCGTTGATACGCCGGAAATCAACTGCAAGGCGTATCTTAATCCCATAAGCACCACGCTGTACCCGACAAGAGCTATTACGGTTTCATTCAGCGTCGTACGCCGATGAGAGGGCAGTATCAGTCCCGTTACAAGTCCTGCGACCCATATCGCGGCAGATAATGGAGCGATAAGCTCTGTTCCGAATGCCCGAAAGTTTGTAATCGTCCATATATTCACAGCAAATGCGACGAGTGGGAAGCCAATGGCTTTTGCATATTTGGATATATCCTGTCTGGTCATACATTCTTTGTATGTAATACGCTCGTTCTGTTTCCTTTTCATATATATCACCCACCTTTATACAATGTTCTGCTCCTCCTGTACCGACATTGTGACCTCCTCTTTGAGATAGAGAAACACAAATGCTGCTGCACAAAGCATAATAAGGAGTATGCTGAGATTTGAACCTATGAGAAAAATCAGATTGTTGAATGCGTTTTCGTTGTATGCTTTGAATGACTGTATCATAATATCACTCACCTTCTTTTTTGGCTGATTCATTATTTTCGCTTAGATTAGTAGTTTGGCTGGTTTCGGTATTGTATTCATACATCCACGCATTCTTTGTACCGGGTTCATGTGTGGAGTAATACTTAACTGTACTGATACGAACAATGACCTTCCGCTGTTTAGGCACTTCGGATTCTTTGCCCCACTTCTCCACATCCTTCAGGATAGCATCAAGCTGGGGAGTATTCTGAACAACAATATTTATGTATCTCGATATATGAGACAGCTTAGTGAGTTTCACCTGAAAATCCGGATAAGTGTGATTTGCACGCTCATACTCAAAATATTCCGTATATTTATCTGTTTTTGCAATTATGTCAGGTATAACGGACTGCCCGTCTTTAAGGACTATGGGCTTTCTGCCGTTCTTCCAGGTAACAGCTCTATATTTTCCGCTTGCTTCCAGCACTTCAGCCAGTTCCTTTATTCCGTATCCGTGTTCGGTATTGTCGTGTTCAGCTGTTATCATATCCATTTCCGAGATGACAGCCTTGCTGCCGAACAGATCTTTGTATATCATATTTCCTTGAAGCGTCAGCTTCATAATGTTAATATTACCCTTAAGCGGAGAGTGAAAGCTGCCTTTCTGTATCGTGCCGCTCTGCACAAGTTCGTTGACTGCCGCCCTTATGCGCGACTCACTGATTCCTTTTTCCAAATCCTTACAGCGTTCACTAACCTTGTCGCGTATATCCGGATACAGTGAAGCACCTGTTTCTCCCATAACATGAATGATCTCATTCATCACATTATTGAATTTTGACTTTACCTCATTCAGATCTATAAGCGCCGGCTTGACAGCCTTACTTACCTTTTCCTTTACTTTTTTGGTCCGTTCGACCATAGCACGCGGCTCAGATATAGGGATAACAGGTGGAGTAACCTTCACGGATTCGTTTAATCTGATAGCATCAACCATAGAAGACATCATAGCATTGGTCAAATCATCGTCCTCGATCTTAATACTTTCACATTCAACTGTCCGCTCCTGTTCTGCGGGAGCCTCTTTGTTTGATTGTTCCTGTTGGCTTGCAGGAGCCTCTTCATTCTGATTTCCGGTCTCATACATATTTTTATATTGCTCGATTTGCTCACAAAGGGACGATATCTGTTCAGCTCGTTCTTCAGCAAGGTCAGCCAGACGCATCATCAGCTCCGCTCTGTCACGGTTATACTTGCGATAGCTGATAGTTGTGCGTTCTATAAGCTCGTATATTGACATACGGCTCCATGAATACTCTGTACCTACTACCATTTCATCATTGTCTTTGGAGAGTATCTCTTCACAGATCGCCCGTATGCTGTCATAATCCCGCTTGATCTCCGTTTCTCTTGTCTCCATGCGCTGATTATTCTGCCGAAGCTGATCCTTGAGGCTGAGATTCTCGCCGACAGCCCGGTTATACTTTGCTAATAGGCTGCTGTATTCACTGTTGCTGTACATTACTGTTCCTTTCTATAATGCCTCTGATGACCGATATGTCCCACTCGGATATGTCAGATAAGCTGATGTCCTTTACATCATCTCCAAGCGAAAGAAGATTCTCTGTGACCTTACAGAATGTGCGGTATATAGTCTCGCGGTCTATCATAGCCTTCTGCCAGCGTTCTTCATCGTTCTTTGCTGTTGCGGCTGAAATGTTCTGCAGATAGACGGCTATATCCGTTTTGATCAGCTCTGTCATCAGGTCATAGGTCTGCCTGTATTCGGATGAGGGTGAATATGCTTCAAGCTGTATGACAATATAGCTTACATCATCAAGGAGTTTGTCGTATTCGCTGGACAACGAGATATAGTCAACACTGTCATCGGAAGAGAAAAGTCTTTGATCGAGGGAGATAGTCTCTTCATACAGCTCACGGATGCTGTAATAAAATGCTGAAAAGTCCTGAAAATCCTGTTTTTTCTGTATATCACTTACTGAAAGCACCAACGGTACAGCGTTCCCACGGTCATCATATATGTAATCCGTGATGATGACACCGTAGGTCAGGAAAGCGGTATAAAGAATAAGTATGACAAGCAGTACCCTTGACACTTTGCCTATGACAGCCTTTCTTCTTTTTCGGTCTTCAAAAGTCCTGATTTTGAGTATCTCGGCATCATCGCATTCCTTCTCAAAGGTTTTCTCATCAAATACTGCTCTTTCAAGTTCGGAAAAGCGTTCCGTTTTTGTTTTCTTATCCAGCATTGTTCTTTTTACATTACGATTTTCGCCTTGCTTTCCTCCAAGCTTTTCCTCAAGAAGACTGCTCACGATGTACCCTCCGGTTTTCTTTCCGTTGGCTCCGGTAATGTACAATCGGACAAATATTCAACGGAATAAGGCACTATTTCGCAGGCTAGCTCCTCGGACATATTGGCGTGACCCTTGCTGCACTGCCTTGTGACCGGAAATCTTCTTGCCTGTACACAGCCGTCAATAAACACCATAGAACCGGTATGCAGTGAATTTATATCCATTTGCGCCTGTGCGCCGTAAGACTTTACCCACGGATAATCGGTACGTGCGGCCGGATCGTCTTCTTTTATAAGGAATTTACGGTTTGAAGCGAGCTGATACTGAGTTATCACATATTTATCCGTTGTGATCATTTCCGGTTCGCGGCATAAGTAACCGATGATTTTCACGCAGTTGCTTATTTCCGCCTGCTGCCTGAGTATGGATAGTCCGTTGATAATCGGAAAGCCGTCCGGAGCGTCGTCGCATTTAGCTCTTTCAAGCAGCCTGATAAAGATAGGTGTAATAAAGGTCATAGTTCCCGGAGTTATTATTTCTTCACCGCAAACAGCACAGTAGCTTTTCTTTATATTGCATTTTGTCGTATATACTCCCCGCAGCTCTATCATATCGTTTACTCTAATATTCCGTAAAATCGCTATACAATCGGGATTGAACGATGCTATAGGGACAAAATCAAATGTTCTGCTGTTGCTTACCTCCGCAATGTTCTCCCTCAGAATGTGGCGGCGTACCGTTTTCATTATCAGGTAGGCTTTCAGTGGTGTCCCATCAATAGCCGAAATTATCATAGGCTCCTGATAGACCTGCCCCGAAAGCAAAACGAAATTTTCCTTTGCCATAATGTTATCCTCAAAAAGCCTTGAGCGCGGTAAAATCACTCTTGATAATTCCGGCGTACTTTTCGGCCTCTTCCTTTGTTATTGTTTCATCGGACATAAGCCTTTCCTTATATCCAACAAGATGCTCCCGTGTCATATCCAGCAGCGATAAAAGGTTTTCCCGTATTTTTTCACTGTCAGAAGCAGCTCCTATCCCCTTGATATCCTCAACGGCTTCGTCAATTGAAGCGATAGTGACACCCAATGACTCAATTTCCGTTCCTGTATCATATTCCGGGTCGGATATGTTTCGGGTCAAGGCGGCATGGGATACCAGCATATTCAGTATTCCGGATGTCTTCTTGGCTAAAAAAGTCCGGTATTCAAGCTCCGACATCCGTATCTCCGTGTAATAGCCGTCATCGGGATCAACGGTGGAGCCGACCTGCATACAGCCAGATGAACACAGCAGAGCCGCTGCAAGCAGTACGGTATATGGTTTTAAAGACATAATTGTCCCTCCGTCCATTATTGATTTCTAAAACGGAAAAGGCGGTAATTTCCGCCTTTCCGTACATTCCGAATGAAAGACAAAGCTATACATATTCGAGACATTCATTCTTTCGGGAGTCATACATACCGCCGAAGCTCATAAATAAGTCTGCGGCTCGTTTCAGATACTCGCTTACATCACAGTTCAGTTCTTGTCCGATCTGTCTGTACACTCCGATAAGTTCATACGCCTTGCTCCGTATCAGCTCCTTGTATGCTTTAGGGTCACTTTCCCAAAGCACACGAAGCGGGTTCGGTACAGCAGTCTCATTGAAAACACTGCGATCTCCGTCAATATCCCAGCTTCCGTTCCGATTATCCGCTTCATTTCCGTGATTGTCGCATATCGCAGATGCTGTGGAAATAGGATCGTTTCTGATATGCAGGAACTCGCATTCTTCGGATGTTATCAACCTGAGAATGTCTTTCGTCTTCCGTTCCACAGTTCGCGATCCGCAGCCCGAGAACTCAGCAGCGTACTCCACGGCGTCCTTGAAGTCATAGCCCTTATATAGCATTATAAGACCGATAATGTCTCCATGCTCACCGCAGGAAAAGCACTTGAACCGTCCGGAATCCGGGAATATATAGCAGTTATCGTGCCTATGCTCATAGTGAGCCGGATTCGGGCATGGTATGCTGAAATTAGTGCCGCTGCGCTTCTTTGTTATCCCGAGACAGTCGCAGGCAGCGGTAATGCTAAGACTGCTCTTTATAGCGTCAATGTCATAATACATTCGGTCCACCTCCATTCATCATAACGCTTATATCTATATTATGATGACGGCAAGCGCCTTTTAAGTGTTTCAAAATGCAGAGAAGTCGAACGGGGCAGAAGTGGTGTCTGACTCAACGAGTTCCGTCGTTGAATCAGGAGCTTCTGTTTCAGTTGCTGCTGTCGTTTCTTCCGAAGGCGTATCGGTCGTATATGAAACATCAGAAGTGTCGGTGGAATCAGTTTCCTCTGGTGTAGCAGTAGTATCGGCATTTGATGTCATTTCTTCATAAGAAGTTACCACTGTTGTTTCGCTCTCGTTTGTGCTCTCCACGGGAGCAGTTGTTGTCACCGATGTTTCCGGCTTGTTTTCATTGTCTGTTCTCGCCGCTTCCTCATTTGAAGGCTGTTCGCTGCTCGCGGGTACATAAGGAGTACCGTCATATCCACCTGTATCATCAAACAGGAATACGATATTTGACCTGTTGGATGTCCTATAACCCGCACACCCGAAGGTAAACCACTGCTTCAGCTCCACAACGCCGTCAACATTCAGTATCCTGCCGCATTTTTCGTTCACAGACAGAATACCGAGCGGATTTAAGGTCTGAAGGTCGGCTGCCAGCAGGTCTCCGCCGGATGTATATCCATATATTATAATAAGTGTCTCGCCGTAGTTCTCACGGTACAGAGAAGCAGCAACCGTTTTCCCATTATTTATTGCAGAATACACCTTCGCTATATCTTCAAGAGATGTGCTGTTCATGGAAAAGCGCTCCGGTTCAAGCTCATAAGGCGGTACGGTAATTTCCAGAACGGTATCCTGACGGTTTACACCGACCTTGTCACAGTCCATAACCGGATAGCACTTGAACAGCCCGTAATTCCCATAATCAGGCAATATGAAGTCCAGAATTTGCCCAAAGGTATCGTTATCGAGATAAGAGATGTCCCCGAAAGCTTCAAGCTTGTAATACTTCTTCATATTCTCTGTGAAAAATACAACTCTCCCGCCACCGCTAATATGATAGGCATTGCTGTCCGGATTGTACGGAAGCTCCTTATGTATGCCGTCCTTATACAGATATGCGTGTCCGTTATCGGGAAACTGCGCCCAGCCGCTGAAATTGGAGAATTCATACCCATCGAGCGTCTTTACTACTCCGCCGTAAGTCTTGCTGTACAGATTATCCGCCCATAATACGACATTTCCCACCTTATACGGCGTTCCCGTGGCATTTCCGTTGGATTCGTCTATTGACGATACATACGACTGGAGCTTGTTGTTCCATTGTATAGGGCTTGTGTTGAGCGAGTAGATCTCGATATAATCTGTAAGACCGTCGTCATCTGTGTCCTGTCTGTACGGATCTGTGCCGTACATAGTCTCCAGTGCATTTGAAAGCCCGTCACCGTCAAAATCTTCGTCCGGGTATGTGTTGTAGTACGCCTGCCCGGTTCTTATCATCTCTTTATCTACGGTTGCGAGTGCCGGGTAAGACAGCGCAGGAACAGGGGTAGAGATCATTGCCGGTATGTATACCGTTCCCAGAATGACGGAAGCGGCTCCCAAAGCTATAAGGGGACCTTTTTTCAAGGGTTTCTTAGCCTTTATAGGGCGTCCGCTCTCGTCAAAACCCAAAATCTCCGGCTTTTCGTTTCTGCGGGCGGCTCTGCTGTTCTTCATTTTCTTCTTGACCAAATTTGACATCGTTAATAGTTCCTTTCTTCGGGTTCCTTCAAAAATAGTTTAAACTGTTTGCTTGTTCATAACCTTGGCGGCAAAGTATCGAAATCTTTTTTTCTGCAGCCATATAGTTTTCCGAGAGAGAATGCAGCCGTATTTATCATTTCTTCGGTAAAACCCTTCTCCTTCAGCTCGGTAAGATAGCAATTAGCTTCAGATCCAGTTGCCCATACAGTAATGAATTTGCTTGGTTTCTCAGACTCCTATGCTTCGACATAGTATACCTCCTTTTTCTTCATTGACCCGGAGTTCATGTGTAATGAACCATTGCCGTTATTGCCTTTGTGCAACCATACAAGACATATCCTGATGGCTGCGATGTTGGATGACATAGTTATTGACCTCCTTTAAGAAAATAGGTTTGAAAAAACTCTTCTATGTATATTATGATTACGCAAGATGACTTTGGAGAGCAATTGTGAACAGTTTCAAAATAAGAAGATAAGCTCTTGACAATATAACAATATTTGTGTATAATATTGTTATAGATTTTAAGAGGAGGGTTAAATATGCCGAATATAAGATCAAGCGCAGACCTCAGAAACGGTTACAATGAGATATCCACTTTCTGCCATACCTATAATGAACCTGTATTTATCACAAAGAATGGCAAGGGCGATCTTGCTGTAATGAGTATTGAAGCTTATGAAGCACTTGTGGGAAGATTTGAGCTGTACGACTTGATAAAAGACGGACTGTCCGATGTCGAAAACGGGAACACCAGACCATTTGCCGAGGCAATGGCAAGTATCAGGGAGCGCCGCCGGAAATGACATACAGCGTTCACATCACAAATAAAGGTGAGCAGGACATCATTGAAGCGGCAGATTATATTGAATTCACGCTGCTTAATCCCAGTGCCGCTGACAGTCTCCTTGATGCCGCCGAGAATGAGATAGGAAAGCTTTCCTTTATGCCGGAGAAGTATCCGATAATCGACGACCCGGTATTGAAGAAATGGGAAATTAGGTTTATCCCGGTCAAGAACTATCTGGCGTTTTATGTCATAGATGAAGATACCCACACAGTACACATAATCAGATTTCTCCACGGAAAGAGAAATTGGCAAAAAATACTTTGTTATGAGTCGTTTACAACAGAATAAAAAGAAGAACCACTGTATTTATCATACGGTGGTTCTTGCGTTTTAATGGTGTTAATCCTGTATCATCCAGCGCTTCAGCAAAGAGTTCCTGTTTATAGCAGAGACCTTTCGTATAGCCATGTCAACAGCCTTAGCTTCGCCGAACATGATCAGCCTTTCCTTGGCACGGCTTATTGCCGTGTAAAGCAAATTCTTCTGGAGCATTATATAATGCTCGTTGGTAAAGCAGGTTATGACGGTTTTGACTTCGGAACCCTGAGCCTTATGTATTGTAATAACATAAGACAGCGTGAGATTTTTGGCGTCAGCAGCAGTGTATTCCACAGTACGCCCGTCATCAAAGGTCACTGTCATATAGGCGTCGGATATTTCCGTTACCGAGCCGCAGTCACCGTTATAGACATCCCTCTCGTCATCGTTCTTTGTTTGCATCACGCGGTCATTGAGCCTGAATTCGAGATTTTTTGTGGCAGGAAAGGTTTTTGACCCGTCTTCCGGGTTTATTCTGTCCCGTATTACCTGATTAAGCGTGTTGGCCGCTGTATTGCTTCGGGTCTTCATAGGGACGATGACCTGTACATCCTTTACAGATGAAGCGGCTACTGCGTTTATGAAAGCGTCAACGACCGCCTGTCCGGTATCTTCCTTCGGCATTTCACGGAAAATGAAGTCAGGACCGAGAGAGAAAAACTTCAGACCCCTGCCTTTCTTGATAGCCTCCGCGTTTGTAGCAATAGCGCCGCCAAATCTGTGTGTAAACAACAGCGTTACTGTCGGTACTAACGGCGAATCGACAAGTTCCCTGAACAGACAGCCCGGTCCGATAGGCGGAAGCTGATCCACATCGCCTATCATAACGACCCACACCTTTGCTTTCGGATTGCAGTCTATTGCCTTGAACATCTTGCTTGCAAGGAAAATGTCGATCATTGACGACTCATCAATAACAAACAGATAGTCCTCAAAGTCATCAAGTCTAAGACAATTATCCCCAAAGCCGCACATACGGTGAATGGTCGTTGCTTCAAGCCCGGTGGATTCTTTCATACGCCTTGACGCTTTTCCCGTAGGAGCCGCAAGGTATATATTGTCTTTACGCCCTCCACAAGCAATAAAAGCTGATATTATAGCTTTTATAACGGTTGTTTTTCCTGTACCGGGTCCGCCGGTCACAACGGAGATACAGTTTTTCAGCGCGTTGTGTACAGCGTTCTTCTGCTGTATCTCGTAGGTCATGCCAGTTTTGAGTTCAGCCTCTCGCAGCGCCTCATCTACTTTCTTTTCGTCATAGAGCCTGTAGTGATTTCTAAGACTTTTCGCAACAAACCGAGCGCAGAGCTTTTCACAGTTTAGCAGATTCGTAAGATACAGCTTGTCGTTATCCACAAGCACCGCGTCTCCCGCCTGTATCATCTGCGCGATCTGCTCCGCTATGACATCATCTGATACCGTGATACCGTCAACAAGCTCATTGACCTTGCGGCGAACACTGTTCACATTGTAATAACAATGTCCTTCTTCGCAAATAGTTTCCATAGCGTAGTATATTGCCGCTTTGACCCGCATAGGGTCGTTTGCGTCGATACCCGATTTCTTTGCCAGCTCATCAGCCTTCTTGAACCCAAATCCGTCTATCTCGATGATACGGTAAGGATTTCGCTGTATAGTTTCAACAGCTCTGTCACCGTATTTCCGGTAGATCGTATTGATCTGGTTTCTTGTTGCCTCTCCGCCAAAGTATGAGATAAGCTCCAGTATGGTTGACGACTGGTTATAGCACTCATGTATGGTTCTTGCCTTATCAAGCGTTATTCCGGATACTTCCGCCAGTCTTTCCCAAGCCGTACTGATGATCTTTTCTGTATCCTCACCGAAGGTTTTTACTATTTTTTCGGCAAGTGCCGGTCCTACACCTTTTATAAAGCCAGACATCAGTACGCTCTTTATATCAACATTTCCGTCCGTATATATTCTGGCGCTTGTTGCCTTGAGCTGATATCCGTATTTCGTATTGACATATTCGCCCTCCATAGAAACTCTGTCTCCGACTGCTACACCGAAAAGCTTTGCAAAAAATCTCACCTTTGAGTGCATTCCGTCCGGGAAAGCGGTCGGCTTCTCCAGCGCCACAATGCCGGCAGCTGCGTCATCGCTTGAAAAAAACAGCTTTTCAATTGTGCCTTCAACCTGCATTTTTATTCAACTCCTCCTTTATTCGTCTGGCAAGAGTAGTTCTTCTCTTACCCTCATCACTGTTACTTACCGCAAGCTCAATACTTCCTTGTGAGCCGATAAGTATTACTGACTGCTTTGCACGCGTTACGGCGGTATATAGGATATTTCGCTTTAACATACCGCTTTTGGGCAGGGATATAATGACATTCTGAAACTCCGAGCCCTGCGCACGATGAACGGTTATAGCATACGCCAGCTGCAGCTCATCCAGATTATCTCTCGGTAGATGTATTATCGTTCCGTTCATATCTATAGTGATCTCATTACCAAGTATCTCCAAGATAATGCCGAGATCGCCGTTGGAATAGCCCTTATTGGGTCTGTTCTTCGTGAAGATAACCTTATCTCCGGTCAGAAAACGATTTTCACCATAAACAATGCTATTCCGTGGATTTGGATTAAGTATAGCCTGCATTCTCTGATTTATCTCGATAGTGCCGCCCTTCCCCTTATTCATAGGACATAGGATCTGCAATCTGAACGGATCCTGCTTACAATGAAGCTTTGAGGTTATGGTACATACGGTTTCCGTTATATGGAGCTGCTCCGCCTTGATTATCTTAAAGTCGTCCGCCTCAACAAGCCTTGAATTTCCTGTATTTATCGCATTTGCGTTCCTGATTATCGAAGAACCTTCATTCTGTCTGAATACCTGCTTCAGCTGCATTACCGGAAGGCATCCGCTTGAGATACATTCTCCGAAGAAGTCGCCTGCACCTACCGATTTTATCTGATCCATATCGCCGGAAATCAAAATGAATGCGCCGCTTTTCACAGCAGACAGCAGTATGCTTGCAAGGCTCTGGTCGATCATCGAACCCTCATCAACTATTATAAGATTGGCAGGAATGGGATCGGACATATCCTTGTGCTTTGATTCTCCATTATCCCCGGGAATGTAATCAAGAAGCCGATGTATGGTAGTCGCTTCCATACCGGTAGATTCCGCAAGTCTCCTTGCCGCTCTTCCGGAGGGAGCACACAGCTTTATCTCGCCGTAAGGAACCATTTGCTTGAATGCAGCTATTATGACACGCATTACTGTCGTTTTACCCGTACCCGGACCACCGGTAATGATACCGATGCCCCTGCATTTCAGTATTCCGATAGCATTTTTCTGCTCATCGGAAAGACGCACTCCGCATATCCTTTCGGCAATCTCTCCGACCCGCGGAGTGTATGGCAGCGGTTTAGCCGTATTCCGAAGCCGCATAAGCTGCTTTGCTATGTTTACCTCATCGTTATACGCTCTGCTCAGATATACTCTGATATCATCAGTGCCGTCTGTAACAAGGTATGGGTTCGACCTTACCGATGTCTTATACAGTGACGGCGGCAGAATAGTATCCGATATCACCATCAGCTTTTCCTTTGAGCGACTGTAAAGCTCGTCATAGGGCAGGAATATATCTCCGTCCTTTTCCGCGGCAGTCAAAACTTGCTTTAACAAAGAGATTATCCTGTTGCGGTTGTATAAGCTGCCGCCGTTTTCTATGGCAATAGCGTCACAGGTCTCGAATGATACCCCGTAGTTCTCCAGCTCATAGGGTTCGCTGCATATCTTCTTTATTGCACCTCTGCCGTACTCGGAGACGAGCCTTGACAGAGCATCGTAACCGATACCACGCTTTATACTGTAATCAAGGATCTTTTTCCAGTACAGAGAGTTCGCCACAGCATTTACTATTGCGGCAGCCTGCTTCTGAGAAACAGGTATAACAGAGCATACCTTTATAATAGAGTCCGCAGAAGTTATCCACCTGTAAATATCGGTTCCGTATTCGATGATCAGACTTCCGGCATCTTCTACCGAAAGTCCTATATACTCACTTGACAGGAACCTGATCGCCGCCGTATCCGTCTTATATTCCGATAAGATCTTCTTTACCTCCAGATACTTGCCGCGGTCGCTGCTCTTGACAACACATTCCATTGAAATATATTCAGAAACATATATGGGAGGAGTAATCCCTTTACAGGTCACATTCCCATAGATATTTATGAAATCCAGCGTGCTGCCTATTGGTTTCAGCGAAAATATCGTATATCCGGTCTTCTGGTCTTTTATCAGCGTTTTCTCATAATAACCTGATATTAACACCTATACTCCTCCCTTCATCAAATCTTTCATACTTATATTATGATTACGCAAGTGACCGAATAGAAGAAAGAGGTGAAGGACTGATCCTGTAAAAGAAACATTGAGTATGAGAAATGGCACTATCGCCATTATAACGAAGAAGTGTGTGCAATATGCACAAAAACGCCTTTTTTTTACTATCTTTACGACCTTTGCAAAGTATGATTTGTTTTATTTTCATAAAATCCATTTTAAATATTTGTGCAGGATTTTACGAACTTTCTTCCTAAATTCGACTATATTCGCCACAAAAATCGGTTATAATGAAGAAAAAAGGAGAATAATCCGAATTATTACAGGAGGGATGTATATGAAATCACCGGACTATTCAAGAAACCAGGAATTGATTAAGGCTTATCTGGAAGCCGAGTCGGATGCAAAGGCAAATATGTATGCAAACCAGATCGTTGAGCTGAATACACCTCTTGTGTATGCGGCAATAAAGCGGTGGTATCCGTGCTATTACTCATCTTCTTTCTTTGAGGATATAGTTCAGGCAGGGTTATTTGGCATATTTGAGGCGCTAAGGCATTACAGCCTCAATGTCAAAACCGCTTTTTCGACATTTGCGACTCATTACATAAAAGGGTCTATAAGCCAGACCATCTGCGAAGAGACTAACAAGACATCTCCGCACTTTACAAGAATGGGACGTATTATCAAGGAGGCAGAAGAGAAACTGAAAAGCGAGGGAGTAAAAGAACCTACCAGAGAGCAGATAGCAGCTGAAACCGGACTGTCATTTTTCGTTATCGATAACGCATTGAACGCAAACAATATAGGGAATACCGTATGTTTGGATGATATTTCACAGATGATGAGCAGCGAAAATGTTGAAAGAGATGTTGAAGAAAAAGCGTTAAGGGAGATGCTTATGGATGCTGTTTTGCGGTTGCCCAAGGAATATCGTCTGATAATCGGATACTCATTCGGTCTTCTTAATGGGATAGTTTACACTGCCCCGCAGATCTCACGCATCATACGCTCGATGGGCATTGATGTAAGTTCTTCAAGAGTGAAAGCAATGAAGAACGCCGCGATCAAAATGTTGTTCAAGAATCCCGGTATACAAAAATTTGTAATGGGTGATGATTTCTATGACGGTGAAAATCCATTTGAAAAAAGCGGTCCGTTCACAATTCCGGACAAGCTTTTTTTCCAGCAACAGATGCATATGCTTGAGGAGCTCGATGCCGAAGGCTTAAACTTCGATTTCTCGAAAGAATTCGTATCGTCCAGCAAAAAGACTGATGCAATATAACGAGGGGGAATTCTATGAAAACAAAGAGATATTTTTCACTTTTGCTCGCCATTCTTCTTATAAGCGGGTGCAATTCCGAATCCGATACCATACCGACAGTTGCTGCTGATAAGAAGGATGATACCAAAGTTCCGCTTATCACGGAAAATACGGAGACTTCAGATATTACGGTCACAGCTGAAACACCAATAACCTTTGACTCCCGCAACACTCTCGCAAACGAGGGACTGTCCGAGGAAACAGCTCACAGAATGCAGTATCAGACCGGTCATATAAACTTCATTCCGGTCAAGTTCAACAATGTAATGCTCACCGAAAGCACTTTCAGCGAATTCGAATCGCTTCTGCGCAGCTCGGCGTCCATAGTCGCGGATAACGAGTGGGTCAAGGACGGTGAGACTACTGTGACAAACTTCATAATGGAGAACGGAGACAATTTTACCTTCTACGACTACAGACCTATCGAGCTTATGGTTGACAGCACAGCGATTTTCCCGATCGACTATCAGATGCTCGGCCTTACATTCGGAGATACGGTAGAAGATGTTAACCGCCAGCTCGGAACAGAATTCGTAGAGTATCCGGAACTTACTACCCTTGTGATCCGGGATACAGATTCGGACGGATACATACAGTTTACCTTTGATGAAAACAACAGGATAAGCCGTATGGAATACAGGTTCACTGAGTTTACAGCATAAATCTCGTTCTCCCTTCACAGGAAGATGTTTTATGGTTACAACAATAAAATGCGGGACTGCTCCATTTGCAGCCCCGCATTCTGTATATTTCATATTTTCTTTATATATCACTCAAATCTGTCCGCATCAAGCATTTTCACGACTTTTGCGGGATTACCAACGACCACCGCATAATCCGGGACATCCTTGGTAACAACAGAACCTGCACCTACGATAGCGTATCTGCCAATTGAGATACCACGCAGGATGACCACATTTGCACCTATCCACGCGCCCTTCTTTATCAGTATGGGTTTACATGGGAGGATCATTCGCTCATACGGGTCATGATTGTTCGTGAGAAGCGAAACATTTCCCGCTATCTGCACATCGTCTTCTATTGTTATACCGCCGCGAGCCATTGCAAGCAGGTTGCTGTTGATGAAAACATTCTTTCCGATACTCATCATATCCAGCCTTGCACCGCTTAACGGTGATGCCACATACGAGCCTTTTCCGATTTGCTCACCGAAGATCTCCTTCAGTACTGAATTATATTCCTCTGACATCGGCATTGTATGGTTGAGCTTGAACAACAGTTCAGTCAGCTTCCTGCCTTGTTCCCGTTCTTCGTCAGTTGCATTTCTGAGATCAACGATCATTTCTTCACATTCCATATTATTATCCTCTGCATTTCGTGATAATGTCAGTCATGTATCTTATAGTTTTTGAGCAGCATTTCTCCAACTCCGGGAGCCTCGGGATCATGCGATCCCTTTCCCGTGTCAAGTGCGCGTATGCTGTTCATTTCGTCCTCTGTGAGCGCAAAATCGAAGATGTCAATATTGCCTTTGATACGCTCGGGATTTGTGGATTTCGGCAGGACTATAAAGCCTTCCTGCACCTCAAACCGGAGAATGATCTGTCCGGCATTCTTGTTATATTTCTTTGCAAGCGCCGCAATAGCGGGATTTTCGAGCAGCGATTTATCACCGTGACCGAGAGGATACCAAGCTTCGAGCTTTACATCATCAGCTGCCAGCACCTCACGCAGTGCCTTCTGCTGGAACAGCGGATTGCACTCCACCTGATTTACCGCAGGCTTTGTCGCAAATCCGGCAGTCAACTCCTTGTACAGCTTTGGGGTCATGTTGCTGACGCCGATAGATTTTATCTTTCCGTCTGCTTTCGCGTCTTCAAGTGCTTTCCATGCACCGGCAACATCGCCGTAGGGCTGGTGGAGCAGATACAGGTCGATGTAGCCGGAATCAAGCTTTTCAAGAGAGGTTTCAATTCCCGTACGGGTCACCATTACCTTATCCTGCAAATGCGCTTGTAGAGCGTGTTTGCAGGTTTTGCTTTTTTCGGATTTTGGTTGTTACCACTTATCTGCCACTTATTTCAGAAAAATAAGTGGCAGACTTTGATTTTTGATTATTTTTTCGTTAAAATCGGTCGAGTTTTACGACGCTTTCTTCTCGATCTTGCCGTCCGCATTTCCGTCCTCGGTGTCCTTCTTCCCGAACGAGAGAGCTGCCGTAATCGCTTCGCAGTTACGAGCCCTTGCTTCTTGGAACATATGACTGTAACAATTCAAAGTTGTTCCAATGCAAGAATGCCCTAAGTCCGCTGAAACAGAGACTACATCTATTCCCGCATTGATCAAGAGCGAACAATGCAGATGACGCAAACTGTGAATATCGCAGAACCGGAAGCCGTGTCTTTCGCAGAACTCCGAAAACCAGAAGTAAGGTGTATTGTTGTGCATCGGAAGTCCGTTCCACTTGACGAACAGCCTGTCCGTGTCCACCCACTTGTCTCCGGTCTGTTCCCTGTCGCTGTCCTGCTCTGCTTTGAACTGCCGGAGCATTTCCATTACGATCGGCGGAAACTTTATTGAACGCTGGGACTTCTTCGTCTTTGTGGTGTCAGTATAGATGCCGCTCGCCTTGCCCGTGTAGTTTGAGGTACGCTTTACGCTGATAACACTGTTTTCCCAGTCGATATCTTTCCACTCCAATCCAAGCATTTCACCTCTGCGGAACCCGCTGTACACAGCGAGAATAATGAACGTCTTGTACTTCAAGGGCTCGTTTTCAAGTGCGGCGAAGATCTCCTCTACTTCTTTCAGAGTGTAGATCTCTTTCTCCTTTGCTTCACCTTTCGGTATTACCACGCGCCGGCAGGGATTATCACAAAGCATTTCCATACGCATTGCATATCCGAACACATCGCTGATGAAGCTCAGATGATGAACTATCGTTTTGCGGGACAGCGGTTTTCCGTTGCGCTCGTTCTTTCCGTTGTCTTTCAGATCATTGACGAACTGCTGGATATGCCGCGAGGTTATCTTGTCAAGTTTCAGATGCCCTATCGCGGGATAAACTCTTTTGGTGAGCTGCCGCATACGCTCGAACGATGTCTTGCGCAGATTATGCTTTGCATATTCCTCGAACCACTGCTCCGCGAATGCTTCAAACTTCACCGCTGCTGTTATCTGACCTTTCTTGCAAGACTCCTCAAACAGAACCGCCTGACGGTTT
>JAGAWN010000214.1 GCA_017941355.1 Ruminiclostridium sp. | reverse complement strand
TTCGATGAAAGGAGTGATATCGTGAGAAGATTTGAAGCAAAGCAGCTTGCGGAAGTCTATTCCTCGCTCACAAGAGCCTCAAACCGTATAGATAAGAAGTCTCTGTACGCGAAGATCTCGGACTATGTGAACGAAAGAATAACTCCGCAGGAATTTGTGATGTATATCGAGGAAGAAAAGCGTGATGAACGCGGCGCATACGCTATCAGCCTGCTCAATGAGTGCATTATGATAGCTCGCGGCAGCGCAGCATAAGGAAAATCTAAGTTGAATTGGAGGTTTATAATGAAACAGTCTGATCTTCTGGATAGCAAAATCTGGACAACAAGAGATATTGACGAAGCTTACAGGATACTTGATGAGCTCAGCTCGTCGGTTACGGTAACGGAGCTTCGCAGCAACGAGATAAAGCTGGTGAGCTATATGGGCGAGAACGGCGGAAAGGTCTCTTTCGCAATATGTGACCCGCCCGACCCCAGCTCTCCGAAAAGGACGCGTAACATCGGAATGCCTTCCGGCTTTACCGAAATGGACAAGCAGGAGTTCGTGGATAGCTGGCTTGGCGGCAATGAGGCGTTTTATACGGAGCTTAAAAGAAACGGCTATCTGCTGAACATCGGTGGAACGCTGTACTCCTGCAGCTCCGAGACGCTTGGCACTGTATGCTCAAGATGCAATCTCGGCGGTTCCGGGCTTACTGACAAATATTCGATACTCCGTGACAGTTTCATAACCGAAAAGCTGGCACAGAGGAGGGTCAAGTGCAGCATCGTCATGAGGTGCAGTGATGAGGGCATGAAGAAAGTATTTGCTGTTCTCGGCGGTACATATACGCCTATCCCGCAGAATGCTATCAAGGATATCGTGACAGCAGCCGAGGACGAGCTGCTTGAAGGCGAAAAGTCAGAATTCTGCGGAATTACAGCGGATAATTTCGTCACAAGGATGTATTTTGAGTTTCCGTCTATTGCTGAAGAGTTCAGGAAGGTGTACGGTCTGGATACGACCGTGATGCCGGGGCTGTGCATAACGACAAGTGATGTGGGCGATTCCTCACTTACGGTACGCGGTACACAGCGCACTGAGGAAGGTCTTCCGTTCTATGTCGGGAAGGTATCGAGGATACACCGTGGAGATGTCGATATTGACAAGTATATCGATGATGTCCGCAGCAATATCTTTACCGAGTACTCAAAGCTCCCCGTGAGAATACTTGAACTGCTGGCAATAGATGTGTATGATGTCAAGGAGACCATTAAAGAGGTCATGAACCGCTCCGGACTTGCAAAAATAATCGGCAGAAAGTATTCGGAACAGTTTGCCGAGGCAGCATCACAGGAGTTTTCTCCGGCAAAGAGCTATAACGCATTTGACATAGCCGACTTTATCTCCAAAGTACCCGGTAGGATAATGGGAATGTCTGACTATGCCAGAGAAGCGTTTGCAAACTGTACCAAAGATGTCTTCTTTGTGGACTTTGAAGAAATATGCGGAACAACGATGTTAGGCTTAACAGCATAAGGAAAGGAAGGATGAATATGATAAAAGTATTGGGCAACGCACTCATAATCGTGGGTATTCTCAGCAACCTGCAGGATCAGGAGGAGTATTTCTCCGGTGATGTGACTTACTCTCGCTGGGACGGCGAAAAGAAGGACTATGTTATCGATACGGAACCTATTGTTTTCAAGGACAACAAGTTCCGTAAGAATGTCCAGAGAATGAGGAGCTTCGATTTCAACGGCAAGAAGCTCATACTCCAGTGTGCAAGACAGAAGGACGGCGTGCTTCAGGCGTATGACTTCAATTTCTCGAACAACATTGTCCGTACAAAGTACAAGGACAAGAGCGGAAAGGAAAAGGAAAGCCGTATCTACTTCGGAAAAGTATATATTTTCGAAGATCCTCTGAAGAAAACCACTACCGGTAAAACCTACTTCTCGTGTTCTATCGGACTCAGGACATTCAACGGCGAGGAAAAGTCTATGGACTGGGTATCTCTCAAATTCTGGGATAACGATACCGAGAGACTTGCAGCAAAAGCGTCAAAGCTGCTGAAAGACAAGTCGATGTATGCTATCGGTATCTCGGAGATCGAGGAATATACCAAGAAGGACGGCGATGTCGGTTTCTCAGCAACCGGGTTCTCCATATATGACCTCAACGACGGTCTGGAAGAGGAGGACTCTTCGGATTCTTCGGATACCGGAACAGATGTATCATCTGATATCGCGGATGCGTTTATGGGCGGCGATACTGCAACGTTTATAATGAGCGTCAAAAAACCTGAAATGGCAACAGTGGGCGGAACCGGAAACAATCCGGACGATGATGTTTATCCGTTTTAAGTGATCTTCTCACAAATCAAACAGGGGTGCGCAACTGCGTACCCTTGTTTGAGTATAATAGTAATGTTTGACAAATAACGCCTATATTTTTTGGCGTTAATAACGAGATAGCATAAAACCCTTGAAATTAAAGCAAAGATTTGGTATAATAATATGATAGTATATGTGGAGTATGGAGGTGTTCATAATGAAAAAGACTGTAGCAATAGGTGAGCAGGATTATGAGACTATCCGAAAGAATGATTACTTTTATATAGATAAAACAGCATTTATCAAAGAGTGGTGGGAAAGCGGCGACCCCGTAACGCTCATTACCAGACCGAGGCGTTTCGGTAAAACGCTGAATATGTCAATGCTGAAATGCTTTTTCTCCGATAAATATGAGAACCGGAAAGAGTTGTTTGCGGGGCTTGATATATCGCGGGACAGCGATATGATGCAAAAGCAAGGAAATTATCCCGTGATTTTTCTCTCGTTTGCCGGCGTAAAAGGTACCACTTATGAGCAAATCGTCAAGGAGATAAAGAAGCAGATAGTGAGCTTGTATTCTTCTTATGGGTACTTGTATTCGTATGACGGCTTTGATGCCAACGAAAAAAACGCTCTTAACAGAATAACTGAGGATATGGACGAGGTCGATGCTGCATTTTCACTCAATCTTTTGTCAAGGCTGCTTGAAAAGTACAGCAGAAAGAGAGTCATTATTCTCCTCGATGAGTATGATACGCCATTACAGGAAGCGTATCTTAACGGTTTCTGGGATAAGCTGACTGCATTTATCCGCTCGTTCTTTAATAACACTTTCAAGACAAATCCGTCAATGGAACGGGCTTTGATGACTGGTATCACAAGAGTCAGCAAGGAGTCTATTTTCTCGGATCTCAATAACCTATACGCAGTAACTACAACATCAAAGAAATACGCGACTGCGTTCGGGTTTACCGAGAGCGAGGTCTTTGCCGCTATGGATGCGCAGAAAATGCCTCCAGAAGACAAATCCAAGATAAAACTGTGGTATGACGGCTTTACATTCGGAGATACTGCTGATATATATAATCCGTGGTCGGTCACAATGTATATCAAGGACCACAAGGTCGGAACTCATTGGGCAAATACAAGCGGGAATGCACTTGTCGGACATCTGCTGAAAAGAAGCGCTCCGAAGGTAAAAATGGATTTTGAAGATCTGTTAAAGGATGAGCCCATAGATACATCAATAGATGAGCAGATCGTATTTTCTCAGCTTGATGAGAACGAGGACGCGATATGGAGCCTGCTGCTTGCGTCGGGATACCTGAAAGTGGTCAAAATAACAGAAAAATACGATACCCCCTATGAGCCTACCGAGCTGTACACACTGGCGCTGACAAACTATGAGGTCAAAGTAACATTCGGCAAGCTGATACGCGAGTGGTTCGCGCAAGACCAGTCTTTCAACGGCTTTGTTAAAGCAATGCTAACCGGAAATGTCCGAGATATGAACAGATACATGAATGATGTTGCTTTAGCCACATTCAGTTCCTTTGATACGGGAACCAAGTCTTCCGAGAAAGAACCGGAGAGATTTTATCACGGGTTTGTTCTCGGATTGCTTGTCAATAACGCTAACGACTACATCATCCGGTCAAACAGAGAGAGCGGATACGGCAGATATGATGTCGTAATGGAACCGAAGGATAAAACGCTGAAAGCTGTCATACTGGAATTCAAGGTCATCGCCAAGGATGAAGGAGAAAGCGATCTGGAAGGATCTGCCGCGAATGCCCTGAAGCAGATAGAGGAAAAGAAATATGCTACCGAGCTTATCACAAACGGCTTTCTTGAGGAAAATATCCTGAAATACGGATTGGCTTTTGAGGGCAAGAAATGCCTGATAAAAAAAGGCTGATAGAAACTATTATAAAAAGGACGCTGACGGTATAGGCGCACATAATGCGCTTATGGAAAACTTCCCGATGTGTCCTTTTTGTATTTCCGATTACATTCTTGCAGGAAAACACAATTATTATTATGAATTCTATTGCGTTTCATCTTGTTTTATGGTAAAATATATAAGATGTTGTACAAAATCAACGGGAATTATTTGTTAAATACTAACAAGTTTTATACGATTTTTATATTTTTTCAAATAAAGTGTATTATTTTCAGCCGGTTTTAAGTCTTATATTATAGGATAAGAAGCATAGGCTGAATATGATGCAGCTGCTTAGAAGGAGCTGAGGCTATGCTTTCGATATATCTCTCTATGGTGGAAACCGATGAAGAGCGTGATCTTGTCACTCGAATTTATACTCACTTTGAGCGTATGATGTATAAGATAGCGCTGGGTATTCTTAAGAATCCACAGGATGCCGAGGACGCTGTTTCAGAGGCGTTTATCCGAATCATCAAAAATCTTGATAAAATATCGGGTCTGGACAAGGAAAAATGCAAAGGCTTTGTTATTATAGTCATAAGAAATGTCGCAATTGATATGTACAAAAAACGTAAAAAAGACGAGCATTTGGATATTGACGAGGCTTATGACATCAGCGGCGGTGACGTAGAGAACGACTTTTTGGAAAAGTATGATACCGATGTGATTCATAATTCTATAAACAGCCTTAAAGATGAATACAGAGATATTATCACTATGCGCTATTTATATGATATGACGATAGATGATATTTCCAAAATAGTCGGGATGACCTACGACGGAACAAATAAGCGCCTTCACCGAGCAGAACAAGGTTTGTTCAAAATTATCTCGGAGGTGGACTATGTTAAACAGTAATAAATTACATACGGCTCTTGAAATGAGCATTAAAGATATGAATGCCGCCTATGACGAAAACGAGGTAATATCGCATAGGTTTTCTTGGCGATACAAGCGAAAGAAACGGGCGATAATCAAAGCATATCAACAGTCTTTACAGCGTCCGGAGGAGTTTGATCGCAGGTACAGAAAGATCAGCTTCAGACAAAAGGTCCTTATTGCAGCAATGGCGATTGTCATGGCTGCGCTTCTCACCGGAGCGGGAGTTGTCGTGACATACTATATCGGCGGCATTAGAGCCGAACAGCAATCGACGCATACGGACGCTTTTGCTATGGATTGGGAAAGTGCGCCGTCAACACTCGAAAAAACTTATAGTATTTCTTATGATTTGAGCAACTATGAAAAAAATATACTGTCTGATGATGAATATCAGTACTGGGCGGAATATACAAACAATACTGATTATATAGATTTTATGTATTGGGTAAAAGAAGCATATCAAAATGCAAGAGTAAATACTGAAGAGTCTGCCATCGGAAGTATGGCTATAAATGGATTTGATGCTCTATATTTTCAAAGAAATGAGAAAGATCAAGTTTTAATATGGGATAATGGTGAATATATATTTGAGTTACATTCAAATTTAGATATATCTATCATAAAGCTAATTGCTGAAACAATATACGAAGAAAAGAAAATTGTTAATATTCAACAATAAATTTGTCTTTTTTGTCGATTTTGACTGTATTATTATTTCTTCCTTTTAAGTCTTATATAATGAAAGGCTAAAAAAGGAGGTATAAACAAATGAAAAAATTTGTTACAGCTTTTCTTATCGGTACAATGTCAATAGCTTCGTTTACTGTTGATGCGGGGGCTTATGCCAAAGAACATAATGTCGTGGTAGTACAGGACGTTGGTCAACTTACTAAAACATCGTCTCTCATGCTAAAATCAAATGAAGCGGTGTGTAAAAGTACTTGCAGTAGAAGCAGCGAGGAATCCACTTCTATTACTGCCGTACAGACGCTTGAAAAGAAGACTTCATGGTATTATCAGAGCGTATCTGGGGCTACTTGGTCAACAACCGTAAATACACAAAGCTTATCTATGAGGAACTCAAAAACAGGACTGTCCAGCGGTACTTATCGTTTAAAAACTGTGTTTACAGTTAAGTATAAGAACGGTAAATCTGAAAAGATCACGGTTTACAGTACCGAAATAACTGTAAAGTAAAACGGAAATCACGCCTATAGTATAGGTGTGGAATTTTAAAGTCAATTGACAGAAAGGAAAAAATTATGAAAACAACTATTAACAAGGTATTTAAAGGAATCGTTGCCTCGACAACAAGCGCAATTATGTGCTTAACAATGATTGGAGTAAGCAATGCAACTGCATATGCATATGACGAAGTGGAGCATATGGATAATTACATGGTTGAAGAATCAACTAACAGACCAATACTCCGTGCGCCGTCAAAACCCACATCCGAATATGACTGGAGTGCCGGCAATTATATTGCTACACTTGAGGATTTAAGAGTAAATACAGGATCTTGGACCTCAAGGTACTTCAAGACAACAACACATTCATTTTACCTGAAATGTAATCTTAATAGTGGCTCGACATCAGGAGAGCGAAAGTTAAGAGCCGAACTTTATAAAAAGAATTCATATGGCGTGTGGACGCAGGTAGAGAGCAGAACGGCAACAATTCAGACAAGTGGAGTACAAACCCTTCAGTTTTCTAATTTAGAAAACGGTGCGTGCTATTGCTTCAGGCTTTACAACGCAACATCAACTGGAAACGGTAATAGATATATTAACGGCTCTGTAATAATCTCAAGATCATACATCAGGTAAAGTGAAGGATATTATTGAGGAGATAGAACTGATGGCGAGTTATGATAATTGGGGGGCTTTGAGGTCAGTTATTATTTCGCTTCCTGCTGTATTTATGGCAATTATATTATACTGGATAGGAAGAAGAATTTGGCTAAAATATAATTTTAAAGATTATTTTAAAAAAGTACGCAAAAGAGGCTTTCTTAATGAAACTATAAGGTTGCTTTTATTTGCGTGGTTTGCCGAACTGGTCGCTGTTATATTTCTGCCGCCGAATTTATGGGAAAACCTTTTGCTTCTGATTGAAAAAGGAAGTTATTGGGCATCGAATGATGTTTTGGCTCTTCCGGGAGAATACAGGATCAATCTTATACCTATGGTAGTTCAAGTATTAATAAATCAATATATCGAACTGAGCGATATAGCGATGTTTCTCGCTAATATTGCGATATTTATACCTTTAGGATTGGCACTGCCATTTATCTTCAAAAAATCCAATTTACTGAAAATATTCTTATCCGGTCTGGTCATAACACTGACAATAGAGCTTATCCATCCGTTCTTTTACGGTCGCTCGGGCGATATTGATGATGTGATTGCTAATGCGTTGGGAGCAGTTATGGGATATTTCTTATACTTATTCCTTAATAAATTATTTCCATCATTTTCAGACAAGTGTAAAATTTCAGTCATAGACGCATTTGATGAAGTTTTAGAAACAAATATAAAGGAGGAACACTATTATGAAGTTCAAAAAAATAATTACGACTATGGCAGTAGCTGCAACAATTCTGACTAACAGTGCCATTGTTGCTTCGGCAGAAAACCTCTCTGTTTCAACGGGTGCTAATGCCATTCATGAATACCAAATTGGCGACATTCACGGAGGGTATGTTGATTTGGACAATGTTATGAGCGTTAAATCTAAAAGCGCCGGAACAAAGGGGTTAATAGTTGACGATGACACAATTTTCAATGTTGTTAATGTCGGCGGCGGGACTTGGAAATACAGTTCCAATTATAACGGAAAGGTTTATTCGGCATACTATAACAACTACCTTGAGCACAAAGCTTCGGTTCAGGGGATCGTGTTTAGAACAACATCGTGGATGCAAGCCAGCGTACCGGCAATAGCTCAAGTTGGTAGAGCGCCCAGCGGAAATAAAGCATATTTCGACTACAAGACAAATTAATCATCAAAAATATGCAATTTCGCCGCATATATTAATGCGGCGAAATTGCACTGTTATATAGGAGTATTATGAAAAAAAACACTTTATATTGCATTTCAAAATCAATCATCTCATCTTTTATTGTTTTAGGGGCTTTATTCGATAGTTCCGGCAATTGGATTTTCAGTGTTCTGCAAGGAACAGTATTATTGATTATTCTTTCAATCCCCTTCAGGAATATCAATAATTCTATAAAAAAATCATTATTCACTGAAACTGTGAGCTTCATCATTTCGGCTGCAATAAACACAGCTATAGTGCTTATTATTATGCAGAACAGGGATATTTATGTCTCGCAGTTATATATAGCTGGCTTACCGATGTTATGTGCATATATAATTAATATCCTCATTATATTACTTTCAAGAAAGATAACAGGCAAAGCTTTATCAAGCATTGCTTTAATTGCAGTATGCGTTTCATTGACGATTGAAATTATTGACCTTTCAACTGCAAATATATATCCCAAAAATGAGAAGTGGGATAATGCGAAAGGTTATTATACAATAGAAATACACGACCCGACCTTAATTGATAACGAGTCTCAATATATTGCAGGAAAAAAATTCAAGGAATTTGTGTCTTTATGTGATGAAAAAGACGGCATTATGATGTATCCCTCAAATTACTATAGCGACCCGGAAATGTATGATGAGATTGTCGGAGATAGTATGATGTTCTATGATCCGAATTACAAATGTACATACATAAACAACAACTATTTGAAGAAAAATCCAATATATGACTTAAATTCCAATGCCGTAAATGTTCCTAACAATGAAATCGGTATTACTGTCTTGCTTCCACAAAAATACTCGGAGTATTATGACGAAATACAACAATACTATTCGGAATGGTACAGATGGAGTTATAATATAGACGAAATCGTTCATCAAGAATACTTGACCGGAGATGAGATAAGCGTTGAGGATTATGAATATTTTCCCGTCAATTTAATAATTGTTAAGGACAATCAAAAATATTTTACTTACAGTATAGATGTTGGAGATGAGAATAATAATATTGAAGACCCTATTGCTATAATTGTGAATGGTATTAATATGGGTGGTGATTTGTTTCTTGCAGCAATAACTAATAACGGCTATTTCATTAACGGAAAAGAAACTATAAGCAGTATCAGTCAGCAAACTGACACAGCTTATCAGATAGGAAGGATTGTGCCGCTCTATGTATTTGACCAACTGTTTTATTGTCATCTTGTATTTACATTGCCGCAGACAATTTTAATGGCAGTTCTTACGATAATTATAATAATTAAATGCATCAAGATAAAGCAAAGTGGTATTAACTTAAGCTAACAATCAATATTCACATACGAGCATTTGAGAAATATACAAATAACAGAGCCGATTTTATATAATCGGCTCTGTTTTTTGTTGTCGCCCAAAAAGGATCTGAATAGAACCTCCATTCATGTTCCTTCTTATCCGACGCTTCCCGTAATCATAATATATATGAGTATCTTTATGACGAACGGAGTAATCATAGAGATGCGATAATCGGAAATTATGAAATGCCGCGTTACGACGGCAGTTAGGAGGAACTATGAAAGCAAAGGCAAGATATCTGGATAAGGAGATCGAGTTTGAAGGAACCGTTGTTGACGGTAACACGATAATACCACATTCGGTATTGCAGGAGCTCGCTTATGAGAATGGCGTGGAGTATCACTACGACTGTCTGTTCAATAACGGCTGGAACGCTGTCTTTATGTGTACTGCCACATTTACCGATAAGAACGGTAAGAATCATAAGGCTCAGTCTGTTGGAGAGGCGAACAATAAGAACCTCACCAATGACATTGCAAGGATGTATCCGAATGCAATGGCTTCCAAGCGCGCATTTGACAGGGCTGTGATACGGCTTTTCGGGTTTAAGGACACTTATTCCGACAGCGAAGATGTACAGAGCCCAAAGTCTAAAAAGGCAGCACAGGTCGCAAGTGAAACAAGCGTGTATCCTGATTCACCGATCATCGACTTTTCCGATGTTGAGGAAGAAAAGCCTGCCGCAATTACGGAAGATCCCGCGGACGATACCGAGGAGGCTGACGACGAAGCAAAGGAGCGTCCTATAACGGAGCCTATCAATAATGTGGCTATTCCGGCTAATGCAACGCCCTTTGAGGTCGTTTCAGCTGATGACGAGTACGAGGATGAGTTTGACAGTACCGATAACAGTGAGCTTTTCACAGCTCCCTCAAAGGTAGAGCAGACAGGTAAAACGAGCATCAAGGTAGCTCCGAAAGCAGCTTCTGCGACAGAAAGCACGGAAAGCAGCTATCCCGCATTCCTTGATACAGTTGTTGCAGTAGGGCCCTATAACAAGAAAGGTATCACTGTTAATCAGCTGTACGATGAAGACAAGGACGCATTACAGTGGATCGCTGACAGCAGGATCAAGGGAAAATTGTTTGAACAGCAGCGTGAGGCTGCGATCAGAACTATTGAGTACAGGAAAGGAGCTTAAATATGGACGAATATATCAATACGGAGATAACGGCGGATTTTATAAGAAAGGCATTCTCGGAATGTGAGCATATCATGTTCTATGACCTTGAAACGACCGGGCTTGACCCACAGGAGTGCAGAATAATCGAGTTTTCGGCAGTAAAGTTCGACATCTGCAATCCCGGCTCGGTCTCTGATCCGGTCATCCTGAAGGAAAGCGACAAGACTACTGTATACATCAAGCCTGAAGAGCCGTTAAGTGAGGATATAGTAAGAATAACGGGATATACAGACGAGTTTCTGGCAGATAAGCCCTCCGAAGATGAGGCTTTTGAGGCTATAAAGAGCTTTATTCCCGAGAACTGTGTGATCGCGGGATACAATAACAACAGCTTTGACAACAACTTTATGGAGTCTCTCTATGCAAGGCACGGTGCTGATTTCAGATTTGGCTACACCGTAGATGTTATGAGAATGGCGAAGCAGTTGTACACCAAAGCAGAGGTCGGGTCATTTAAGCTCTCGAATATAGCTCATTATCTGGGTGTTGATGAAGGCATTACCTTTCATAAGGCATCGGATGATACCGAAGCCACTATAAGGGCCTTTGGTACGCTTATTCCGAAATTGAAGGAAGAAAAGGCGGAGTACATACTTGTAAAGCCTTTTGTGAACTCTGTTTATTACACGAATTTTGCTGACAAGGAGCATATAACCGTTAATACAGTCATCGGACTGATACACTACGATATTGCGGGCAAACGGTGGAAGTCTCCATGCATCATTCTTTCCGGCGTGGATCTCGACTACCTCACGGAACAGTGCTGTGAGGCTGTCGGGGCAAGAAATATCGGAGAGCTGGCAAAATTCAGAGGGGAGAAAATACTGATATGATAGTACAGATCATTATACTGATTGCGCTTGCCATAGCATCGTTTACGGATATTCGCAAAGGCGAAATACCTATCTGGGTCTTCCCGAGTGCGGCAATTCTTGTTTGTGCAGTGAGATTCTGGGAGGGTTCCTTCGACCTTATGGCATCATTGATAGGCTTTTTCATCTATTTTTCTCTATATATCTTGTTTGCGTTATTCGCAGAAAGCGGCGGAGGCGATGCAATTATGATGGGGAGTATGGGTTTTATGATATATGCCTATCCAACCCTCAAAGTCATCATCATATCTCTGGTGGTGTATGTCGTTACCGTTATTGCAATAGTGATAAGCAAAGGTGCTGAACTGGACAGAAGTAAAAGACTGCAATTGCCTTATGCGCCTTTTGTCGGCATAGGCTACGCTGTAAGCTGTATTGTGTAAAGGAGCAAGAAAATGAGCGAAAAGTATCTTATAAGCGGAATAATGGCAAAAATGGAGATCTACTGCGGTAATCATCCTGAGCCGGAAAAAATGCAGATAAAACAAGGACCGTTCTCCGTGTTCTATGCCTGCCCTAAGTATTATAAGGAAAATCGAATCGAGGGAGAGCATATATGCGCTAACCGCATAGGTATCAACGATGTTGAACGTATAGTGGATCATATCAACAGCAAGATATGCGACAACGGTTTGCTTACGAGCTCTGTAAATCTGCAAAACCATAGCTGGAAGCAGAATGGTGTGGAATATAAGATACTGATACATCACAGCGATAAGATGTGTGTTCAATGTCTGAATCGCAACGCTCTTACCAAAATAAAACGATAATTCGCATCTGAAAAGCATAGTCGAAAGGCTATGCTTTTTTCTGTACAACATATTGTTATGGAAACTATTGACAAATCAGTATATAGGGTGATATAATGGTAATATCAAATATAAAGGAGGATGTCTCAATGGCGAGCACCAAAAAAACTGACAAGGTAAAAAAGGAAACCACTTCTGTTGCAGCAAAAGAAACTGCTGCTAAAACAGTAACTCAAGCTAAGGAAATCACTCCACCGGCGGAAGTAAAAGAAAAGGCTGCCGCTGCGCTCATCAAAGACATCAAACCGACAACCGAAAAGTCTGCTGAGACGAAGGCTGCTGCTCCCGAAACAAAGCCGGAAGCTGTAAAAAAGGCTGATACCGCAGTAGATAAGAAAGCCGGTCGCCCGAAAGCTTCTGATAAGAAGCCCACGGAAAAGAAAACCGCCGCTAAAAAGGAAGATAGCAAACCC
>JAGAWN010000213.1 GCA_017941355.1 Ruminiclostridium sp. | reverse complement strand
GGTTTCGTATCTCTCACGGTGATTTTGCAGTACATTATTAAGAGAATCACCGTTTTCAATTCCGTTTTGGATTTCTTCAATGAATTTTGGCAACTCGCCCGCATCTATAATAACTTCTACGCATCGCTGTGACCCAAGAATTCCTTTTCGCGTTTCTCTTATTTCGGCGCATAGCCTATGATATTCGTTTGGCGAAAGCTGACTGCTTTGTGCCATTGGCATTTGCAATTTATGTGCGTTAGACACAACATACATATCTTCAAGTTCATTATCAAGCATTTCCAAAGCATTTGAGGAAATTGCATTAACGCCCCTTACTTCACTATAAGAGAAAGCCCCCTGCAAAGCAATATCGAAGTTAGAGCCGTCGTTCTTTGCTGTCGTTCTGTGGTTTGTGGTAAATGTCTGTATCGTGTTGTTGATCGCTGTTGTATTCATATTCTTCTCCCGTTATATTGCATTTTCAGACAACTCCGTCTCCTTTGTTTTACTCACAGCTATCTTCGCCGTCATAGCCGCGACCGTAAGCGACGAGCTAACTAAATCATCAATTTTTGTTTGACGTTTTTGCTCCGACTTGAAATGACTGTCGAGGAGTTCGAGAAGTGAATCTACCATGTCATTTTTAGGTTCTTTATCATATCCGAGCTTTTCCTGCATCATCACATACCATTCATCCTGATGAAATACCGAGCCATCCCATAAAGGATCAAAGCGCTCGGTGTTATAGCCGTCCGAGCGTTCACATATACCGGCAATTAGCGCCTGTACTTTCGCGGGATCATCCGATTCTTCCTTAAAATATGTATATCTCATAACCGTTGTAAGATCATCGGCTATTGATATAGATGTTAATATATCCATATTTTTATCAGCAACAGAGCCATAAACATTACGGGTGGGAGTATGTGCGACCTCGACTATACCCGTATCCGGATTGATAGTAAAGAACTCACCGTGATTCAGATGCGTAACATCTCCGTAACTGTCAAAATGTTTTTGCAATGCATTTCTAAGCGAGTCGCCATTTGCAATTCCTGTTTGCAGTTCCTCGACAAATTCACTGAATTTGCCCGGGTCAATGCGCACCTCAATACAATTTTTCGCTTGTGATAGTTCAAGATATTTATTCCTTACATTGTCAACGGCTTTTTCGTACTCATTCATTGATATAATTCCGAATTGTCCTGTCGCAATCTGAAGTTTATGTGCATTTGACACAACATACATATCTTCAAGCTCAACGTCGAGCATCTCCAAAGCATTTGAAGCAATTGCGTTCACACCCCTTGCTTCACTGTAAGAAAATGCGCCCTGCAAAGCTATACCGAAATCGGAGCCGTCGGTCCTTGCTGTTGTTCTGCGGCTTGCGGTGACTGTCTGTATAGTGTTGTTGATCGCTGTTGTATTCATATTCTTCTCCCGTTATATTGCATTTTCAGACAACTCCGTCTCCTTTGTTTTACTCACAGCTATCTTCGCCGCCATAGCCGCGACTGTAAGCGACGAGCTGCCGAAGTCGTCATTTTCGGCTTCCCGCTGCTGTTCTGCCTTGAAATGTCGGTCAAGGAGTTCGAGGAGCGAGTCAATCATATCATCGTATTCACTGCCGTCACAGTCACAAGCACCGTACTGCTGTTCAAGCAGTGCCATTTCCTCTCTTGTACGATAAACGGTAGTATCCCAACGAGGATCAAAGCGTTCCATGCTGTATTGCGACGAACGGGCGCTTATACCGTCAATAAGAGCCTGAACTTTTGTCGGATCGTCTGTTTCTTCCTTGAAATATGTATAACGCAGTACCGTTGCTATATCGTCTGCAATAGAATAGCAAGAAAGTCTGTCCATCTCCATTTGCGCTTCGCTTGAATATACTACTCTGTGTTTTTCCCATGCGTATTTTACTTCGCCGGTCTCGGGAACGATATAGAACCATTCTTTTCCGTTAAATTGCGTGGCATCTCCGTAGCTGTCATAGTGCTTTTGAAGAACATCTCTGAGTGAATCGCCGTTTTCAAGCCCTGTCTGTATTTCCTCAATAAGTTTAGGCAATTCTCCTGCATCAACACGAACCTTGATACCCTCACCTGATCTTATGATCTCTAATCTTTTCTCTGATATCTCATTTAATGCACTATTGTATTCATTGGGCGATACACCTCTTATTTTCGCGAGTGGCGCTTCGAGCTTATGGGCATCGGAAATCACATACATATCTTCGAGTAGGTCATCGAAACATAAAAATGTTGTTTCCTTTACAGCGTTTACTCCTTTCGGCTCACTGTACGAAAATGCCGATTGCAAGGCTATCCCGAAATCGGAACCGTCGGTCTTTGCCGATATTGTTTTGCGGCTTGCGGTGAACGTCTGTATAGTGTTGTTAATTGCTATATTATTCATAATCTCCTCCGTCATTTGCATTCCAAAACACCATTCTTATATGTAAGATAGCACTTCATATTCCTATACTTTTCATATTCGCCGTTGTTTATTGTGTTTATGGCGCTGATAAAAGCGTCTCTCATAGTTCTTGCCCTGAATACGGCATTGCGTTCCTGTAAATCCTCAGATTCAACCGGGTCATTAAAACCGCCTACTGCCTTTTCCTTTATAAACTCATCAAGTCTTTTAGGTAAACCCTTTATATTTCCGTTCTCATCAATTGACAAATCAAAAAGACTATCATTTTCATCGCCCTCAGATCGAAGAAAGTATTCTGCCTGTTTTAATTGAGATAAGGGCATTCCGCCTTCCAAAAGCTCATCATTGTGTTCAAAATAGTAGTAACTTGACAATCGAGCGCCAAAGACATCACTCTTGCCATTTATTTCTATTTTTGAGAGTAATTGCTCTATCTTCTGATTTTTTGCTTCATCTTTGGAACCGCTCACACTTACATCGTTATTCCATACGCTGAAAGTTATCGTTTCATCGGGGTCAAGACTTATTCCGTTATCCGAAAGCGCATTTGATAATGCAGATTGAATAATATTCTGTTCTCGTTGATGTCTTGCGTTTCCTATCGTTTCAATGTATTCATCACCGTTACGGAATGCAAACATGACATTCTTTTCCCACGGTTCAAGTTCCGCGCCCGTCTTGTACTTTTCTATTGCAGCTTCTCGATCTGCTATTACTTCGTCGCTGTCACATATCTGTAATGGTATTTTATAATTGGGGTCATATCGCCAGCGCCGAGCAGCGGCTACATTGTTATATCCCTCAACTGCGTTACGATATTCTCTTTCAAGTTCTTCTCCATAGTAAAGATTTCCGGTCTTACGGTAATGATAGTAGTTGAATTCTTCCTTTGTTACACCTTCAAGAGGTTCGCCCTTGCTCAATGTTTCATCTATGTAAGAGTCAAGCATCTCATTCTTTGCCTGCTGAGACAGCTCAAATGTAACAGCGTCCCCACTTCTCGCAGCCGGCGCAAACAGAGTTGCCTGCTGAACGGGCTGCGGTTTGGTACGACGCTTGGTCTTGTTCAGCGATTCAAGCAGTATCTCGATCTCGCTTTTGTCTCGCTTTATGATATTCTGTTTGTTGTATATTCCTAAATCCATATTCAAAACCTCCGGAGATGCCTATATATTATATCGGCAGGAAACGTGAAATCTTTAGAGATAACGGAGCCATCGGTATTCACATTACCCTAACTGCGTCAGTTTTTTATGCAGTACGATATAGTGGTATTCATCAAACTCAATGACCTTTACATATATAGTGTCCTCGGTTTCACCCATAAATATTTTATCGGCTCCCTTGATATTACTGTCATAATCCTTGTTTGGTATTGCAGTACGATCTATATTTTCGACCTTTCCAACGTACTTGTAACTATCTTCATCAAAATTCTCTCTGTCAATACGCCCGATACCGCCCCTATTTTCGTAAATATAACCGTTATACATAACAAGATCATAACACAGCGGCGCAGTCACAAATAGATTATATCCATTTCCACCAGTGCTGGGATGCTCTTTGGTATATATGCAGTATGGGTTATCATCAGAGGCATAAATGTCATCACCGGCACGGCATACAACGTGATCATCGGCATAGCTTACCTGCCCCTTTACCGTATATCCTTCCGGGATATCTTCTACATCGGTAAGAAATGGATATATCTTGTATTCGTACCTGATACTTGGAGATCCCAATTGTTTTACAACCTTTTTGTTTCCCTGAGAAGAGCTATTAATAACACCAAGATTATATGATAATAATACGGCTGCAATAAAAACGACTGCTATTACGACGTATATGATGATCTGCTTTTGTTTGTTCATTTCGAAACCTCCGGAAAATGCCTATATATTATATCGGCAGGAAAGAGAAAATCTTTAGTTTGCGAAATAACACGCACTGCCCGTCTATAATATATAACGTATGAACATACCAAAATGTTACGCTGAAAATGACATTTTTTGATATTCGTGAAAAGTGTACAAGCTTTTAAAGAATGTATTGGTTACTTTAACTATAAAGCGCACGAATCAGATGACCCGTGCGCTTGTCGGTGTTTTATTACTTATCTGTTTTATCGGGATTTAGCACTTTATCGGCAAATGTCGGGTTAAACATCGACGGATTATACAAACCGCCGAGCAGCGACTTGTAATTGAAGAAATAGTGAGCGTCCATTTTCTTCAATGATGTTACATTCTTCGATTTTGCCGCTGAAACAAAATCGCGTATCTTATCGAGAGTTTTTCCCATATACGATGTCCCTCGTCCGTCATCGTAAAATTCGTGCCAAAAGTTAGCTTCGGGGATATCCGTAGATTGATTGTACCGGATAAGCAGCTTATTGCTGCCTTTGTTTCTGTTCTTGTTGTACAGATCATAAGCAAAATCTCCGGCTGTCTTGACAGCTTTTACTGCATCTCCGCCATTGTTCTTGTATTCATCTTTTGCCTTATCCACAATCGCAAAGATCGTTTCAAAATCCATAGCTCCGAAACGGTCACTATTCTTGTTTCCTGCCTTCTCATATTCCAAAAGGTTGAAATCTATAAGATGCTTTCGTGTGAACTCATTCGTCGCCGTATCTATAATGCCCTTGACCTCATCACCGACATTCCAGTTATCTTTGACAGTCTCTGTTGCAACATATTTCATTGCAAGACTTAAGCCTATAGTTTCTTCGGTGTATCTTGTGCCGGAATAACCGTAACCGCCGCCCTTCATAAAATCATCATTCATATCGGCAAACATTCCGAGCGCTGTAAGCTCGTCTTGATTGTAAAGCGTTCCGCCGCCTTTTGTATCGGTATTCGGGTCGTGTGCATTACGCAGAGCGTTCGCCATAAACTTTACATCACGTTCAAGCCACTTGTCATCACTGCCCTCAAGATTTGCGTAATCCGTGTTGGCAGCTATATAGCTGCTGTAGCTTTGCTTCTTTTGATCTGCAAGCGCCATTATTGAATCGTATATCTTCTTGTCATCGATCTGAATTTTCTTATCAATGGACAACTCCGATTCCTGTCTGCTGTATGCAAACAACGTCTGCTTTGCAAATTTATTTGCATAGTCACTTACAGCTTTATTTACGACTGCGTTGAGCATTTCAAGCTGTGCGTCCTTTAATTCTCCCGTAAAATCGTTGTTTATACGGTTTTCGAGACTTGCATACATAGCTCCCGCATAATCCGTAAACTTATCGAGAGTATCAAATCCGGTAGGTGCTGTCAGACAACCTGCAACATAATCCCAATTGATGTTTTTGTCAAGACCGTTCGTGCGAATATGATCAAGAAAATCAGATTGCGACATTCCGACAACAGCGCTATCTTTAACTGTGGCAAATTCGGACGGCTTACCCTGTGTTATGTATTCGCTTCGCTGAACAGAAGACTGATCCACGGTATTGTAATTGATACCAGCACTTGTTGAGCCGCCGTTCGTTTTGAAAGTCACTTGATGATGAATGAACTGTCCAGTTGAATTTTGCCAGTTTTCTAAAAAAGCAGATTCTGCGGTTGCGTTATTAAGAAATTCGTGTTCAAATGACGGTGACTGTCCTTCCGGGAGCAAACTTATTGCCGGCAAGCACTGCCTGTCGCCATTGAAAAACAGAGTTTCCTTGCGAAGCCCATCCGCACTTTCATTCACGACCTGTATCGGTTTGTCGAGATCGTGGAGCAGCTTCGCAAGTTCTTGCGCTTCTTTAGGGTCTTTGATCTCATTTCGGAATTTGTTCTGTCCGATCTGAGTGATGTTGAATTCCCTTCCATTGATCACATACATAGTTTTGTCCTCCTTGATGTTTATTGTGTGCGGTTTCCCGCATAAATTATTAATTCATTCATAGTATCTTATTGAGCATTTCTTTCAATAAATGTTCCATACTAAGCATATAGTTTATTCTGTTTCTATAAACCCTGACATCTCGTTTTTTTCAGCAAGTTCTCTAATGTATTCTTTTGAACCGCTTCCTGACATTTCAAAAACATAATCTTCGCTGTCCCAGAAAATTATAGAGTCGGTAAACCCATCTTTACTGTGTTCCGCATATATGGCTTTATAGCCATTAACGGTTGTTTCTGTAAATTCAACATCGACATTATTTACATAAGGATCAAATTCTTTTTTCACATATTGGATCAAAAATATATCTTCCCCCTCATTATTTCTGTAAACAATAAAATTCATAGAGTATCCGGTTGTGTAATGCTCCAAAGTAAAACCCTCCGGCAAAACTGACAGGAAACAGCATTTTTCTATTGTTTCCGGAGAGCCTTCAATATCCGATACATACAATCTTATATGGTCGGAATGTACAATACCCTTAAATCCATCAGCCCAAAACATTATAACACCACCGGTGAGCACCAGCACACAAGCCATAATGATAGCCAGAACGAGATATTTCAGTCTGAAACGCCCGGTATGCGCTCTCGGTTCCGGCGCGCTCTTACGCTCCAATGAACGCAGGAGCTTATTCTTGCGTATCCGATAGCGCAGAGAAAAGATATGCCGGCATTCCGGTACCTGCTCATACTTTATTGCTGCGACCTCTGAAAATGCCTGTTTCAATAGCTGTTCTCCACTCAACATTTCTGCTCCTCTATGATCTTGATAAGCCTCTTTTTTGCCTTATAGATGCGCTGGCTTACCGTAGTCGGCTTTATCGCCAGTATTCCGGCTATATCTGCTGCCGGAAGCTCACACAGCAGATTCAGATACAGCACTTCGAAATCACTTTCCCTGAGCGAAAATATACATTTTCTGATGCTCTTGGCTGTTAAACGGGAATCAATGACATCGTCAAATGATATCCTGTCCTCGATTTCATCAATATTCTCGATCGGCATCTCGGAATTGTTTTTCTTCCTGCAAATGTCTATTGATATGTTCCTACAAATAATAACGATGTAATACCCCTGCTTATCAGCGGGTATTTGCATTATTTTTTCAATATTTTCGATAATTCGTATAAATGCACTATGTACCGCATCTTCCGCATCGTGTTTATTGTGCAATATATCGAATGCTGCTCCGTACATTTTGCGCTCGTAGGTCTTATATAACTGCTCGATGAATGTACGCTGTTCATCGGTCTCAACCATTGATAGATATATCGAAAGCAATTCCTGCTCCTCCGGATCCGAAGATATAACTGCCTCTACTTATATAACGAATGAAAAGCACCGATGTTACCGGTTTTTTGAAAAAAAATTTAATTTTGTGAAAATCGGACAAATATCAAGCCGCGTTATAGTGCAGAGTGCCGATATATTTTTGTTATGCGCTGAAATTATAACATATTCTTGTACTTGTTTCAATGAAAAAAGCCTACAAAGTCGCTAAACATTGTAGGCGCAATATAAATTACCAATGGTGATCGGGATTAACGGTATAAAAATCTCCTATTTGACACGAATCATTATTTTCATCAATTATTTCAATATACGATATCCCGATTTTTTCTGGATTTTCAGCATCAATGATGTGCTCATTGTAAATAACAGTATATTCTTTTCCTGTGTCAGTTGTAATAGAATCTATAGATGGCGAAGCAATAAATTTAACACATTCTCCATTTATGAAAGAATCATCATCCCCATACAATACATTGCCGTATGATGTGATATTTCCTTGGAAGAAATCCATAGCTTGTTCAATATCTTCATCTATGTTTTCATAATTATCAAGAAGCTTTTCACAGAACATATTTTTGAGAGTATCACTATCCTTTTCCTCCAAACAACGAATTATCTCTTTACAGTCATTTTTCATCTGAGCTTTTACTGTAAAAATATTCTGCTCATCAGAATTGTCGAACAAAGGAATAAAAATACACGAGGAGAGATTTAGTACTATTATTGATAGAACCATTATTATGAAAATCTTTTTTGCCATAGATTGATGTCACTCCAATAGTACGCAGTATATGTCAAAATTTATTATCGTAAACCCTTTACACAAGGCTTTTCTTGATTATACCACATATATCAGAAAAATGCAATATCAAAACAGGCGCACAAACTAAAACCCGGTCAAAGCAACTTACTGAATATCGACCCGCTCATTGCCGAAGTATAAGCGGCTGTATGTGTACCGGAATATGTATCGGCACTCATAGCGGAAAGCACGGAAATGCTGTCGGTCTGTTCTTTTATAAGGCTTGCGAAAGATGACTTTGTTACGAATATCTTTGAAATATCGTCATTATCGGCTTTCATGAATTTATCCTTGTCAACACTTAAGTTCCCGTTTTTATCGGTGCTGATACCGATTTTCCCAAGCGCCCGCGAGAATACATTCGCAACATCAGAGATATATCTTGCCTTGCCGATTACAGAGCTGTTTGAGGAGCTCTTCACAGCCGCGAGCATATCATTATAGCCGTCCGCGAACCTTACGGCAGCTTCATACGCTTTTTCCATATCGGGAATATCAGCATCAAGCCGATCGTTTATATCCTTTACGCTGTCGCTCATAGCTGTGACACCGTTATTGTATTTGCTGCCTGTAAGCGAGTGCGAGTATGCGGCAGCCTTTGTTCTTGATGTTTCCGATGTGTTTTCGCTTTTGGCAGCTTCAATATCGTCCGCGATCTTCCGCGCTTCCGCAAGATATGACTTGAATGTGCTGCTGCCGACCTTGTAGGTGTTACGCCTGCCGACAGAACTGCGCTTGAAGCTGCTGCGCCCCATATATCTGCTTATTGATGAACGGTGTAATCCAAAACTTCTCATGATTTTCTTCCTTTCTCAGCTGAATATTATTACTTCGTTGAATATCTGCACAGAACGTATCTGCTCAACATCAAAGATATTCAAATTTTTGCCTATCGTATAATCAAGAACTATCCTGCCTTCTTCGTTCAGATATCCGGCACCGCCCTCGAAGTTGCCTGTATAGTCGGACAAGTCGATAACAGTGCCGTCCTTGTATGTCACATAGATCGGATAGGCGTTGCTGTCGTAGGTCTGAATGTATTCGATGCTCTCCGAAAGCTCCATAAATGCTCCGAGAGGAGAAAGCGCGAACCGATTGAGATGAACGCCCTCGTTAAGCTCAATATCCTCGATAACTACCGGCTCGACGCTTGGAACATCTACGATAAACCTGTTTTGTGTGCTATCATCGGGCAGGGTGTCGCTGTCGTCTATAATGATCTCCGTGCTTGTAACATTGCCCGCAAGCTGCAAGTAGTTCCTGCTCCTGTAATATGCAATATTTCCGTCAGTATAGAGCAGATACGGAACAGCCGCGCTTGCTGTCAGCGTATCATCGCTGTAGAAGTAGAACTCTGTGTCTGTGTCCGGGTATGTCACATCATAGTAAATATCAAGGCAGCTTCCGTCAAACACATATCCGGAGATATGCAGCGACTTTTCGCCGTAATCGAATGTCAGATCAGCTTCGTGAGCAAGCTCCGCAAGTATCTCATACTCACGCTCGGTGTATTCCGGGAATGCTTCCGCTCCTACCGGAATGTTGATGTTATCAAGGAATGTGTGTTTCCTGTCGGTAAACTCCGAAGAAATCTCTCCGGCAGCGTTTTGAGCATTCTCCCTCTGACTGCGGAACAGCGAGAATATATCCCATTTCAGCAAGGCTCCGGCAGTTACCGCAAACAAAGAAATTCCTGCAATTATCGCTGTTATCAGCACAGCCGGTCTGTGAAGTCTGTGAGAAGTCTTTACTTCCACTATTCCTGCTTTTTCCTTTGCTGCATGAACCATATCGTCAAGCATTCGCGCCGGTAGTCTTTCGCTGTCGTATGGCAGCAGTTCTTCACTCATCGAAATAACCCCTTTCGGACAGATATTTTCTTATGGCTTCTCTCGCGCGGAACAAGGTTGTCCGGGCATCAGAACTGCCGATGCCCATTCTTTCGGATATCTCCGTCAGCGGTTCACCATACAGGTAAAACCGGACAAATACCTCATATTGCTTCTTATTCAGCGTTCCGGCAGCTTCAAGAATGGCATCAACATTCTCCCTGTCCTCAAATTATTGCTCAAAGTCCGCGTCATACAGCTCACCGAGCTGCTCGATACTGACGGTAAATCTAAGGGTTCGGAGACTGTTTGATACCTTGTTCCGGGCTATCACAGCAAGATATGTCAATAACGGGCGCTCAGGGTCTATCCTCTCACGGGTGAGCCAAAGTGCCGCAAACGTGTCGTTGGTGATCTCCTCCTCGTCCTCGCGGGTGAGCAAGCCCTTGGAATGGTTCTTAACAACACGAAAAACATATCTGCCGTATTTTTTCACGATCTGCTCGAATGCGCGCACATCCGAGCCTATCAGTTTTTCGACAAGCTTATCTTTCATTATGAAATTCCTTTGCAAAGCGGTTTCATATATATGTACACATAAAACAGAGGAAATGTTACAAGAAATAAAAATTTTTTCTGAATAATTATCGCATATACATGGAGAGTTGTCAACGATGTGCTATCGGATTTAAGATTTCTTGAAGAATAGACAAGCGCAAAAGCCGATGCAACTACACAAATAAAAATGCCGCGACCCTTAATGAGTGCGGCATTGACGCTTATTTTTGATTCTGCGGAGTATTTGCAGTTTTGATGATGCGATGAATACAGAGAAAGCCGCGGAAAATC
>JAGAWN010000212.1 GCA_017941355.1 Ruminiclostridium sp. | reverse complement strand
TGTCGAACTTCTCCCAAGTCTTAAGCACAGACTTCATTCCGCCCTGCATCCTTGTTTTCGGCTCGGAATTATAGAAACCTTCCCAGAAGCCCTTACTTCCCGTTCCGGCAGGAGCGTAGGGGTTATTGTATCTCCACTGATTAGAAGTTTTTGCCTTTTTAAGAAATTGCTCGCAGGCGAACTTAGTCATATCGTGTATCGCTTTTTCCGCGCCGCTACTTTGAGAATAGCTGTCCTTTACGACTACAACTACCCCGAATACATCATCTGCATTAATGTCTGTAAATTCGGCGTCAGTGTGACCTACAGCGTTTTTCCGCGCATTAGCCATAACACGATCAGCACGGTCGATAACATTAGTCGAATACGCCTCAAACAGCTTATTTCCGATATCGCGAACATCTTCGCTTGCATTCCGGTCTGACATAATTCTCTCCGTTGCAAGCCAAGTCATTGAGATCGCCATTCCTATGCTTTCCTCGTCATTAAGGTCAAGAACCGACCCTTTCCCCTTGTATTGAGCTTCGTGAGCATACATAGAACCCAGCATACCGAGTGTAACAATGTCATCTTCGCTCCACTTGTCATCATCGGCAGGAGCTCCCGAAACATCATGAGCCTTGATGAGAGAAGCTGCCATAAAACCGATATCACGGCGCATCCACTTGTTATCGGTGTTCTTTATGTCTGCATAATCATCGTGACTTGCCACATATTTTTGATACTCTGCCTTTTTGCTGTCCATTATGGCGCGAATACTATCTTCAAGCTTGCCTTCGGGGAGTGGGACACCGAGTTTTTCAAAGGTGTCCTCTACACCATAAATGCCATTGGATTCGGTGAAACCTTTGACCATAAGATCAACAGCGTTATTATAAGTCTCATTGAGCTTGTTCATCTGTTCGGTCTGTTCTTCACCGGAGAAGTCGGTCTTTATGCGTTCTTCAAGGCTTGCATACAGTGCAGCTGTGTAGTCGGATTGTTTTACGAAGTCACTATAAGAATTATGTCCGCCAAAAAGCTGTTTGGTATTAAACCAGTCTATATCCTTGTCAAGCTCGTGGGTTTTCATATAGTCAGCAAACTCGTCTTTGCTCATACCCCGGACGGCTTCATCGGACACTCTTCCGCTGAACCCCTGACAGCCCGGCTCGGCAAATCGTAACCAAGCAAGAGAACCTGTAGAGAAATTCCATGAGTTTTCTAAGGCTTTATCTTTGTCATAATCAAGGTCATAAGCACATTTAGTTGTTATGATCTTTACTTTGCTGACATTTAGGCTGTCCGTTCGCGCCGGAGCTCCGGCAATTGCAGCTTTTTCGAGCGGAGCTATTACCTGCGGTTCGAGATACGCAGGGTCAATAGGTTTGTGATTAAGTGAACGTATCAACTGCCGCGTTTCGTTCTGATTGGTGGTTGTCGTAAGATTATTATTTGCTAAATTCCTTGCGTCGATGTTCATAAACAATCCTCCTTGATTTTTTACAGTTGAATTCCTGTTATTAAGAAAAATCAGAATTTGTAAGCTCTCATATTTACATAATATGTATAGAGAGATTACTCTCTGAATATTTTGCATAAAAGGTTATAATTACTTCAGTGCTGCTCTCTGTATATTTAACATACGGAGTAAAATCATCATAATAATCAAGGCGTTTTTCGCCTATATATTCGATGTGTCCATTGTCGTTATGCACCAAATATACACTTAATCTCATTGCACCAAACAAACCTGCTTCACTATTATTACGTAAAGAAACGGTATATTTACCATTTTGTGTTGTATAACTGTTATACTCCTCTAAATTATTATACACATGTACTCGATATATTTCAGAGAAAATAAAACCTATTACAGCTAACAAAGTTATAGACAAAAATATAACTAATGCTTTATGATACTTCTTCATCTAATCTCCCTGATAAATTCCGAATATAATAATCCCTCTCACGCCTTAACATCAAGTATTCCGAGAGTCTTGAGCTCTGTCTTCTGATCTCCGTAAACGAACTGCTCGCGGACGTAGTCGAAAGCTTCCATGCGTGTGCGGGCTTCTTCACTGAGGTCGCCGCCGCCTATCTCGATTTCCTGCTCGTTCTTGTATTTCTTCAGAAGGTCGCGCAGATCCTTTGACATGGTGTTGAGACCGTCTATGTTTTCTCTTGCTTTTTCGATGAAGTTATCCTCGTTGCGGTCTGTCTTGCTGAGCATCAGTGAATCGCCCGGGTGCAGGCAATCCGCATCAAGTCCCGTTATCTCTTGGAATACGCTTGCGTAAGCTATGTAGTCGCGTGTAACTCTCTCGTTTTCCGGGTTGGACATTCCCGTGCCGTCCTCGTCGCGTCCGTATGGATACAAGAAACCGTCGATACGCTCCTGAACATCTTCGATCGCCTTCTCAATATCTCTTGTAGAGAGCTTTTCACCGGCTTTTTTATCGGCAAATGCGAAGCGGGCATCTTTGTCGTCTTTTATCTCGGCAGTCCCGTTCTCCTTTGCTTCTTCGAGCATATCGGAATAGTACGCTTTTTCCTCCTTAAGGGAGCTGAACTTCCGGATATCCTCTTCTTCCTTGTTCTTGATGCTGTATATACGACCCTGCATCTGGAGATACGAGCGCATGGCGATCTCCATTTTGTCGTTGTCGGAGAGCTCGTCAAGGGCGCGTATAACATCTGCGTTATCGTTCTTGAAGGCTTCGGCAAGGCGCTCTGTGAAAGTACCCATATCCTGCTTGCCGACCCTTGAAGTCTCGTCTCCCGCATTGAGGAACGCGCCGGTTTCCTTTGATTTTGCACCCATTGGCTCAGTAGGTGTGTTGTACTGATTTGCGGCTGTGTTCAGATTAACTTTAACGTTCATGATGAAACTCCTTTCATATCAACAAACGCGTCATTGCGTCCGGGCATAACAACTCTTATGTATAATATCGTCAGGAACCGCGAAAACTTTAGCTTATAAGCGTTACGGTTTCACGGTATTAATATTCGTCTATATTATAAATCACCCTAAATCCAAAACCTTACATAATTACCGAAACTCAATTGTTTCTGTCATTTTCGGGACAATAATACCCGATCGCTTTATTATGCGTGAATATATTGCACAGTTTAGCAATCTCCTGCTCCCTGACCGGAATTCTGATATCCTTGTTGTCAAATTTCGTCAAAGAATACAGCGTATAATACTTTCCGGCGTCACAGCAGAACGCATGGTATCCCTCTGTATCCTCCCAGCCGTTTTTCTCGACAAATATATCAAGACTTTCCTCTCTGTCGCTGTCAAGCCACATCTTTTCCAGCTCATAGTATTCCTGCGCTCTTGCGCAAAGGGCGTCGTATCTGCTGTAAGCTGTAAAGCTCAGCATTGTGTTAATGATGATATAAGCGCCTAAGAGAAGTATAAAAATGATGATTAAGGCAATAACTGTTCGCTTAACGATTTTTCTTTTCATGCTGACTTGTCATCTCCATTACATGGTCAGTTATCGCTCTTCCAACCGGTAAAGAATTTTTCGTGCGAACACAGATATGCGCTGTATATTTCAAAGCGGTATTTCCCGTCCACGCAAATATAAGCATAACGCGGTTCTCCGTCCTCAGGCTGAAGCTCGTAGTAAATATCATAGCCTGTGCAGTTGTACCATTTTATCTGCGCGTTCGGTTCACCGATTATATCCCACAGCTCCTTTGGAGGGCGTTTGCCGTATTTATCCAGCAGCGCCCCCATTTCTTCCCCGGTAAGCTTCGGTGTATCGGTCGGTGTCCACAGGAATGCATTTCCTTTAATAAGCCGTGCGCATATATCGTCACTGCTTTGAATATCGCACAGCATATATGTACCTTCTTCATAATCTCTGTCACGGCTGCTGTTATCATTGTACACCGCTTTTGCTTCTAAATTTCTGACCGTGAAATAAGTCACGCCCACCTTGTCGGGCTCTAAGTCGTTTCCGTGGCAAAAACTGAGATTTATGAAATATCTCTCCCCGTTCAGTGTACAATCATAATGTGTCCAGCCGTCCTGCTTGGCGTGACCGTCGTTAGTGGACATTTCACTTGACACGCCGCCTCCGTCAAGCTCACATTCCGAAAGTCCGACAGGATACGACTCAAAGAACGCGTCGAGCGTTTCAGCGAAATCAGTGCTCGCCTGCAGCTCCGGTGTAAAATTCTCCGAGAAGGCTTCGCGGTCACCGCTGTCCGCCGAGCTTAAAAGCGCCTTGATGACCTCAGATGCCGCACGGCTGTCGGAGACCCACTCATTCCGCCAGCGTTCGGGGACACTGTCGTATTCATAATCCATAAAATGTCCTTTGAACGCCTTGCCGACATTTTCAAAATACTGCCCGACGCAGCCGGAAAGGAAAAGGGCTGCGCATAATGCCATTACTGATAATAAATGTATTCTTATATTTTTAGTCTTCGTTTTCATCTATGCTGACCTCTTTAATATCTATCATCCACTTGCTGATATAAGGAGTATCCGAAAACAGCCGCGGTTTGAAATCAAAATAATGAGTAATGTGATACGCCTTTCCGTCAATTATGAATCCGTCCGTTCCCTCTGACATTTTCAGCCCTTGTGTAGTGCTTACAAAAAGATCCTGCATTACCTCCGATCTCTGATCGGTATTGGCTGCGGCGATCCTTTTATATATATCATATATTTGCTCGTCGGTCTCGGCGTTTGTATATTCATCTTTCGTAACAATACGCTTGTACTTGTCCGAAAGCATATCGTAGTCAACAAGCTTAATAACAGATCCGGTATAATTTTCGACATCGGCACAATGATGCCAATTATATGCTGTCTCGTTGAATATATGCCAAGCAAAACTATACATATAATTCTCTGTTGTTATCATCTTGTTTGCGTACAGAAAAAACACGCCAAAAATAACTGCAATTACAGCTATTATGATTGTTATGACCTTTATTACTCTTTTTACCATTATGTCACTCTCCGTCATTTTTAAAATAATCCTGCGATTTTACAGTTACTGTAGTACCCTTCATTCCGTCATTGCTGCCGTTGGCGTACATTTCTATTACATCTACTCTTTCGGTGTACTTGGTCTTGCCTTCTTCCTCGTTAATATCCATCGCCGCCGCAAGTATCCGGCTTTTCATGAATTCATAGAACTCCTGCATCACCGCGAGCTGTAACGGCTGTATGAAAAGTGATAGTACGTACATAATCACATATACTACTATCAGATTATTTGAAAGCAGATAGCTTATTATTGCTGTTGTCATGCTTACCAGCGAAAACGGCAGGGTCAGAACAAAGCACTTCCACTTGTATCCCTCCATTGCTCTTTCGGAGATGCTGACGGCGCGGTCTTTAGGCATTTCCGGAACATCACAGAGCATATACGGCACGAGCATCAGATCATACCCGACAATGACACCCGGGATCACCAGCATAAGCGTGGCGAGAAGAATATGTATGTGCTTCCGCCACAACACCTTGACAGCGTTCCCGTGACCGTTCAGAAAGAAAAACATATATCCCGGACGCACTTCACCGAGCTTCGACTGCATTAAAAACTTTGCTTTTCCCGCGTTTATTACATCGGTAAAGAAGTAAATTCCGATAACTGCGGCAAGGTAAATGACGAATATAAGCAGAATGGCGCTGATACTGTGTTTTAAATATTCATTTGTCAGAAGCGCTTTATATGCGGCAACGATAAGCTGATACGGTCCCGATGTTATCACTATTGACACCAAACACATGAGAAGTGCTTTCGGACAGCACGTTTTCAGGTCTTCAAAAGCTGATCTGTATATTTCCGAATATTTCATGATTTCTACCCTATATCATTTCTATCGAATCAACAATCTTTATAAGAGTATCAAGGTCAACATCAGTAAAGAATTCAAATATATAATCCCCGTTATCAAACGTGAGGAATGTCGCGTCAGGAGCTACATAGCAGATAGCCTGTTTTCCGCGCACCGTAACCTCGACCTCCTCCGCTGTCTCATACCACCATTCATGATTACCGTAGCCGGATTTTGTGAAATACTCAAAGCCAAGCAGATTATCGTCATTCTGATAAAAAATTCTGTAATGAGGAGAAAAATAATTCTCGGCATCAACTCTGAAATTGCTCATATCGTATGTTATCGTATATTTCGGAGCATTCACCGACCTGTAAATATCAGTACCTTCTCCCTCTGTAATTCCTCGGCAGCGCAGTTCAAATACATAGAACCAATCTTCCCATGTTATCACATGTGTGCCATCAGGCTCTGTATGTACCACTCTGTCATCCTGCTCCACATTGCCGCCGGGATGCAGCTCTTCCCAATCAAAATTCGGATGGTCGTCAAGGTACTCCTCCATTTTGCGGTATGAAAACTCCACGGACTTGTCGCCGTCCGTATATTTCGCGGAGTAGGCGTATTCCTCGTCTGTGATGATCTGCACATCATACCCGCTCATATCGTATGTCAGGTAATACTTCGGAAACAGCGTAGGAAGACTGCCCTCAGTGGCTTCTTCATCAAAGACCAGTCTTGTCGTATGCGCCATATCATGAACAACATATCCGTTTATATACCGCATTACAACATACCCGCCGCCTGTGAGCAACAGCAACGATAGCACCGCTATCACAGCTATGCGGATCATACTGCGCAGGCGCATTCTGTACAGCATAGTTTCAACATCGGAGCGGCTTTCCTGTGACTTCTCATACGCCTTTATCAGCACCTTTTTCTTCCTTTTATAGCGCAGTGAAAACCTGTGCTCCGGCATTTCGGGAACAGCTGCTTCGATCGCAGCAGCCTGCATAGCGAGTGCTTCATAGAAGGTGTCATAGATCATATTATCACCGTCCCCTGATATATTTGCTTATCCGATGATCTGTTTTATGGACTCTGCAACCTCCAGACCCGTTTCAAAAGGCAGATCGGAAGTAAGTTTAAATATATAATCGCCGTTATCCCAGAATATTGTATATCCGCCGCCGGAATAGAAGTAACACAAAGCCTCATATCCGTTCACATAAGCGTTCTTCACTTCAACGGAGTCATAGGAAATCTCAAGGCCGTTAAAGATTCCTTTTATACAAACCTCAAAATAAATTGTTTCTTCTCCCCGGTCATATATAGTACTATTAATAAAACACCTGTCATCAGCGCCGAAATCAGGATCTTTTACCCAATCGCTCAGATCGTACGTTATCTGATAACGTAGCGGCTTTATGGTATCAAAAAGCGCCCTTGCATCTTCCTTGCTTATCCCGTCATAAAGGAGCTCGTAAATATAATTATCATCCGTATGCATGAATCGCGGAAGTTCTCCGCCAAACTCCTTATGTATGGTTATATGCGTCTCGCTTCCGTTTATTTGTGTTCTGAGTTCTTCGGTATTGAACTTTGGATACTCTTCCTGATATAACCAATAATCGGTATAACGGAATATTACCGTTTTGTTGTCGTTTCTATAAGTCTCGATGTGCTTTTCTTCACTGTCCTCGTTTATTTCCTTATCCCAACCGGTCATATCCGCGGTAAGGTAATATGAGGGATACAGCGTTTTCGGCGCACTCTCGATATCCTCGCCGTCATATTCAAACCTTGAGTAGCCGTTATGCTTCTCGACTCTTATACCGCCCCAATAGAAAACAATACAGCCGAGCGCGCCTGTCATAACTATCGAAAGCACTATTATCAGAAGCGCAAATCTCAACCTCTGCTTTGACCGTATTTTGCCAAATTCGACATGGATATCCGTGTTCTTTTCTCTCGACTTCTCATACGCCTTTATCAGCGTCTTTTTCTTTCTCTTGTAGCGCAGTGAAAACCTGTGCTCCGGCATTTCGGGAACAGCGGCTTCAATCGCAGCAGCCTGCATAGCGAGCGCTTCATAGAATGTATCACAGATCACGATCTTCACCGTCCTTCAACAGCTCATACAGTTTCTTCCGCGCTCTGAAAAGCTTTGATTTTGTGGCATCATAGCTTATACCGAGCGCCGCGGCTATACTATCCAAAGGCATATCATGGTAATAATGCATTATAAGCGCTTCCCGGTAATCCTCGGGAAGACGTAAAAGGTTTTCATTCAGGGTCTCCGCATTATATCCGCCGAATGCCAAACGTTCTATATCCGCTCCATCGTCTTCATGGTCGGGGATATCTTCTATATCGACCTGCTTTTTATTTCTGCGATACCGGTCTATAGCTGTGTTTTTCGACACAATGATCGCATAGCTTTTCCTCTTTCCGGACTCAATGCCGGCAATTCTGTCTATGTCGGCAATAATTCGCAGAAATGCGTCATGCACGGCATCCTCCGCGTCCTGCTTGTTATGCAGCACAGAATACGCCGTGCGGTACATCACCTGTTCGCAGTCATAGTAGATCTGCTCGACAAGAGAACGCTGCTCCTCTGTCTCGACCATTGATAAGTACAATGAAAGCATTTTACACCTCAAAATATCTCTATTATCATAATCAGAATAAATCAACCCTCAACTATTTCATAATACGGTATCAAACGACCGTTGTACTCTGCGAGCAGCACCGTGTTCGGGTATTCCTTCGACCACCAGAGTTTAGTTCCCACAGGAAGAACATTCGCGGAATTGGGAAGTATTTTGCTGATGTCACGTTCCTCGGTCTTATTTCTTATATCGCCCGGAGAAAGCTCCGTCTTTGTGAATTTTCTTCCCTTCCACGACGGCTCGTTCTCGATGTTGACGTAATAAACGCCTCCCGACAGCACAATGTAGTCATTGTACAGCGCGGGTATGGTCTTCATCGAATCCGCGCTCGACCATGTTGCTTCTTCATCATCCGCGGCCACCACTTCGGCCTGATATTCCTCGTACATATCCGCTGTGGGAGCCGCCGCCTCGGGCAGCCGATCTATCCCGACGACCGTAACGTCGAGCCAGCAGTACAGCATATTGCCGACCCACTCAAGCCAATCGGTATCGCTGTATACGCCGTCTGTCGGGTGTTCGTCCTCGTATCGTGCTTCACGGTGAGAGGTTATCTTTTCCTTCATCAGCGCAAGCAGCGCTTTCTCGGTGATACCGTCGCGGAAAGCATACTTCCCCGTCTTTTCGTTCAGCTTGTTATAGCCGCCGAACAGCCCGTATGTGATCTCCTTCGTTTCGCCGTTCACAAGATACATCTGCGCGTCGTCTGTAAGGAAAAAGTCGTCGCCGTCCTCATCGAGCACCCGCGTATCGAGCCTGTACGCGTCATACATCATATCGAGCTTCAAGCGGCCGTTTCGCAGCACGAGCAGGCTGTTGAACAGTTCAAAGCGGTCCAGCAGTGCTTCTCTGACCTTCTGCTCATATGTGTTAGCAAGTACCTTGCTTGCGCTAAGAATGCCAATACTCGGTATCCTCAGCTTATAGGTGTATTTACCGTCCACCTTTATACTGCGCGCGACACCCGCCTTGACAACGAGCCTGTCGCCCGTTTCAAGCTGCTCGGCCACCGCGAGGGGAACTTCAAGATAATAATAGTCGTTGTCGTTTATGTAGGCTTTGGCTTTCTTCTCGCTTACATAGCTGTCGATGCTGTAATTGCCGCTGTAGGGCTCGGCTATTATCTCGTTTCGCGAAACTTTTATCCTGACGTATGTACCGAAACGTACCGCATCACTGTACTTGCTGCAATAACTATTTCCGTCCCAGTAACCGTTCTCGTCGAACCAGCTGAAACATCCGTCGTCGCGGGATACCTTGCACCAGCCGACAGCCATTTTACCAGTCTTGTCGATATAGCGGTATCTTCCTTTTTTGTCCTTTATCCATGTGTTCTTTACCCGCACGCCGTTCTTGTAATAATACTTTGCCCCGCTTTTCCCTGTTGACCAGCCGGAAACGTACCGAGCTGCTCTCCGCTGTCGCTGTAACGATACTTTATCCCGTCAACGGTTTTAAGCTTGTCCGCGAAAGCGGTCACGTTTGCGCAGGACATGGCGGTTATCGCGGCAAGAACCGCTGCAAGTGATCTTATACTCTTTCTCATATCGATTCCTCTTTTCACTTGTTATAGTTTGCGATCTTCTTTATATCGCTCTTTGTCAGATACCCCTTCTCATACGCCTCGCGTATCTCCGTGAACGTGCCGTCCTTGTGCAGCATAAGGGTCAGACTGCCGCTTCCGAGAGTTATGGTATAGCCCGCGATCTCTATCTCCTGAATATCATCGGTCATTTCCCACTCCTCGGGATATACGGTAACGACCTCGCAGCCGTTGTATGTACCGAGATATCTGACTTTGAGTTCCTCCGCGGTAATACCCTTCCACTCCCTGCTGTCCGCCTTGAAATTCAGGTAGTCTTCGCATATCCGCAGCCGCGCTTCATCTGAAAGAGTCGGGTTGTTCGACGCGGGAGCTTCAAAAGAGGTTATCCCCGAATCATACATAAAGCAGTTCAGGAAGTACCGTATCTGAATGAGCTCATCCGCGCTTATCATGTATTTATACCTGTTTTCGCCGGTCGTTTCGTCTTTTACGAGGTCGTAATCTCCCAAATTGCGGAAGCCGTCCTTTGTGCGTATCACGAGGTAATATCCACCCGGATACCAGAGGGGTACCTGCTCGTCGAGCCACCTTCCGCTCTGAACGTCACCCCACCTGAATACCCAGTTCTCACGTGTGAAAACAAACACCTGCTTATCTCCGTATGTCCCGAGATAAGCAAACATCTGAGAATTGGGATCTACATTCTTTATGTATTCCGCCTCGGCTTCAAGCATCTCGTTCGGCGAGATCTCCTGCTTTACGAATTTACTGTCAACACCGTCAACAATTTCATAGCCGTCAATGCCGAAGTAGTGATACTTACCTCCTATCTTGACCCATTTGTTCTGTACGAGCTTACCGTTCTTCCAATAACGACGCATTTTGTAGGTTTGTCGGTTCATCTGATCGTCGTAATAGTACATCTGTGAGCCGGACGATTTAGTAAAGCCCGTGAACTTACCTAAGCAAAGTCCCGTTTTGTCGAACTTGTACCTGACACCTTTTATTGTTGTGTTCTTTTTAACTTTAATGCCATTTTGATAGTAATAATTTCCCTTGCTGTTTTTTGCCCAGCCGGTGTACTTACCTTTCTGCTCTCCGCTGTCAGAATACTTATATGTAACTCCGTCAACGACCTTGAGTTTGTCCGCAAACGCCGTTGCGCTCGTGCAGGACATAGCGGTTATAGCAGCAAGAGCCGCCGCGATCATTTTAACACTCTTTTTCATTGTAATATCCTTTCCCTTTACTCATTAAATCCAGCACAGCCTCCGAAGAAACCTCTCATCTCGTCTTCATTTATCATCGAGTTCACAAAAATCTCGACATCATTATCATCTATACACTCATATATATCACCATATTTGCATATTTCAATAAATTTTGTTTTCCCGTCTGTATCTTTATAGATGCCATATATTGTCGTAATACCGCCGTCATCGTATTCATAAACCTTGTTGTCGAAGCTACTGTATTTCTCGGCATCATTAATGTTATTTCTTTGGATCTGTCTTCATATACTCCCGACCAGTATATATTACCTGCCGAGTCCAACACGATCACTTGTTGATAAAATCCCCACGCCTTATTGGTTTCGACTGCGGCAAATATCAACGGCGCTCTCCCAAGCTTTCCGTCGGCTTCAAAATGATATGTTCTTCCGTTCTTGAACTCTACATCGCCGACTGCCATTAAACCGTTGCTTTTGAGATAATACGCTCTCTTTCCGTTTACTTTGAGCCAGCAGTCTTTTAACTTTACACCGTCCTTGTAGTAAACCTTGCCTTTTGAGTTCTTAGCCCAGCCCGTGTACTTGCCTTTCTGCTCTCCGCTGTCACTGTAACGATACTTTATCCCGTCAACGGTTTTAAGCTTGTCCGCAAACGCCGTCACGTTCACGCAGGACATAGCGGTGATAGCAGCGAGAGCTGCTGCGAATGTTTTAAAACTTTTCTTCATAATTCATCACCCCTGAAATGTCAAAAGAACCATTATCTTGTCATAAGCGTCACTGTCTGTGAGCTTCAACCCAAAGCCAAAATAAGCATTATACAGATATGAATTTCCGTCATTATCCCTTGTTATCTCAAAGTCGATATTGTTGGAAACAGAGCTTCTTATGACTATTTTTCTTCCGCCGTAATATAATTCATCGGGCGGTTCTATCTCATCATCGTCGAAATCAGCCCACAAAAGCGGCGTATCAAGATCTTTTTCTATGATCTCACGCAGAACATCTACTCCGTCCAAGGGTTTCATCTTATCAGCACTGTGATTGTTGAAGTTATAGTAATATTTTTCGCCTGCAAAAAAATCATAATCCTTGAAAACTGACCTGAGATCATTACGCACATAGCCGTTTTTATGTATCTTCCCGTCCCAGACACCGTTTTCATCAAAATAGCTGTAAGTACCGCCTATTCTTGTCACTTTCTGCCAACCTGTCAGAAGATAGCCGTCGCTGCCCGCATAGTAATAATCCCCTTTGGGATCCTGTACCCATTCATCTTTGGTTAAAATGCCTTTGCTCCAATGTTTTCTGCCCTGCGACGACTTTGTAAGCCCGGTAAACTTACCCTTGCAGTAGCCGTCAGACGAGAACTTATAGCGAACACCGCCTATAGTGGTATTCTTTGTGACCTTCACACCGTTCTTATAGTACAGCTTGCCTTTAGAGGTCTTAGCCCAGCCGGTGTACTTGCCTTTGCAGATTCCGCTTTTGTCAAATTTATAGAGCCTCCCGTTTATGGTACAGGCTTTTGTCGCAAGCGTGCCGTCCTTTCTGACATAGTATTTTTCTCCATTTACAGTATTCCAGCCGATGGAACAATTCGTAATATCAAATCCGTCTATAGCGTATGGGTATTCCTCCATATCAAAGACAACCAAAACTACATCTCCATATTCTACCGCTTCTTTGATAAATTCCTGAACAGTGTAATGATTTCTTGTTTCTACATTGTAAGCCTTTTCAACCACAATATCATTGGAAAGAACTGCAAACATTCTGAAATATCCCGGTTCTTTATTGTATTTCAATTCTTCCGGCAGAGAATCGGCATATTTGTTTTCAGAATAATGGATAGTCACAATGCCCGGCTTGTTTGATCTGAAATATTCCAACTGTTCCAGAGTCAGGAAGTAAGTTGCATTATATGTAAATTCCGCTCTGCATACCTCGCTGATCATTTCTTTTTCAGTCCTGAATCCTTTAGTGCAAACATCTACAAAATTGTGAAAATACTCATTCTGATTCTCTCTGGATATTTGAAGGTCATCGTTATCAACCCAAATCGTGACCTGGTCGTTATCGACTATTGGCTTTTGTGCGGTATTAACTTTATCCGCAAACGCCGTCGCGCTTGTGCAGGACATAGCGGTGATAGCAGCGAGAGCCGCGGCAAGAAGTTTAAACTTTCTTTTCATAATCATAATATCCTTTCAGCATTTTATTAGTTCGATATAATTACCCTCTACTTATATAACGAATATAAAACGAAAAAGTGACGCTGTTTTCATGATTTCTCAAAATTTGTACAATTGCACAAAACTTCTGCCATGAAATTGTAAACATTGCGCACACAGATATATTAATAATACCACATTTTGCGCTTATTCGCAATACCGAACAGGAGGCAAAACAAGCCCGTCCCATATATAAATCACCGATAAACCGCAATCATACAGTCGAAACGCAGATTTTGACAGATTTTGTATAATATGCTATAATTTTAACATCATTTTTTGTTGCTGATTTTTGTAAGGTTTCGGGATAAATGTGATTTATTAATGAACGGTACTGTTTTCTTTGGAAACCGATATGACAACAACGAAAGGGAACGCTCCATGAACACCGACAAAAAGTTTATAGACCGGCTTTACACCGATCATTATCAATTCGTTTACAGGGTCGCCGCCGGCACACTGTATTCGCACATAGTACAGGATATCGAGAACTGCACACAGGACGTATTTGTCGCGGCAATGAGAGCTCACGAGCTTGACCGGCACCCGAACATAAAGGGCTGGCTCGGTGCGACCGCGAAGAACATTGCCCGGCAGTACAACCGCAAATATCTGAAAGAGAAAAAGCGATATGTCGAGCTTGACGAAAACATCGAGCTTGACCGGGACTTTATCGCTGAATTCGAGGAACAGGACGCATTCGACGGCTATATGAGAAGCAAGATATTCGCCTGCTTCACCGATAACGAGCGGGTACTTTACAAGCTGAGGTATGTCGATCATCTGAAATACAGTGAGATCGCGGAGTTGCTTAATGTTTCCGAGTCTGCACTTATGACTCGGAACTCACGGCTTGTTAAAAAGGTAAAAAATTTGATCTCCGACGATGTAAGGTCGGACACAAAATGTGATTAAATCTATGAAAGGATAATTTGTGGAAGGAGCAGTTATGCTGAATTTCGATACAATAACAGATCTGCGCAAAGCCGTTTTAGCCGGAAATGTCAGAGTCGGTGAGCTTACCGAGGAGGATATGACCGAGCTGCTTGACAACGAGCTTTGTCGGGATGAATATGAAATAGATGACCGCATACTTGATGCCTGCAACAACGGGCTTATGCGGTTTGAGCGTTACAGCAACATCAAGATACCGGACATAAAATCGCTTTACCGCAGGAGCGATAACAGCGTTCCCCGCGGCAAAAACAGAAAAATGTTCATTCTCATTCCCATTATTGCGGCGGCGTTTCTGATACTCGCGGTCACGGCGGTAGCGACGAACTTTTTCGGGTTCACTTTTAACGAGAATCATGACAGTATATATTTCACCCATGAACCCGGTCAGAGCGAAGAAGATGCCTCTCAGCTGCCCGAGATAACCGAAGAGATAATCCCCGCGAGCATTCGCGAAAAACTCATGCAGACCGAATTCAGGCACAGTTTTAATCCCGATGCTCATGAAGATTATAGCTTCAGATACGAAGATGAGACCGGAGAAAAAGTTTTCCACCTGTCATATACCAGATCTTTCGGGTGGTCCTGCACCGAGATACCGCAGGACGAGGACTATGAGCCGGAGGTCATCGTCACCGCAAACGGCAACGTGTTTACGGTAACACTGAACATAGAGATGTACTCGGCAGTTCTGACAAAGGACAACATAACTGTCAGCGTTTTCGCGAACTGCACACATGACGAGTTTATCAGCCTGTTGGAGGAAATTGTGAAGATATAAAATTTGGCGCACCGTCGGGATCAAGGCGGTGCGCCGGTCTTATGTTTGACTATTCTGCTATTTTTGTTGTATCTTCATCAGAGATTTTTCTCGCCATTACTATCAGCCTTGATTCCCAAACTTCCTTGTTGTACGAACCGCGCGGATAGTACGGAGTGACCAGCGTTAAGAGCTTGTCCCCATACTTAACATCAATATCGGGTGAAATGACGCTTCGTTCCCTTATCGTATGAACATAAACCGTAAAAGCGTTCTCATCGGCAAATTCCGTGACCGCGTATTCAACAGGCTTCTCGGACTCAGGTACTATCGGTATCTCCGACACCGCGAATATCTCCCATTCGCTCTTTTCATGCGGCGTTTCAAAAGTCACCGTCGGGTACTTCGCATAATACGCAGCCGCATCGTCGTCGCCGTAGCCCTTCAGATACCTTTCGAGCGGGTAGAACATATAGTCGCCGCCGCCATAACCTTCGGAGTTGCATCCGTAAATTATCGTATTGTCGGAATACTCGCCGTTTTCAAACTTATTCGCGCAGTCCGCATACAGCGCGCCCAAAAAGCTTTCATCGCCGTTCGCGTTGTGGCTTTGATAGTAAGTGTTGTTGTAGGACTGAAATACAGGGTGATCTATGTTGTTCCAGTTATAAATATCCCCGACTGTGAGCCAGCCGACAATATCGCTGTTTATTTCTTTGAGCTCGTCAAAATCGATCTCGCCGTATGAGGAATAAACGAGTTCTCCGTTTTTGTACGGCTCGGCATCCGTATATAACGCACGAGTGACGTTCCTGCCATAAGGGCTGGTCGTGGTGACCCATGTATAAGCATTATGCTCGTAGCTGAATTGTCCGAGCGCCTTCTGGACAATAATTCCCGCGGCGAACAGCACGACAGTAAAGACAACGATGATGACAATGCTTTTGGCTTTATCCGACTTCATTTGCCTCACCTCCCGCCGCTTTCTTTTTATCCACGTAATTGAATATTATCCCCGTGACCAGCTTTGTGAGCAGGAGCAGGAACGAGAACACGAACGTGACTAAAGTCAGCATTCCCTCGTAGGTCATCCCGGGACCGCGTATTCGGTAAGCACCTATCGCTTCTCTGAAAAGCCCGTCCGCGAGACGGATAAAAAACAGCCCTATGATGTAAAACCATACCGTAAAAATAACGAACCCGAAGTTATAAACCGTATTGCCAAGGTGATATTTCCTTTCGAGAAGAATTATTGATACGATCGCGATTATCCCTGTCAGGAGAGGAAGCGACGACTGGCTCATATAGCCGTCTATGAATATGAACGCGAAATTGAGGAAGATATAGAACGCCGTGTGGACACCAACACCCACAGCTGCGCCGATAATAAATTTTCGTGCATCGGTTAGCTTCTTTCCGTTATCGGTCGGCGTATTTCCGGTCTTTCTGCTGCGGACAAATGCCACAATGATACCGACCGCGAGCCGTATCACTATGTAATAAAATATAAACGCGCTCGCAGTATATTGGACATTTTGCATACCTGTAGCACCGTGCTTCCCGAGGACACCGAGCGCAAAGCCCTCGCCCTCAAGCTTTCCGAGTACGAAATAGCTGTGTAAGCGCGGCACAAGAAGTCTCGCAGAAACAGCTCCCGCCGCGATAAGAGCAAAGTTGTATGTTATCCTCGCGGGCATTTTCTTGCAGACAGCACTTTCGGTAAACCAGAGCATAACGGCGAAGACAAGGGCGGCTGCGCTCTGTATCCTTTCTGTTATATACCAGTTATCTATACGCACCTCGGCTTCACAAGGTATTATCATCAGGAACGCGGGGAGCATGATTCCGAGCGCCGCTGCAGCGATAACAGCTGGAATACAGTACATTATGTGTTTTAATATCTTCATTTCCTCACCCCATTTTACATAATTATACAATTTTTCGGGGTAAAATGCAATTACAAAGCGGTTACGATGTTATTACGATTAGGTTACAATTATACATCCAAAAGTTACATCTTGTTATACATCAAAAGAGGCAAGCGCACGAGCCGTAACCCGCGCGCCTGTCAAGAATAAATGCTTGCGTGACAGGATGTCCCGAAGAAGTTTTCCAAAAGCGCGCAGGACGCGCGCAATAAAGAAAACTTCGAGAGGGAGGCATTTATTAACTGGTTATTATCTCTCGCTTCCGCCCCATTCAACAAGCGTAAAGCCGGTTCTCTCATAATGCGGCAGGGTCTGCTCCGGGATATCCACAGGAGTATCGCTCGCGTAGTAAGTCATGAATACGCGAATCTGCGTATCGGGCTTCGGTGATACTTCAAGCGGGACGCTCGCCGCATAATCTGCGGTGTGCAGGGTGATGACATTATACGGGTTGTCCTGCATTTTCGGCAGCCAATAGATGATGAACTCGTTAGCTTCGCGGGCAGTCAGACCTATGTACATCAGCTTTTCACGGAGGAATGCCGCGGTGTCAGCTCCCGCAACGCAGAAGCCCGTCGCATCCGACATAACATCACGGCTCACGCCCTCCCAATAGAGGCAGTAATACTCGTCTCCGTTTGCGTCGTACAGCGTGCCGTCGGGCATTGCGGTCACGTTCCAGCCGTCGCCGTAATCCGGGTATGTGCAGGTAAGCTCGCCGCCGTAGGGGAAGCTTACCTTCACCGAAACGTTCGTTTCTTCCTCGGGATAGAGGTAGATGACTGGCTTTTCCTTTGCGCCCTCGAACGAGATACCGTAGTAAGCTTCATAGTCGGCGCTTTCTTTATCCGTGTAGTACACGTTCAGCAAGTCGTTCGGGAAGCTCTCCGACGGCGTGAAGTAGTACGCGAATTTACCCTCTTCATACGATTTATCGTCACAGAGATCGTTCTTCACGCGAAGGTTGTACCTTTTGAGTTTATGGAACTCGTCACCGAGGTTCTCGTACAGCATATCGTAAACCTTATAAGGATTATCCGACATTACAGAGTAGCCGAGAGAATTTTTGCTTACCCACTTGTAGTATGTCCTTGACTGTCCCGTAAGAGGATTGTAGGCATCATACGGCTCTATGACGATCTTTTCGCCGAGATAATAATAATCCGACTTATCAAATCCGTTTTCATCTATTTCGCCGTTCTTGCGGGATTCAGTAACACGGAGTATGTCGAGCTTTCCGTTCTTTATCGTGAGCAGGCAGTGATCCTTATAGTCCGTGAAATGCCAGCCGTGCTCGCCGGTGGGGAGATATATCGCTTCGTCAAAGGGTTCGTATTCTACCCTTGTGAACTCGCCGAGATTCTTCATCACTCCGTTGTCGAGCCGGAACACGCGGCAGTGCAGAAATCCGTAGGGACAGCCTACCTCATCGGGGTTATCGCTGTACTGTGTTATTACCTCGGGAACGCCGTCGAAGTCGAGGTCGATGAGATCGAGTGCGAGCGTGTTATCGGTAATGATCTCGTCCTTCGCCGCAAGCATAGCTTCTGCAAGACCCGGTTCGGAGTCCTCAACCACGGGAATAACTCCCCCGTTTATGATGCTGTCGGTGTCCTCGGTTATCGGCTCTATGTACACAATATCGCCGCCTACAAGCGCGCCGCCGATGTTGTCATAAGTGAACTCGGGATGCATCAGCACGATCTTCGCGTAGATGAATTCGTCGTTCTGGTACTTTGATACGCTCTCACCGCCGTCGAGATAGCTGACATTAGTCACATACCCGTGCATCGTGTCGGCGTAGAAATCCGTGCCGTTCACGGTGAACTTCATCTTCTCCGGATCATATTCCGTCACGGGAAGTGCAAGGCGCTGCATAAACAACGGGTCA
>JAGAWN010000211.1 GCA_017941355.1 Ruminiclostridium sp. | reverse complement strand
AGTTGAGAATGCGCTCTCAAAGGTAAAGGACGAAACGGGCATGAAGCGTGTCGAGAAGTTCCTTAAACAGGGAAACTGCCCTTGCTGCAAAGGAACAAGACTTTCCGAACGCGCAAGGTCGCTGAAGCTTCGCGGAGTTTCCCTCGATGAAGTCTGCACTCTTCCGTTGTCGGAGCTTATAGAGTGGGTGAACGGAGTTCCCGCGTCGCTGCCGGAGGAAATGCGTCCTATGGCGGAGAGTATCTGTGAAGCATTCCACCATACCGCAAAGCGCCTTGTTGACCTCGGTCTGTCGTACTTATCGCTTGACCGCGCAGCTTCCACACTCTCTACCGGAGAACGCCAGCGCACACAGCTTGCACGCGCCGTCCGCAACCGTACCACAGGCATACTCTATGTGCTTGACGAACCTTCTATCGGGCTGCACCCTTCAAATCTCGAAGGTCTGATAGGCGTAATGGACGACCTTGTGGCTGACGGCAACTCGATAGTTCTCGTTGACCACGATACGCAGGTGCTTGCGCACTCGAATTTCCTCGTTGAGTTGGGTCCCGAAGCGGGAGCGGGCGGCGGCAGGATAATCGCACAAGGCACTGTAAGCGAAGTTGCAGCCGACAAAAACTCAATGATTGGCGGGTTCCTGCTTCCGGGATATGAAAGCAGGGTGCGCGAAAGGTGCAGTAGTGAAGCTCTGTTTGACTATGGCGAGATACGCATGGAAATGGGTGAGCTTCATACCGTAAAGCCGCTGACAGCAGTAATCCCGAAAGGCAGGCTCACAGTCGTGACAGGTGTTTCCGGCTCCGGCAAGACAACTATGGTGCTGGAAAGTCTTATCCCCGCGATAGAAGCTGTGACTGCCGGAAAGAAGCTCCCTGCGCACGTTAAGTCGGTCAGTGCCGACGGTATCACGCAGATAAAGCTGATAGATGCAACACCGATAGGAATAAACATTCGCTCGACAGTCGCAACCTACGCGAATGTACATGACGAGCTCCGCAAAGTTTACGCAAAGTGCAAAGACGCAAAGGAAAAGGGCTTCAAGGCGGGGGACTTCTCTTACAACACCGGAAAGCTGCGCTGTCCGACCTGCGACGGTACAGGCTCTGTAAGCCTTGATGTGCAGTTCCTTCCCGATGTGGATATACCCTGCCCCGACTGCGGAGGTTCCCGGTATTCAAAGGAAACCTACAGCATCGTCCGTGACCGTAAGGACGGAGTAAGTTGCTCGCTCCCGGCACTTATGGAGCGCAGTGTAGATGAAGCTATGCCGATATGCGATGACTTGAAAGCCGTCCACAGCCGCTTGAATGTGCTGCATGAGCTCGGACTGGGTTATCTCACTCTCGCCGAGGAGACTCCGAGCCTGTCCGGCGGAGAAGCGCAGAGACTTAAGCTTGCAAGCGAAATGGGTAAAGGGCAGTCCGACACGATATTCGTATTCGACGAACCCACAATAGGACTGCACCCGCTCGATGTGCGGACGCTGCTGAATGTGTTCCAGAATCTGATAGAAAAAGGCGCTACCGTCATCGTTATCGAGCACGACCTTGACGTGATACGAAATGCCGACTATATCGTGGATATGGGACCCGGCGGCGGTAAGCAGGGCGGCATGATAGTTGCGTCAGGTACGCCCGATGAAATAAAGCAAAATCCCGAAAGCGTGACCGGACGGTATATATGAAGAATCGAAAAAGAGAATGTTATGTCAACCTTTACCGGAGAATATGAAGGATATCTATTTCTGTGAGTGTGATAAGACAAGCATTTCAGACGAAGGGCGCTTGTAAGAACATAAACAGGTCATAGAATACCGGAAAGTCTTTCCGCCCTGTTATTATTGCCTGATGTTGTTCAATGCCTTTATTTCAGCTGAAAAGAGCTGCTTTTCTCCCGACTTGGTATAGCGTATTATGTATAATATGTGAGACACATTATAAAGAACATACGAAGTTGTATTCTGCCGTATATGCCGGAAGAATGAAAAGTAATATCCCGCTTATAGCGGTTATATCCGCTGATAGTGTGTTTATTTACTTGACTGTATAGGTTATACTATTAGAAGTAAATATATACTGTCAGTGGGAGTGAGAAAATGGATCTTTCTTCGATCGGTTCACGAATAAAGCAATACCGCATACAAGCTAAGATGTCACAAAGCAAGCTTGCGGAACTCAGCGGTATCTCAACAAAGTATGTGAGTGCGCTGGAACGCTCCGAGAAGCCGCCGTCACTGGAAACACTTATCAACATAGCAAATGTTCTTGATATATCTGCTGATATGCTCTTATGTGACGTACTGAATAAGCAGGTAGATATAAAGCAGGCAATGGTGGGTGAAATTATCAAAGGGCTTCCTAAAAAAGAGCAGCTTAAGATAATAGCAGTAGTTGAACTTCTGGCTGAACAGGCTAAATCATAAACAATCGACAATATACGACAAATCGGCGAGACATCGTCGATTTTTTTATTTCCCGACGCGCTTTTGCTTTTTTCGACACGATACAAGTGATATAATACCACTGTAAGCGGAATATACCGCTAATGGAATTATAAAGGAGTATTATATCATGCGGAGCATCATCAGACAAACAGCAAAACACAACGGCGTATCGGTTAAGGAAGTTCGCAGGGAGCTCTCTGAAATGATAAAGGTAGGGATGTCATCAACAGACGCGGAAGCCATAGAGTTCTGGTCGCAGTTCGGAGGTAAAGCACCGTCACCCGAGCAGTTCATAGCAGTCTTATCGGCAGCTGTAAAAAGACAAATAGTAAAGTAGTATCATGTTTCAAAGCCTCATGTTGTTATGTACCAAATAGCGCGAAGCAATCAGCGAAAAAGAATATATAATCGCAATTTCTTGACATTTTCTCCTGAGATTTATATAATATACTTAAGAACATCAATACTCAGCTGTACATCATATCATCAATAGGCTGTCAGACCTCCGGTTATTGAAGTGCCGCTGATATGCAAGTTCTATGGGGAACAATAATCTCGGAAAGACTTTCCTATGCTTTACGGCAGTCTCGCGGTGCTGTGCTGTGAAGTTAAGAGCGTAGAGAGGAAAGATTTTCCGAAGCTTGTCGGAACATAACAGTGAGAGCCGGAAAAGCTATAAGACAGGAGAAATGAAAATGAACTCTCTCGATAAACAGGTTTATTATTTAAAGCTCAAACGCATACTGATATGGAAACTCGGAGAAACACAAGGGCTTAGGGTCTGGAACGACGCTTCCGCCGAATACGACCGTATAATGCAGGCAGAACCTGACCTGAAGCATCATAAGGGCGCTATGGCTATCCCTTCGGTAGCTTTATATCGTGCTTTCAAGGCTCACGGCATAAAAGCGGAGGAAGTGCTTGCGAGATATGGGACATATATGGGTAAAAAGTTCGCAAAGGCTGTACATACATTCAGCTCCCTGCCTTATGCAGACCGCATTATATGGGCTAATGTCGATAAAGTGCTCCACAGTTCGAGCAGCGAAAAGAAGGGATACAAGCGCCGGATAGTAAGCGAGCCTCCGGAGATGTACGGGGTGGATATTCTCTCCTGCCCTTTTCACGAGGTATGCAAGAAGCTCGGCGCGGAGAAGGCGGTCATGAGTATCTGCAATATGGATAAGGAATATATGAAGGGCTGGCATCATCTCCGCTATGAGCGCTCAACAGCTGTCTCCGAGGGCGCGGAGTGCTGTGATTACCGTATAAGATTTGACCCGGATAAGAAATAATTTTGGAAGCCGTCTCCTGCACAAGTGTTAGGGACGGCTTTTGTTTGGTGCGTGCAGCAACTATTGCCGCTGATATCTCAAGTCTATGAGAAACATAGAAAAGGAAAGACTTTCCAGTTGAACCATGGATAAAATATAATATCTGCTACAAAAATAAAGAGATGATTTTTACTTTTCTATTGAATTTCCATGCAGAATATGATAGAATAAAAAAATAAATCAAGCAGTTAGGAGAAATAGAAATGGAACAAAAAGAATGTAATCTTTGTGGCTCAACAGCCAATTATTCTTGTGATTATAATATAGATTCAGTTTTTTTGCAGTGCCCTGTTTGTGGAAGATATGAATTGATTGGTGCTCATATTCAAGATATTAATTATAATCATCTTGCGTCCTATTTGGCATATCACGCTTTTATTAATAAATCACATTATGGTGCTGAATACAGATATAACACTTTTTTGAACAAAGAGATATGTGATAGCTATAACAAAGAATTTAACGAAGGAAATAATACTCATGGAAGACCTGTTCACATAGATAATGACATAATAGAGAATTGGTACCCAAAAACACTTTCTGCTCGAATTGATATGATTTTACTATATATCAATAATCATACGAAGCATATTGGACAATTTGTTAATTTTTCAATGGAATTGATTCAGAGTGTGTTTTTCATTGACAGATATGATGATAATACAGATAAAAATATGAGATCGGAAGATGACCGCTATGACGAAATCGAATACATAATACAGTATATGGAAAAATGCGAATATATTCTTAAATCGAGCGGACCCAGTGATGCTGATTTCTATGACATAAAGCTATTGCCTGAAGGGTATCGAAGAGTTGATGAACTGCAAAAGTATTCTTCTTATGGTAAAAATGCACTTGTGGCAATGGCGTTTAGGGACGAAACTATACCTCTTCGTGAAGCTATCAGGAAAGGCATAAGCGAAGCTGGATACAATGCCATTTTTATTGATGAAGTACAGCACAACGAGTTTATTACTCCCGAACTATTGAAATATATCAGGGATAGCAAATTCGTAGTTGTAGATTTGACTCATAAAAATAATGGGGCATATTTTGAAGAAGGATATGCTATGGGATTAGGTAAACCTGTCATACAGCTATGCCAAAAAGGTGTTGATCTTCACTTTGATATTGCACAGAAGAATACAATAATATGGGAAACAGAGGAAAATATTCCTCAAAGATTACTTAACAGAATTAAGGCCACTATCGAGTAAAACAATGTCCCGATTTTGGCACAGTACACAAAAATATCTGTATAAGCTATTGCAAAATTTGTCAAATTGTGGTACAATGATATATATATCCAAAATCAGGAGGATCCCATTGTGAATGCGTTAGATGAATTGATAGAACAGATCGAAGACACGACACTGCGGGAGCGTATTCGTGAAGAAGTCAAGCGCTCGAACAAGCAGAAGAAATTCGGTCTTGTATTTGAGGAGCATCTCCCCGAGTGTACACCTCTTTATGATGTTCCGATAAAGCGCGGCTGTAAGGCATCTCCTAAAGGACGTACAATAAGCGACATATACACGGTTCTGAAAGTTAATGACGGCAAGGCTCTCTGCGTCAAAAAAGACTCCGAGCCGGAGGAATTTGACATAAACGACCTTGTTTGTGTAGCCGAATTTGGTGAACCTATCTACCCATATTTAAATCCGATCGATGCTGTCTGCAATGCTCCGGACAGCGATCTTTGGCATACGCTGATCGAGGCTGATAACTACCATGCTCTCCAGCTCCTTGAATACCTGTACGCGGGCAAGGTTGACTGCATCTACATAGACCCTCCCTACAACACCGGTGCGCGCGACTGGAAGTACAATAATGACTATGTAGATTCTTCCGACCAGTATCGCCACAGCAAATGGCTGTCTATGATGAAGAAGCGACTTATTTTAGCGAAGAAGTTGTTGAACCCGAAGGACTCTGTGCTTATTGTGACGATAGATGAGAAAGAGTATCTGCATTTGGGATGTTTGTTGGAAGAATTGTTTCCAGATGCCAGTATTCAAATGATAAGTGTTGCAATTAGCAGAGGAGGTGTTGCAAGACTAAATCAATTTAGTAGAGTTGACGAATATATTTTTTTTGTGGAATTCGGAAACTGTTCTCCACAAAAAATGAGTCTTCCCGATGAATGGAGACGCAATCCAGATGATAAACAAGCTTTAGGTATCAAGTGGTATTCTCTATTGAGAATGGGCAATCATGCAGATAGAACCCCCAATTGTAAAGTGTTTTATCCCATTTTTGTATCAAAAGACGGAGAAACCTTTATGGGGGCTGGTGATCCATTATCGTTTTCAGATAGTATAGAAAGTGTTAAAACACCGGAAGGTACTGTAGCAATATTTCCAATAAAATCAAATGGCGATGATGGCGTTTGGAGTTTAACAAGAGAGAACTTGCTTGAATATCAAAAGAAAGGATATATAAGATTAGGCAAATTTAAGAAAAATGGAATGTCAATTTCATATCTTACAAAATCTGATATTGAGAAAATTGAAAATGGTACATATAAAATAGACGGATATAGACAAGATGGGTCTATTATCTCAAATAGTCAATATACAGAATTCGTACCTGCAACCCAATGGAAAATAGCTTCTCATGACGCTTCCGAATATGGTTCAACATTGCTTTCTCATATTTTATCAGGAAAGAGATTTGCTTTTCCTAAATCGATATACGCTGTTCATGACACTATACGTTTCTTTGTAACCAACAAACCTAATGCGCTTATAGTTGATTTTTTCGCCGGCTCCGGCACAACATTACACGCTGTAAACCTGCTTAATGCCGAGGATGGCGGAAACCGCAGATGTATTCTTGTGACTAACAATGAGGTCTCCGAGGCAGAGGCAAAAACTCTTACCGAACAGGGATACAAACCCGGTGACGAGGAATGGGAAAAACTCGGTATTGCGCGTTATGTCACATGGGAGCGCACGCGCTGTTCTATCGAAGGACACGATGTCAACGGTCGGCCGTTAAAAGGAACATATCTTGGTAAAGATATCCCGATGTCCGACGGATTCAAAGCAAACGCCGCATTCTTCAAGCTCGGATTTCTTGATAAGAATGATGTTGCCCTCGGCAGACAGTTCAGAGAGCTTCTTCCCGTACTGTGGCTGAAAGCGGGAGCTATCGGGAAATGCCCTGTTATCGAAGATGATGATAGTATTTCGGATATGATGATACTTCCGGAAAATAAGTTCGCAGTGCTTACGAATGAAAAGCAGTACATAGAGTTTGTAGAAAGAATGGACGAGTGTCCCGAAATAGATGTCGCATATATCGTCACAGACTCTGAATCCGGCTACCGAGATATGATCTCAGGGTTGAATACAAAGGAAAATTATCAGCTCTACCGCGATTATCTCGATAATTTCCGGATAAATACAAGCAGGAGGTAAGCGTAATGAAAATAGAATTAAAGGATTTTCAAAAGCGTGCGCTTGCCAAGCTGCGTCAGAGTTCAGCAACGGCACTCGGCAATTACCGCAGCACTCACACTCCACAGGTGGTCTCATACACAGCACCCACCGGTGCAGGCAAAACTATCGTTATGTCGGCGCTTATCGAAGCGATTTTATTCGGTGATGAATTGTACCCCGACCAGCCCGAAGCTATCTTTATATGGCTGTCGGACTCCCCTCAGCTCAACGAGCAGTCTAAGCTGAAAATAGATCTGAAAGCCGATAAGATCAGATTAAACCAGTGCGTTGTGATAAGTGACGACTCTTTCGACAGAGAAGAGCTTGAAGACGGTCACATTTATTTTCTGAATACACAGAAGCTCTCAAAGACAAGTAATCTGACAAAGCATTCCGACAATCGTCAGTACACTATATGGGAGACTATCGCAAACACCGTCAGGGAGAAGTCTGATCGCCTTTATTTCATTATAGATGAAGCTCACCGCGGAGCCCAGAAGCCTACCGATCTTTCCAAAAACACCACTATAATGCAGAAGTTTCTGAAAGGCTCTGAACCGGACAAGCTTCCTCCGATGCCTGTCGTTATCGGTATGACCGCTACCCCGCAGCGTTTCAACAGGCTTGCTGAGGGTATTCAGTCAACCACACACTATGTAAGCACGACAACAGATGAAGTGAGAGCGTCGGGGCTTCTTAAAGACCGTATCGTCATTACATACCCCGAGAATACAGGAAACGATATGGCAGTATTACAGGCTGCTACCGATGAGTGGCAGAACAAATGGCTGCATTGGGAACAATATTGCTATGAGCAGCATTATGCTTATGTGAACCCTATATTAGTGATTCAGGTGCAGAACGGAAGCGGAAATCAGATCTCCGCAACCGATATGGACGACTGCCTGCGTATTATTGAGGAGCGTATCGGAGACCGTTTCCTTGAAGGTCAGGTCGTTCATTCATTCGGTGAGGGTATTTCCACAATTCAGATAAACGGACTTGATGTGCATTATTGTGAGCCCTCACGTATCGCAGAGGACAAGCGTATCAAAGTCGTCTTCTTCAAGGAAACTCTTTCCACCGGCTGGGACTGTCCAAGAGCTGAGACTATGATGTCCTTCCGCCGGGCGACAGATCATACCTATATTGCTCAGCTTCTTGGAAGAATGATACGCACTCCTATGCAGATGCACATCAATGTTGATGAAACGCTGAATGAAGTGCATCTTTATCTACCGCAGTTCAACGCTACTACTGTTCATGATGTCGTTGATGCGCTCCAGAACGAAGAAGGCGCAGCTATCCCCACAGATGTCGAAGCGGAGGAAATGGGCAAGGAAGGCTATGATACACTTACTTTAAGACCAACCTACACATCAGCTCCCCGGCAGGCAGTAAGACCGCATCCGCAGACTCCCGGACAGATATCTTTCGATGATATAATGAATGGCGGAAGTACAGAAAGTGTACAACAGCCTTATGCTACACCGGCAAGTCCCACACACCCCCCTGCGCAGCCTACACAAACACCTGAATATCGTGCGTTTCCTGTTGATGACAGTTCTTCAGCTACCCAACAGCCTGAGCAGCACCCAGCCGAAGAACCGCAGGAAACGTCAGCGCCTGTTCCAGAGCCGTCAGACATTGACCGCGAAGCAGTAGTAAAGGCTATAAACGATGCTGGACTTCTTACATACAATGTCCGTAAGGTGCTTATAACAGACTATCTGCGCTCTATGTATGCGTTAGCTCGTTTCCTTACAATGACACGTATTGATATGGACGCTAAAGAAGCAATTATCTCGGAAATAGTAGAAGAAATACACGCTCATATAGAACTCCTGAAGACACAGGGTATATATGACGATCTTGCTGGGCAGGTAATGCAATTCAAACTTAGCGCACAAATATTTGATGTATTTGGTCAGTCTATCGATAACAATACTGTCTATGATCTGGTCTCCACTACAGATACGGATATTGAACGTCAGTTCAGACTTGCAGAAACACGTCTCGGTAATGAAGGTGTTGCAAATGCTTATGTCAACAAGTATTATAATACCGATGACGTTATCGAACTTAAGATCCATGTTATCATATTTGCTGCAAATGCCGATTGTATGAGCAATTTGAATAAGTATGCCAAAGACAAATTCCATGACCTGAATGATGCTAACCGTCGCCGTACAGTTACATTACCGGAAAAATTCAAGAGAAAATATGATGATATTGTATCAGACGGAGATATAATCAGTAAGCATAATTTCAGAGTGCCTGAGACAATCCGTGTCCCTCACGAATCAGAAGGTACCCTTTACAGTAACCACCTGTTTGTTGATGATTCCGGTACCGCTCTTATCAATCTGAATGGCTGGGAGCGTAAAGTTATAGCTGAAGAGGAGAAGCAGGAAGATTTTGTTTGCTGGCTTCGAAATCCGGCAAGGGGGTCATGGTCGCTGTGTATTCCCTATGAAATAGACGGAGAGAAGAAACCTACATATCCTGATTTTCTTATCATTCGTAAAGATGGTTCGGAATATGTTGTTGACATTTTGGAACCACATGATCCGACCAGAGTTGACAATCTTGGTAAAGCAAGGGGATTTGCAGAATATGCGAGGCAGAATCCCGGAGTAGGGCGTATCCAACTTATAAGAATACAAAAGGACTCCTTAGGAAAAGAGAGAGCTTTCAGATTGGATATGTCGAAGAGTTCCGTGCGTGATAAGGTTTCACGTTGTGCGAGCAATGATGAATTAAATCATATCTTTGAGAGTGATGGTTTTTTTCAATAATAACTCATTGAGAAAGAGATAATTATGAACGAGCAGACTATTGTCAGTAAAATACACGAATATTTACACATTGCCACAAAGGAGCTATGCACTTGGCTCAGTAATATGCTTCCGCGAGTGGGAGAAGACTGGTGGCAGACATGTGTAATGGATAACTTATCTGTTATACAAAGACAATTTGCAGAAGAAAATGGATACTCCAAGTTGGATGACCTTGATCTTGCTGCCTTGCTTCGCGTGACGGATAAATCATGGTATGATATGCGATCTTTTGCTTATTTACCTACTCGTGAGCGTCAGTGTGTAAGAGATATGATGAAAGTCCGCAATAATTGGGCTCACCTTTCCGTAGCTATAACTGACAAAGATATTGTTCTGAGAGATCTGGACATTATTCTTTCCTTTTTTGAAGGAATTATGGTGACAAATAAATACACTCAGGGCATCAACGAACTCAAGCATGATATTGAAAATACTGATTTTTCAGCTGTTTTTAATAAAGAAAATGATAATTTTCAAGCCCAAGAACCTTCTATTGTATCTGATGACATACACGAAAGGGATAAAGTATACCTGACCGGAAGTCCTGATACAATAGGTATGGTGTTTTCTATCAGTGATGTCAGTGGAACGAAAAAGTATGAGGTTTTTGTAGATGGCGAAACAAAGACATTTTATGAGGGTCAAATACAGAAGATAGATTCTGCTCCTTCCTATAGCTGGATAGATCTCAACACTCTGCAAAGTAATCTAACGGCTTATGAGATAAACAATCCCTCTGCCGGAAATCTATATTCTTTGAACGCAGCAAGAATAGATTTTGTTCCTTATCAGTTCCGGCCAGCTTTAAAACTGATCAAATCGGACGAACCAAAGATTCTTATTGCTGATAGTGTCGGTGTAGGTAAAACGATAGAAGCAGGTCTAATTATAAAAGAGCTTGAAGCCCGTAATGAACTGGATAATATTCTTATTATATGTCCCAAGCCATTGGTTGCTGAGCGAAAGTGGGAATTGGAGATGAGGAGATTTGATGAGGACTTTATTCCGCTGGACGGGACTACATTACGTCAGGTTATTTCAGATACACACCGGGATGAAGAGTGGCCAGTTCACTATAATAAAGCAATTATCCCATATTCTATATTAGACAGCCGGGTTTTAGAAGGCGAAGATCAGCGAAGAGGGCGGCAGTACGGTCTTAATGACCTCGATCCAGCTCCTCACTTTGATCTTGTGATAGTTGATGAGGCGCATCATATACGCAATGGCAGCCTTGATAAAGAAAAAGCGTATGCCTACAAATGCGTTCGTTATTTCTGTGAACACGCTGATGCCGTGGTAATGCTCACAGCTACCCCTCTTCAGACAAGTAATGATGACTTGTTTACATTGATGAACCTTCTTCGACCGGATATTATCATTGACAAGGAAGTGTTCCAGATGATGTCTCGCCCGAACGAGTATATCTATCAAGCTTCCCATGCAATTCGTGGAGCTGGGGAAGGCTGGCGTGAAACAACAATTGCTGCGTTACAGAATGTTAAGTCTACTCAATGGGGAGAAAATGTTATAGAAAAAAATCCCCTTTATTCAGATGTTTTAAAAAGACTGGAAGAACGCGAGATAAGCCGCGATGATAGGGTTAAATTAGTTACTGATGTTGAATCTCTGCATAGTTTGAATATGATGCTTAATAGAACTCGCAGAAAGGATATTCAGGACTTTTGTATTCGGCGTTCATTCACGGTTGAAACCAGCTTTACGTCTCAGCAGTATGATCTTCATAATGAGCTTCTGAGATTTGAATATGAAGCCTTATCTAAACTTCATAATGTACGCAGCATCCCCTTTATGATGAGTACAATTCGTCGTCAGGCAGCAAGTTGTATATTCGGACTCGCTCCACATATTCGCAACCTTATTACAAGACGATTTGATCAAATGGTGGAAGATCCTGATTTGGATATAGAAGAATATGATTTGGATGCAAAAGCAACTTCAACTCTGATTGCATTGGCAAAGCATGTGTTGGAACTTGCAGACTTGCTGCCGGATAACGATCCAAAGCTTGACAGTATACTTAAGATAATTGATGAGAAACAGACTCAGGAGAATAACAAAATAATCCTGTTTAGTTCATTTAGACATACACTTAATTATCTCGAAAAGAAATTGCAAGCCCTTAATTATCGCATAGCTCAGATAAATGGAAGTATCAAGGATGATGATCGAAGAGCACTGCGTGAGAGATTTGAACTCGACAAAGATGATCCTGACGCATTAGATATGTTGCTTTTTACAGAGGTTGGTTCTGAAGGTCTGGACTATCAGTTCTGCGATACAATGATCAATTACGACCTGCCGTGGAATCCAATGAGAATAGAACAGCGAATTGGTCGAATAGACCGTAGAGGGCAAAAGAGTGAGGCTGTCAATATTTATAACATTATTACAGCAGATACAGTAGATGCTGATATTTATTCACGGTGTCTGCTGCGTATCGGAATATTCGAACGCAGCATTGGTGAATGTGAGGAGGTACTTGGCACAATTGGAAATAAGATAGAACAGATCGTTGTAAGTACTGCTTTAACTGATGAGGAAAGAAGAAGAAAACTTGAGCAAATGGCGGATAATGAGATCCGTCGTATGCAGGAATTAAACAAGCTTGAAGATGAAGAGAGAGCGTTGTTTGGCTTCGATCTTTCAAACTACACAGCTGCCAAAGAGATAAAAGATGCTGAAAGTCCGTGGATGTCTCCGGCGAATATTCAAAGATTGGTTGAACGTTATCTGAAAGACAGACTCGGTGACGGACAATATATAATTGGAGCCTCAGAACTTAAGCAGATACGACTGAGCCACGAAGCGCGAAAAATGCTCCTTGATGATTTCAGAAAGTTATCAAACATTAAATCATCATTAAAACGTAAATGGGAGAATTATCTTAAGGGGTCTGAGCCCCTGCACAGGATAACTTTTATATCTGAAACAGCTTCTAAAGAACACAGAGCCTTTTTTATAACCCCAATGCACCCATTGGTAAAGCAAGCTGCTAAGTATTATGCTACCAGTAATGTGTCCTATATCCATCTGGATTATTACTCTGATGACCTTCCGGAAGGCTCGTATCCTTTCTCTTTATATACATGGAGCTATGTTGGTCTGAACACTATGTTCAAGGTTGTTCCTGTATGTGAAAATGAGATTATAGCGTCTGAACTCATAGATATTCTTCAGGAAGCAGATACATCAAATATACATAAGGCTATCGATAAAAGCATATGGGCTGAACTTGAAGCAAGACACATTGCACTTTGGCAAAAGGAGAAGGAAACATACATTGCCGGAATACAAAGCACAGCTAATTATAAGCTTGAAAGTATCAGCAGCAGCTATCGCAATCGCAAAAGGACATTGGAGCAAAAGATAAGAGATGCTTTTGAAGAAAAAATACGTAGAATGTATCAAGGTGAACTTAATACAGCGACAGAGCATTATCAAATCAAGGTTGATGAAATAAATGATCAAACCGCTCGTGCTGATATTCATACTGCTTTGATAGCCAATGGGATTATTGACATAAAGCGAGGTTAATTTATGAGCAATATCGCCAATATGGTCAGAACAGCACAGGATAAGGACGGAATGCTGCGCCGTGCATTGGAACGAATTATTCAGTTGTATACTGACAAGTCACATTTCATCTATGAATTGCTTCAAAATGCCGAGGATGCTGAGGCTAAAAGTATCCTATTTATACAGTATTCTGATAGGCTTGAAGTGTTACATGACGGCAGACCCTTTACAACGACCAACCTTAAAGGATTATGTGACATCGGAAAATCAGATAAAGCTGATAATCTTAATCAAATAGGTGAGTTTGGGGTTGGCTTTAAATCGGTATATGGTATTTGTGATACTGTTCTTTTATATAGTGCGCCTGAACACTATAGAGACAGCATAAAAAGTGATGCTATACCTTTTGCAGTAAAGATAAATGATTTTACTCGCCCGGAAGATATCCCGGATGAGCCAATGCCTAAAGACTATACCACTCGGTTTGTATTTCCCTTTGCCGTTGGACAGACATTTTCTGGGTTCTCTAATTTGAAATCACTTAATGATACTGTTTCTCGTAAGCTTCAAAACCTTGGAATTACAACACTTTTATTCATGAAAAGCCTTGAACAGATCGAGTATCAGATTGAAATTGGTGAAGAACCAATTAAAGGTGAATACTTACTGGATAAGCAGAAGATAAATGATCATTGCTATCTTGTTTCAGCGCTTGGCTTGGATAATAAAGTAGCTAATGAAGTAAATTCAACAAAGTCGATTTCGTATCTGATGTTTTCACGCCATGTTGAAAAATATGCTCAACGAACGGTGGATATTGCATTTCCGATCAATGTAGATAAAGATGGCAGGTATAATTGTATAAAACCGAAAAGCCCTTATGTATCCGTTTACTTTCCTACAGAAACAGAGAGTAAACTCGATTTTATAGTTCAAGGACCTTATCGGACTACTCCGAATAGAAGCAGTATACCAGCCGAAGATGAAGACAACATAATGCTGGCGAATGAAACGGCAATTCTTCTTCGTGAAACGATCTTGGAATTAAAGGATTCCGGAAAACTAAATATGAGCTTTATAAAGGCTCTGCCTCTCTCGGAGGATCGTTTTGAGTCTTTCGATTTATTTATGCCATTATATGAAGAAATAAGAGAACTATTGAGTACGGCACCTGTTCTCCCAAGTAGATCTGGAGAATATGTCCTGGCAAAATATGCAATGATTTCAAGGCAGGAAAAACTTGCGAATGTTCTAACTGATATCAAACTTACTCATTTGATAAATGATGGTTCTCCATATTATTGGCTTCCGACAGTATTAACGGAAACCAACCGGGAGTATAAGCCAGTTCTGGAGTATATGACCGATATTTTAGATATTCCAGTCATGCGACCTGAGGATTTACGCACATATATTGCAGATAATCCTAAATTCCTACCTGAACAGGCAGATGATTGGCTTGCTGATCTTTATAGCGTTTTTGAGAATATACCGTTTGCATTTTCTACAGCAAGAGGCGAATCAAATTTGGCAACGGCACCTATTGTGAAAACTGCAGTAGGTGTATTTGTTGCGCCTTATCGGCGAGAAGGAAAAACATATATTTCTAATGTATTCTTGCCATTATCAAAAGTTAAAAATGCAGATATCCATTTTGTAGATAAGAATATATATGAAAAATGCCGACATTTCTTTGATGACATTCTTCACCTTCAGAAACCCGATGAATATGAATTCCTCATCAGAGACATAGAGAAAAGATATAAAAATAACTATGTTTTTGATGAAGAACAGCATATAGAGGATATTAAAACACTACTTAAATATAAAAAACATGAAGAACATGAAGAGGAAGTTTCACGAATAATTCGTGAAACGATTCTTTTACGTTGCTCTGACGGTGAAATGCGTAGCACATATTACACACGTATTTTCTTACCAATAACTTCCGATGGAATCAATATTGAAGCGTATTACCGTAATACAAGGCAGAATGTAAGCTTTGTCGATTTGGAATACTATGTTTCAAACGGAATAGAGATTATAAAAATGGCTGATCTTGGCGTAAAATCATCCTTATTAATCGGTGGTAATATTGTTAGAGGTACATATGAAACCAGAGCACGTGGAAAGTCACCTGAGTGGTGGACATATGGGGATTTTCGCTGGAAACTATCATTAGATGCCTTGAAGGAAGTGCTGATATATATTTCTGAACATCCTACCGCTAAAGACGCTATTTTGAAATCGCAAATCATAATAAAATCGCTTGTAGCTAACGAATCCTGCCTATGTGGATGTGTGTACATCAGTGGATATACTGTTCCAAATCTTGATGATGAGCCTTGCGAAATGATACATATACTTCGTGGGGAGCGTATGAGAGGTTGGGATGGTAAATGGTTGTTCACAGAATCTGGGGAGCTCGTCGCTCCAAAGGAAATTTCAAAATACGATATAAGTTCAACAATATATGGAAGAATTAAACCGGATTCCAATATTTTTAAACTGCTCGGATTCAAAAGAACAGAGGCAGACGATATTGATGATTTAAAAAAGACTGTTTCTCAAGAGAAACTTGACGCATATTTTGAAAGTGAATTAAAACAACGATATGGAATATCTACGGCTGATTTAAACGCACAATATGGTGGTATTAGGGATATTGAGGACAGAGAGGAAGAATCTCAACTTCCATTTCCTTCATTCAATGTACGCAGCTGGGATTCTCTGCGAAAGCATGTTGCAGAAATGCTTATTTATGCCGATCCTGTTAGATATGAAGAAAGAGTAAGAAGTATTCGAGTAAGCAATCGCCCTAAAGAAGCTAAAGCATATTTACAGAATATGTATCGATATGAAGGAAATAATCGCTTTAAGTTTGCATGTCAGCTTTGTCATGATACTTGCTCAAACTTTGAAGCAACAGAAATATTCCCAAACCCGGAAACTGAGTTAGATCCTATTCATCTATGCCTTTGCCCAAACTGTGCGGCAGAGTACCGAAGATGGCGCGCTGTCCCTGATATTATGGATAAGCTTCGCAGAGAGTTTATCATAAAGAAAGATAACGAAATAGAATACGGAGAATATGTCATTTTTTCAATAGATGATGATCATGAGCTTTGGTTCACTCAGACTCATTTTGCTGAAATACGTGAAGTGATTCGTTTATCTGAAGAAATACACAAAAGCGGGAAAAAAATAAATCCTTCAATTCCATCAGATGATGAACACGAAAGATCCGGAATGTCTGTGTACTCAGGTTATATTGGGAAAACCATCAAGCGTAAGGATGGATTTATTGGAAAAGTTTTTGATATAGCATCAGACCAAAACGGCACGCATCTGAAAGTCCATGTAGTTGGCGGCAAAGATAAAGGAAAAGACACCACTATAGATTTGTCTTTTGTCCTAAAAAATAGGAGTGTTTATACAATAGTAGAATAAGTTTAGCTTTATATTAAGACGAAACACAAAGTAATTTTTCAGATTTCGGGTTGCAATTTATTCACCCATGAGGAGAAGCCTTGACTTATGTGTTCGTTAATATAGCGCTCATTTTTAAAAAAATAGAAAAATAGCATCAAAAAATTAGATAAATTACAGGTTTTCGCTGTTTTATTACTGTAAAAGCCCGCAGATATTACCTTTTACAGGATTTTGAGAGCAAACGATATTGCTATAAATCGATGTATAGGACTGTAATTTTTTTCGGATGTGTTTTTAACTTTTTTACTTATATTCACTGAAACAGTAAGTAATTTATCGGGAAGTTTTGATAGCCACAAAACGAAACCCACCCTTTTAAAAAATTAGGGACAAGCCTGTCGGAGCATCTTGCTCACCCTGTACACCAGCAACTACAGCAGTATCCCCATGCCGCTGCGTGTATGTACGTTCATTAGGAGTTAGTACAGGCATTTGGGAGCTTATTCTGGCTTTCGTTTCTCTTTTCCCGTGTCTTTTTCCACACATGTCGTCCTTCCCGGCGGATATACCCCTTCATATTCTCGTACTTTACTCTCATTTACTTCCGTTTTTATGTTCTTTATGCTTAATAAAGGGTATGTACGAATGAGGTAAGGGGTAGTCTTCCCACGCTGTGACAGAGGTGTACGGGTCTTTAACAGCGGATTGCGGTTAGCTGCGTCTTACTGCCCCGCTTTCGGGCATCTCTCCCCGTGAACCTCTGCTATAGACAGCTGTTTACGAGGCGGTAGAGATTTATTCATAGTAGATTAGTAGGATTTCTCTTTGGAAGGGTGCGGAATTTGTTCCGAATAAGAGCATCGGCGCTATTTCATAGGAGCTTTCTTGCCTCTTTCTTGGGTTCGCACCGGGGATATCGTTACTTCGGCTACTACCTGCCATACAAACAGAAGTGTTTTCCGCATTGTTTTCTTGTCTTTTTTATTTAGAAAATATGGAGAAATAAGGGCGCTTTCTGCTTTCCTTTCTTCGTTTTTATCGCCGTTTTGGGTGTTTAGCAGATTACTTTTTAGTCCTATCTATTGGTAGTAAATACTGTATTGATTTTTCTAATTTTTGATTTCTCAACCCGTGTCCACATACGCTTTTGCTGGTTTTTGAGGTCGTTTTTGCTATGTACGGTTTATCGCGCCGTTTGTGTGGAAATGCTTTAATAATGCCTGTTTGTGGGGATTTTGTCGTGCAAGCGTGTGGGGCGTGATTTTTAAGGTCTTTAATTTTTTCTTCCTTCTTTTCTAAAGAGAGCATTGTAATTTTGCAAAATTAGACCTTAGGGGGGGTTATGCACTTTGCCCCCACCCAACATACAGAACAGGTAATATTATAGCTTGTCTGCTTTTTGAAATATTGTTTGCCTTATCAATACAATCTAACAAAGTGTGAATCGAGCGTCAATGAGAGGTTTGCAGTCATAGTCATCAACCCAAAGGTTGCAATAGTCAGGCTCATGATATCAGGTGTATTCTCAATCTCAACTTCAATTACAGTGATTCTTGTGGCAAATATCAAAGATTAAGGAAAAAGAAGTCAAAAAATTACCGTTTTGTATGCACTTTTCTCCTATCCGCATAACACCTCACTACGAAAATGAATTTACAAAATTACAAATTATCCTACCCTTTGTAGGAAAAACTGTAGCTTGTCCAAAACACCTAACCCGTGTACTGATGCTGTTTTGCGAAACGGACTTATCGCATATAACGCAAAAACGCTATGTAATTTTCTAATTTTTCGACCCTATTTTATAGGGATTTTCATTTTTACAGTCCACATGGTTCGATAGGGAACATGGAAATATGCATAGTGGGTCAAAAAATTACCCTGCTTGTTTAGCAAATTACAGTTTAATCCCAGATTAAATTAGGGACTACTTTATATTTGAGTCTTGACAAAGTAAGAATTAAATACTACAAAGGAACTGTTGATTATTCTGCTGAAGATAACATTCTTTGTGGCAAGGTAATACAGCGGTTCAGACAGACCGTAATACCTCGATAACACTATACGAGAGCTACCCATGATTGGGTGGCTCTTCTTTTTTGTCAGGATTATATACTATATTAATATAATATCAGATGCATCTTTTCTTATCTTGCATCTGATATTTTTATTTTTGTAAAAATAATCTGTGTACAAGCGACAATAGTTATTCAATTCTCCCGTGAAAAGTCATACTAATATCAAAATTAAGTTACAATATGTTTTCGGCTGACCTGCGCCCGAAAATGTAAATAATAGCAGGACAAGCCCCAGATGGGCAGAAAGAAGGAAAAATATGTCACTAAAAAAGGTAGTTAGCGTACTTAAGGCAGATGAAAGTGTCGAGAAAAAGAAAGGGTATGGTGTTGGCTGTGATTTTGGATTCGCAAACTTTGCAGTATTTGTAGATTCTTACGGTAATGTTACTAAGATCCCCGGTAGCTATGTTGATGAGATTTGCAAACCTGCTGTGTTTGAAGGGAACTGTTCTCTTTTAGATACTCGAAGACTATGGACGGGCTTTATGAGCCTGCAATCCGTGACGAAAGCGATGAATGCGTTTATCGCAGTACCGACCGCTGCAAGTGGGAGAGCGTAAAGGCTCTCCTCAACAGATTTGTGCTTGGCGACCCGGATAACTTCCTCGGAGAAGTTGTTAGACCTGTGGGTGATCACGACGCTGCTGTTGTGATAAGGCTCGCTCACCTTGATCCCGATGATTTCGCTGAGATCGTTAAGCTTTCGGGGGATT
>JAGAWN010000210.1 GCA_017941355.1 Ruminiclostridium sp. | reverse complement strand
GCGGAAATGGGTATGTTCATGGCGCTTCAGGGGAAGGACGGTAACGTCTCCGACCCGCCGGACGGCGAGATGCAGCTCCCGATACTCTGCGCGAACAACCACATACTTTTCCTCGACAAGAAAGCTTCCAGCTCAGGCGACGTGAAGCCTCCCATGGCGGACGAACTTCTTAACTACTACACTGCCGAACAGCTCCGTATGCACTATCTCGGTCTCGGTCTCGGTCAGCGCAGCGTAAGCTTCATGCCGAAGCCTTTCAACCCCAACGCACAGCCCGACGACCCCGACCCGGTGGTAAAGGACGGTTTCCTGCTTTCAAACGTGTTCAACCGCATAATCCGCACCTGCTTCTACACCACGCAGAAGTATTACGACGGAATGATGCCGGTGGGCGATATCGACGAGCAGGTGCTTGCCGACGCGAAGAAAGCGATACTCGACTATGAGCGCTTCATGTACCGCTTTGAGTTCCACCAGGCTACCTACGTTCTCGACAGCTATATCCGCAAGGCGAGCAAGTACATGGCGAAGAACCTCGGTGACGCGGACAAGAACGAGGACGATGAGCTTCGCCGCAGGACGCTGATAAATGTGTTCCACATGATACGCACGGCGGCGGTGCTGCTGCACCCCATGGCTCCTAAGGGCACGGAAATGATACTCGAATATTTGCAGCTTGACGAAAGCTTCTGGAGCTGGGACAAGATATTCGACAGCATAGCGCAGTTCACGGACGGCAAAGACCACAAGCTGAAATTCCTGGAGCCGCGCGTTGACTTCTTTACACGCCACCCCAGCCAGTTCGCGTCCGAGAATGACGAAAGCTGAAACAACGATCAATAAAAGGATCCCCGCCGGCGGTATCAGTCCGCTGACGGGGATTTTTTTATTGCAGCTATCATCAGATATAATCAACCACGTTGACCCACGATTCGAGAAGCTCCCGCTCCTCTTCGTTGCCCTTGACAGACTGTGAAGCCGCAACTATCGGCATCCACTTCTGAACGTACTGGAGTGCGGTATCGGTCTTTTCGCAGAACAGGCTGAGATACTTCTTTGCGAGCGCTTCCCCGCCGTGCAGGCAGAACAGCAGGTATGTTCTCGCCGCGTCTGCGGAAGCGTTGCCCTGTGTGGCGTGCGCCCAGTCTATGATGTAGGGCGTGCCGTCTTTCGTGATAATCACATTGGACGGGTTGAAGTCGCCGTGGCAGAGTTTAAGGTGCTTGGGCATGGATTCAAGCGTGGTGTGCAGATCATACCGCACTGTCGCGGGGAACGACGATGCGGATATCTTCGAGTGCATCTTGTCCTTTAACCGTCCGAGAAGCTGGCACTTGTGAGAAAGCACGTCGATTTGCAGATCAACAAACATCTGCATATACTCATCCTGCTTTTCCGGGTGCTTTTCGCCGAGGTGAGCGAGCGTTTCACCCTCAATGAAATCCGACACTATCGTCCACTTTCCGTCAATTGTTATGACTTCGCGCACAGCGGGGATATTCAGCCCTGTAAGCTCAACACGCGCCTGATTCAGCGCTTCGTTCAGTATCCCATGCTTGGGACAGCCCTCATCAAACACTTTCAGACAAAGATTTCCGTCACGATATATCGTTTTGTCTTTGCGTTTTGCGATTATTTCTTTATCAAGTGTCATATCCGTTCACTCCTTACTGCTTCTTTGCTCTGCCGCGCTTTTTCGGCGCAGTCTCAGCCGCCGCTTCGTTCTTGGGTTTTCTGCCGCGTTTTTTCGGTTCCGCGGAAACCGACTCCTTTACCGGAGCCGATTCGGCGTTTGCTTTTCTGCCGCGCTTTACGGCAGCAGACGGTACCGCCTTTTTTGCGGGAGCCGCATTAACAGCGGAAAGCTGTGACCCGTCCGGCATATCCGTTTCCTTGAACACACCGCCGTAGTACGCGTTCATATACATCTGTTTCAGTTCGGATATAAGCGGATAGCGCGGATTTGCGCCTGTACACTGGTCATCGAACGCAGCCTCGGTCATTTCATCAAGCGTTGCGAGGAAGTCAGCTTCGGAAACTCCGTAATCCGCGATAGTTTTCTTGATACCGATACGCGCTTTCAGCTTTTCGATGGCTGCTATGAGATTTTCAAGCTTTTCGCTGTCGGTCTTGCCGCCGACACCGAGGTAGTCCGCAACTTCCGCGTAGCGTGCGAGGGTATGCGGGTGGTCGTACTGCGAGAACGTACCCATTTTCACGGGAGCCTCGGAAGCGTTGAAACGCATCACATCGCAGATGACAAGAGCGTTTGCGATACCGTGGGCAATGTGGTGATACGCGCCGAGCTTGTGAGCGAGGGAGTGGGAGATACCGAGGAACGCGTTTGCGAATGCCATACCCGCCATTGTTGCCGCGTTCGCCATTTTCTCTCGCGCCTCAACATCGTTTCCGTTGTCGTAAGCGCGGGGCAGGTACTCGAATATCGTTTTAAGCGCTTTGAGCGCGAGTCCGTCTGTATAGTCGGTCGCCATTACCGAAGCATAAGCTTCGAGAGCATGAGTTACCGCGTCGATACCCGATGCCGCGGTAAGTCCTTTCGGCGCTGTCATGTGCATATCCGTGTCGATTATCGCCATATCCGGCAGCAGTTCATAGTCCGCAAGCGGGTACTTGCAGCCGTCAGACTTGTCGGTGATGACCGCGAACGGAGTTACCTCCGAGCCGGTTCCGGCAGAGGTGGGGACTGCAACAAAGTACGCTTTTTCACCCATTTTCGGGAAAGTATAGACGCGCTTGCGAATGTCGATGAATCGCATTGCCATATCCTTGAAATCCGCGTCCGGGTGCTCATACAGTACCCACATTATCTTCGCCGCGTCCATTGCGGAACCGCCGCCGACAGCAATGATAACGTCCGGCTTGAACGAGGTCATGAGCGCAGCGCCTTTCTGTGCGCTGTCGAGAGTCGGATCGGGTTCAACATCGAAGAACGTCTCATGCACGATCCCAAGTTCGTCAAGCTTGTCGGCTATCGGTTTTGTGAATCCCGCACCGTACAGGAAGCTGTCGGTGACGATGAATGCGCGTTTCTTACCCATGACTGTGCCGAGTTCGTCAAGTGCGACCGGCAGACAGCCTTTCTTTATATACACCTTTTCGGGTGCTCTGAACCAAAGCATATTCTCTCTCCTTACCGCGACGGTCTTGATGTTGAGCAGGTGCTTCACGCCTACATTCTCGCTTACGCTGTTGCCGCCCCATGAGCCGCAGCCGAGGGTCAGAGAGGGGGCAAGCTTAAAGTTGTAGAGATCGCCTATTCCGCCGTGTGACGAGGGGGTATTAACGAGAATACGTCCGGTTTTCATGCGGTATTTGAACTCGTCGAGTATTTCCGTTTCGGTGTGTTCGTTCAGATAGATCGAGGAGGTGTGACCGAAGCCGCCGTCCGCAATAAGGCGCTCAGCCTTGTTGAATGCGTCGTGAATATCCTCCGCGCGGTACATTGCAAGAACCGGCGAAAGCTTCTCATGTGCGAATTCCTCGGAGATATCCACGCTTGTGACCTCACCTATAAGCACTTTTGTGCCTGCGGGAACGGTCACTCCGGAAAGTTCCGCTATCTTCGCGGCTTTCTGACCGACGATCTTCGCATTGAGCGCTCCGTTTATGATAATGGTACGGCGGACTTTATCCGTTTCGTCGCCTTTGAGGAAGTAGCACCCACGCTGTGCGAACTCACGCTTTACTTCGTCATATATGTCCTTATGCACGATGACCGACTGCTCGGAAGCACAGATCATGCCGTTATCGAACGTCTTTGAATGGATCACGGAATTTACCGCAAGCACGATATCCGCCGACTTGTCAATTATCGCCGGAGTATTGCCCGCGCCCACGCCGAGAGCCGGCTTGCCGCTGGAATACGCAGCTTTTACCATGCCGGGACCTCCGGTAGCGAGAATAATGTCGGCTTCTTTCATTACAAGGTTTGTCATATCGAGGTTTGGCGCGTCAATCCACGAGATGATGTTTTCGGGAGCGCCTGCTTTTACGGCAGCCTCATATACTATCCGAGCAGCCTCGATAGTGCTTTTCTTTGCACGGGGGTGAGGACTGAAAATAATGCCGTTTCGTGTCTTTAGAGAGATCAGCGCCTTGAATATCGCTGTGGAGGTAGGGTTGGTAGTGGGAATGACAGCGGCTATCACGCCGATAGGCTCGGCAATTTTCTGCATACCGTATGCCTTGTCCTCTTCGATGACCCCGCAGGTTTTTGTATTCTTGTAAGCGTTGTAGATGTACTCGGCAGCGTAGTTGTTCTTGATGACCTTATCCTCGACAACCCCCATGCCTGTCTCTTCAACAGCCATTTTAGCCAGCGGCAGACGTGCCTTGTTTGCGGCAGACGCGGCAGCAAGAAAAATCTTGTCCACCTGCTCCTGCGTGAATACGGAATACTTTCTCTGAGCTTCCCTGACACGTTTCAGTTCGGCTTCAAGCGCCGGTACGCTGTCAACCGCGGCTCTTTCATTCTTTTCCATTGAGTTACCTCCTGTAAGTTTCTCAAATACAACGGTTCATCACCGTCATTCTTATAGTATTCTACCATAATTTGTGCAGTTTAGCAATAGTTTTTTTCAAAAAACATGGTTTCAAGCTCAGCCGAGACTGCATCATCACCTTGGCGGGTGCAGTAACAGCAAGAGGACTCTTCCATACGGAAAAGTCCTCTCTCATTTCGGAACAGTTATCCCAAAAATGCTTACGCCTTAGAAACCGAGGTAATGTGCGGGTTAGCGCCATTGTACCAATAAAGGAAGCCCTCCAGATCTATCACATCACCCACGTTAAGCGCCTTGACATCGCTGTAAACCTGGGAGTCCTTGTCGCAGAGGTAGCTTTCAACAGTGAAAGTGTAAGTCGTGCCGTCCTTTGATACGTTGAAGTACAGATCATCGCCGTCGGAACCGGAGTTGTCATACTTGTACATGAAAGCAGCACCCTCGTCATTGGCTGCCTCAACGGTCATACCCTTGAAAGAAACAAGTTCGTTCTGGTGATCCACCAGTTCGTCCTTGCCGAGAAGACCGGTCACGTCCTCAGCCGAAGCAATGAACGTATCGCCGCTTATGATATCGAACTCGGTATCTATGATCTCGATCTCGCCGGACCATTCAGCCTTGTAACCGTGAACTTTCAGCTTTGTGCCGGGAACGATCTGATCGTACTCCTCTTTTGTGCAGGGCATTTCATAGAAGAAATAGCCGCCCTCGGGATTGTTCTGCGCATAGAAGGATGCCTTGCCTACACCGTTGTCCTCCCACCAGGACTGCTTGCCCTGAACGTAAGTCTCAACGATGACCTCGGTTTCCACATCAGCCGCGATGTAGTCTTCATGGCTTATGGGATCGCCCGTTATCTTGCCCTCTGCCGCCGGTTCTGCTGCCGCAGCGGCGGTTGTCGTTGTTGCCGCAGCTTCGGTAGTTGCTGCCGTGGTGCCGGCATTGTTATTGCAGCCCGCAGCAGTAAGAAGCGCGCACGCAGCCGCAATTGCGATCATTCTTTTTTTCATTTGTAGCTCCTTTTCCTTGGATCGTATATTTACTATATTATTACGGAAACGCGCGGAAGATCCCTCCGTGCAAAGTCCGGTGAAATTATACCACAACAGGCTGGTTTTGTCAAGCATTTTATGCCTCACTGCCGATTCTATATAGATATTAACGACTTTTGAGTGCAAACAGACTGCCTTTTTGAGCAGTTTGCCCGTAAAATAAACACGATTCCTTTTTTTTATCAGAAAAACACTTGCAATGAACTGAAAAATGTGCTATACTGTATAAGTAACGGTAACCTCCGAAGATCCCAACCGGCGTATTCCGGCGATCGCCGGCTCCTATCATGCCGCGGTCCTGTTTTCAGAGGTTCCATAATGATATCCGTACAGGGAGGATTGCCGCATGAAACATACCAAACGTGTTTTGGGTGCCGTCATGGCATTCTCGGTGTTCCTTGGCGGATGTACAAACACGCAGAACACCGGAAACAGTGAGGATACCGCAGAAGCAGCAGCGTCCGGAACAACATCGCAGGAGGGATCCGCACCGGTCACAGATCACGGCGAGATGAGGGATATCTCCGCACGCGAGCTTGTGGCCGAAATGAAGACCGGCTGGAATCTCGGCAATACTTTCGATTCCCTCGGCGGCAAGGAGACTTCCTGGGGTAACCCCTATACCACGCATGAGATGATAGATTTCGTTGCGGATTCCGGGTTTGACGTTATCCGGATCCCCACCACATGGCATGAACACATGGACGAAGCCGGAAACATCGAGCAGGAGTGGATAGACCGGGTACACGAAGTCGTGGACTATGCCTTTGACAACGGTATGTTCGTTATCCTGAACTCCCACCATGAAACATCGTGGATAATACCGGAAACGGAAAAACTTGACAGTTTCCTGCCGCGCTTTGAGACAATGTGGACGCAGATCGCGGAAAGTTTCGCGGATTACGGCGATCACCTGCTTTTCGAGGGACTGAACGAACCCCGTGTAGAGGGAGGAAAGGGCGAATGGAGCGGCGGAACGAAAGACGGAAGAGCGGCTCTGAATACGCTTAACAAGACCTTTGTCGATACGGTAAGGGCAACCGGCGGAAACAACTCCGTGCGTGCGCTGCTGATAACAACGTTCGCCGCTGCGGTGGCAGACCCCACACTGAAAGCTCTGGAGATCCCCGATGATCCGCATATCATAGTTTCACTTCACGCTTACACACCATATAACTACACATACCATTCCAACTCGGACTGGGAGGTTTACAGCTTCGATGAAAGCGTGGGCGAACAGGTTGACGCGGTGTTCGATACCATTGACAGCTACTTCACATCAAAAGATATACCCGTTATCATAACCGAATACGGCGCTGTAAGCAAGACCGTGGGCGACGACTTCGCAAGAAATGATGCCGAAAACGAAAAATGGGCGGCTTACTACCTGAACCGTGCGAAACAGTCGGGCATACCCTGCGTATGGTGGGACAACGGAGCTTACTACAAGGGCGATGAGCGCTTCGGCATTTTCGACAGGCGTAATCTCCAATGGTTTGTCCCGGGACTTGTTGACTCCATTATGAGCGTTTTTGACAGCGCAGCATAATGAGCATATATAAAGGAGCCTATGCCGGGATCTCACCGGTGCGGTTTCTTTGCCGGAACGAATCTTCCGGATCCGGAAAACAAAACAATATCATTCAAAGGAGCGTATTAAAATGACAATTTCCAAAAATCAGAACGGTGCAGAACTTGAGATCAGACTTGAAGGCAGACTTGACACTTCCACAGCTCCCGAGCTTGAAGCTGAACTCAAGACATCGCTTGGCGGCGTTGATTCGCTTATCTTCAATCTCAGCGGTCTTGAATACATATCGTCCGCAGGACTGCGCGTACTGCTTTCAGCACAGAAAACAATGAACAAGCAGGGTAATATGAAAGTTACCGGCGCTAACGAAACAATTATGGAAATATTCGATGTAACAGGATTCGTTGATATCCTCAACATAGAATAACGTTAAACTTTGCAGTTTTCCAAGGAGCTTTAATGGTAATAGACGGAAAATCAAGGAAAGAAGTTCTCAAGGTCTCGGTTTCAGGCAGGATCGACGGCACCGCCGCTCCCGAACTTGAAAGCTACCTTGACAATAATCTTTCCGGGATCAAAAAGATAGAATTTGATTTCAACAATGTCGAATATATTTCATCGGCAGGTCTCAGAGTCCTGTTGAAAGCACAGAAAAAAGTTGCGTCAGATGAGGGTCATGTCCTGATAAAGCACATGAACGATTCGGTCAAGGCGATCTTCGATCTTACAGGTTTTTCGGATTTGTTCGTTATCAAATAATTTGCCAAAACACCGCACCCGGTTATTCCGGATGCGGTGTTTATATTTCGGCAGATACGTTTCGTGATCTCGCCGTATCAAGTCATAGTTACGGCTTATCAGCGTGCGGCTTCGGTAATATGTCTGCTTTACGCCGCGTCGGACAGAGTTTCCCACGCGCCGAGAGGATCGATCAAATCGGGAATGTATTCATACAGCGCGTTTGTCGCCTCGCGGGTAAGGTCATAGCGATACCACATCGGATCCTCGTCCTTGCGCGGTTCCATCCACACAAGCAGACCGTTCCAGCCCTTGTCATACATCGACTTGTATTTCTCCGTAAGCGTCATTCCGCAGTCCTTTTCATCATCATTGGAAGTCTCGCCGATCATGCAGGGGCGATCCGCTTCAAGCAGATATTCCTCCGGCGTCATACCGCAGGGAAATCCCCACATCGGGCGCATCCAGCTGTAATAGTGCAGGCTGTAGAAATCGAGATACGCGCCGTCAAGTCCGGTGAGTTTCTGCAGATACTCGTCGGAGACCTTGTTGCCGTCCATCTGATCGGAATTGTACTTTATCATCGCTGTCCCCACAGTCACCAGCAGACGGCTGTTATTGTGTATCGTATCCGCGCACTTCCCGAGAAGATAGGAAATATTGTCCCAGCTTATCTGTCCGCATTCCTCATTCTCGAATACCCAGTCAGGCTCGTTCATTATGTCAACGCCCATGATGTATTCACAGTCCCCGTAGCGGCGGCAGAATTCCTCAACGTACATCTCGGCGTACTGATCGCAGAACTCCTTCGATCTCAGCAAAGCCTGCCAGTCGCTGTGCTTGAAGTGGTCAAAGGACAGCAGCGTCGGCATAACATACACCTTATACTTCTCCGCTATCGCAAACAGCTTGTCGAGATCGCTCCAGTGGGCATCGTTCACATGATCTATCTCACCGTCATAGTCAACATTCACGATCGAATCGCCGTTGCAGTTCACCCAGATCCTCGTGCAGTTTATATGGTCTGCCGCGAGATCGGAGAATGTTTTGTCCCACACGGCTTCGTCCATGTTACCGTCAAAGTCGTTCCATCTGAACCACGGCGTGTTGCAGCCGCTGAACCAGATCTCCTTTCCGTCAGCCATGAACTTTGTTCCCTCAACGTAAATGTGCGCGTCTGCCGCGGAAACGGATGCAGTATCCGTTACGGCAGCTTCGGAAGCCGTAGTATCACTGACTGTCTCCGTCTTGTTACAGCCTGCGGTGATGAGTGTCATTGCTGCCGCAAGAGCCGCGGCAGTGTTTTTTATGATAGTTTTCATTTGCAGTTCCTCCGTATAGTTGTTACGGAGATATTATATCATATCTCAAATGATTTTGCAATAAAAAAATACGCCGTTTGCCAATGCGCAGCATAGGCGATAAATCATAAAAAACATCAGACCCGCACGGTAACGGGTCTGATGTTTTCTTATTGAGAAGGACTTTATGAAAAAAATCTCGATCACTTTCTCTTGCGGGAGAGAACCATAGCGCCGCCGGAAGCGAGCCATGTAACTGTAAGACCTACAAGATCCTCAACGCCTGTTGCGGGATTGCCTGCTGCGGGAGCAGCTGTGACTGTTTCTTCAACTGCGGGAGAAACATCTGCTGCCGGTGCAGCTTCCTCTGCCGATGCAGCTTCCTCTGCCGGTGCGGCTTCCTCTGCCGATGCGGCTTCCTCTGCGGGAGCAGCTTCCTCTGCGGGAGCAGCTTCCTCTGCGGGAGCAGCTTCCTCTGCGGGAGCGGCTTCCTCTGCCGGTGCAGCTTCCTCTGCGGGAGCGGATTCCTCTGCGGGAGCGGATTCCTCTGCAGGTGCCGGGAGAGTATCGGTATCGGAGAATGTTATTGTTCCGAGTGTAACACCATGTCCCATGATCGCCATACCTGCGGTCTGGAGATGTTCAAGTTCAGCGGCGGGAATTGTGAATTTCAGCTCTGTCTGCTCGGGATCAACCGGGTAAGAATCACCGCCGTCGGAAAGTGCGGGACCTACGAGTGTGTCGATGAACGGCCAGCCCTCGTCGTTTATCATGGGCTTTATGCACCAGTAATTGTGTCCGTCTTTCTCGGCAAGGGACGCGTCAGCCGTGAAAGTGATGGTGAACACGGAATCGGTGGTTGCTTCCTCGAACTCCTCGCCGGGGACAGTTACGCTTGCGCTCCAGCCGGTTTTGAGATCCTTGTTGAGATCGTATGCGGACGCACCTGCCGCAAATGTCATTGCTGTTGCTGCGGAGAGAACTGCTGCTGTGATAACCTTTGTAAATTTCATAGTAAATGCTTCCTTTCGTGATATATCGGGGTATCCTGCCCCTTCCTTGCTTATACTATACCACAAAAGAGATAAAACCGATATCCGGTTTTTAATATTTATATCACAAATTTACTCAGACTCTCCCCAGCTTCCCCTGTCGCCCTTGCGGGTGCGGAAGAAACGTTCCCGGTACTCTTTCGGCGTGATCTTGGTGAAGCTCTTGAACACCGAAATGAAATGACTCTCCGTGCCGAAACCCAGATACTGCGATATCGCTGAACACGGGTAATCCGAGAATTTCAGCAGGTTTTCGGCAGCTTCCACTTTTTTGCGAAGTATGTACTGCTTTACCGTAACGCCGGTCTCACGGTGGAAAAGCTTTGACAGATACGGCGCGCTCAGCCCTGTGATATCCGCAAGATCGTCGAGGGTGATCCTCGAATGCAGGTTATCATATATATAATCTATGCAGGTTATTACGGAACGCGACAGAACTCCGCTGCGATGAAGCTTGTTCATTCGCTGAACGTAGGTCTCCACGACTTCCCGGTGAATGGAGTGTACCTCTTCCTGTGACGTGCATTTGTCCACACGCTGAATGTAGATATCGCTGAGATTGTAAGCTTCTTCCATATTCAGACCGCCCTCTATGCAGTAACGGGTTATGAACGCTATTGTTATTACAAGGTGGTATTTCAGATTGCGCAGACTGTCCTCGCTGAGCTTACCGAGACCCTCGCTGGAAAGCGGCTTGAACAGCTTCATGGTCTCCTCGACATTGCCCATTTTGACGCTCTGATAAAACTCCATTTCCCTGTCGTAGGACAGGTGAGTTATCATATACTCGCGGTTGCGGAATTCAACCTCCGAGAGCATCTTTTTCATATCCGATTTTTCCGGCATTTTACCCTCCTGTTCCGCTCGTCCTGCTGTTCCTGTATCTGCGGCGCATCACGCAGAGTCCGGCATACTATATCAATATATTATCACACCTGCGGCTAAAACGCAACAAAAATTTGCAGTAAAAGTTAAAAAAATGATATTTAGCAAAACCGGTTTTTGATATAATCATAACAGAAGCTACGGAAACTAAGACAGAAAGGACTTTGTTATGATGAATAAAAAGATACCGGCTGCTCTTGCGGCAGCAGTTCTTGTTCTTACGGCAGGCGCGTGCGGCGGCAGCTCAAGACCGGCTGCAACAGAGGGGTCAGGTGCAGTGACTGCGGCACCGGAGACCTCATCAACAACTCCGCCCGCAACGCTGAAGGAGGAGGACAAAGCAGCGATAGAGGAGATCGAGACCGATCTTCCGGTACTTGAAAACGGCACGATCAAGCTTCTCGCAAACTTCGATCTGAACCCGGCTGCCGGCAAGCCCAAGGGCGTTGCTCTGGAAATGTTCGAGACCAAATGCGGCGGAAAGGTAGAATCCCTGCTCTGCTCGTGGGACGATCGTTATGACAAGCTTTCCACGCTCGTACTTGCCGACGACGCGCCGGATATGTTCAGCGCGGGCGACCTCGATATCTTCCCCGGAAACGTGATCGACGGAAAGTTCCAGTCTATGGACGCTTATGTGGATTTCGACTCCGAACTCTGGGCTCCCATGAAGCACGTCAACGATATGTTCAGCATCAAGGGCAGGCACTATGTGGGCGCGACCTCCACTGACGCGGGTGTAGTCGTTATCTACAACAGAAAGACGATCGAGGAGAACGGGCTTGACGATCCCGCACAGCTTCTTGCCGAGGACAACTGGACATGGGATACATTCTACGACATGATGGCAAAGTTCTGCAGCAGACCCGACGAGAAGTTCGGTATCGACGGCTGGGAATTTGAAAACGCGTTTGCGGTAACATCGGGTGTTCCTTATGTTGACTACGTTGACGGCAAGCTGGTAAGCAATCTTTCCCACCCGAGCATAGTTGCCGTTCAGGATTATATGCTGAACTTAAAGCGCAATGACCTGCCTGTGCCGAAGAGCGAATACGGCTGGTCCGTACACCCGGAGAAGATAGCTTCCGGAAAGACGCTGTTCTATCCGCAGGGCGCTTATGTTCTGTTTGAACCCGACAACAAAGCGGTATTCGGCGATCCCGAGGACGTAATGTTCGTTCCCATGCCGCGCTGCCCCGATGCCGACGCATACTATCTGCCCAGCATAATCAACGGTTACTCGATACCTATGGGCGCAAAGAATCCCGAGGGAGTTGCCGCATATCTCAACTGTGAGATGATCTGCCGTGACAACGAAAAGGTCAAGGAGATCGAACAGGCTCAGATATTTGATGATTACGGCTGGACGCAGGAAATGTACGATATGCTTCTCACGACCCGTGACCTCACCGAACAGCACCCTGTATTTGAATACTTCAAGGCCGTCAATGACGATGTTTACGACTGCGTACTCAACCCCTCAAAGGAAACCTACAATCAGGGTATTCCGTGGGCTCAGACCGTTGAGGAGATCAAGTACGAGCTTCAGACTCTGCTTGATACCGCAAACGAGAAACTCGATAAAGTAAGCGGCTGAAAGACCGGTCAAGAGATATAACAGCATGAAATGAGAGAGAAAACTGTGCCGGATTTGACCGCATAGCTTGCAGTCCAGGTGATTTCTTCATAAAACAAGGAAACAGCAGATCCGTTTGTCCGGGTCTGCTGTTTCCTTGCTGTTATACTCTCAGACGCTCAGCAACGCCGGCGTGCCGGACCGACGAGGGATCAGATACCCAGCCGCTCTTCAAGTCTGTCGCAGATCGTTTTCAGAGCCTTGATACGCGCGTATTTTTTATCGTTGCCCTCGATCACCGTCCACGGCGCAAAATCGGTGGAGGTAAGCTTTATCATACGGTTCACGGCTTCTTCGTATTCGTCCCACTTCTCGCGGTTGCGCCAGTCCTCGTCGGTTATTTTCCACTGTTTGGACGGGGTATTCTCACGCTCCTTGAAACGGCGGTACTGCTCGTCCTTGTCAATGTTTATCCAGAACTTTATGACTACAGCGCCCCAGTCGGTAAGCTGATGCTCGAACTCGTTTATTTCGAGGTACGCCATGAACGCGCGCTTTTCGGGAGTTATCTTCTCTATAGGCTCCACCATTACACGCCCGTACCATGTACGGTCAAAAATGGTGAAGTGACCGTCGTTTTCAAGCCGTTTCCAGAATCTCCACAGGTAGTGCCGGGCAAGCTCGGAGGGTTCCGGCGCAGCTATCGGTTTCACCTCATATCCGCGGGGATCCAGCGCGGAAGCCACACGTTTGATGTTTCCGCCTTTTCCGCCGGCGTCCCAGCCCTCGTATGCGATCACCACCGGTATCTTCCGCTGATAGCAAATATTCTGAAGTTCAAACAGACGGTTCTGGTACTTTTTCAGCTTGCGGCGGTACTGCTCCTCCGTAAGTGATTTGTTCATGTCTATCTCGGAGAGCTTCTTTGTTTTCACAATGTTGAATTTGTAAGGTCTGCTGTAGTTGCTCGCGTCGCTGTGGGGCTTGAACTGCGCGGGCATTATGTACTCCTCACCCTTTTCCTTTGCGGCAACTGCGCCCTCGATAGCTTCGGTGACTATGCGCATGATCTCATACTGCGCGGTGAGTTTCTCGTTGGCAGGGATTATATTCCACGGCACGACCTCTGTGTTTGTTGCTTCCAGAAGTTTGTCGAAACGCTTGAACCGCTTGTCGTAGTGACTGTTGTTCTCAAAGTCGTGATCGTCAACTCTCCAGCGTGTGAATTCGTCGGCTTCCAGCGCTTTGAGCCGCTTCAGCTGCTCCTTCTGCGTGATGTGCAGGAACAGCTTGATTATCAGATACCCGTCCGCATGAAGCTGACGCTCCATAACGTTGATATCCTCGATACGGCGCTTGTACTGCTCCTTGTTTATCGTTCCGTGCATATAGGATTTCACCGTGTCGCTGAACCAGCTTCCGTCGAGTATCAGAAACTCGCCCTGCTTCGGCAGCTTCATCCAGTAGCGGTGCTGCCACGGCTTGCGTTTCTCCTGCTCATTCGGTATCCGTATCGGCTCGACATTATAGAAACGGGGATCCATATACTTTATGAGCTTTGCTATCTGAGACCCCTTGCCTGCCGCAGCCCAGCCGTCGATCGTGATGATAACCGGGATCTTTGCAGCCTTGACCGCGTTTGCAAGGTCTATCAGCTTCGTCTGCATCTGCGAAAGCTCCTCGTCCGCTTCGGATCTCTTCATTTTCTTCTGTTCGATAAGTTCAAGCATATAAATGCCCCCTTTTAATCAAATTACAGGCTATATCCCGCGCCGCTCCGGAAAATGCTGCGCTCCTGAGACAGTTCAGATCACCCGGCGCGGTATAGTCTATAGTCAAGTTCACTCAACTTATTAACATTATACACTGTTTTTTGTAAAATGTCAACTATAAAATGCCGTATATCTGTTATATCCGATGTTGACAAACTTTACGGATTCGGTTATAATGAATGTATTGAAATAACGCTTACGGAGGACAAACATGAATACATACATGAAGCGAGCTGCCGCAATTGCCGCAGCGCTTACGACTGCGCTTTCATTCACTGTTTCCGCACAGGCAAAGAGCAGCTTCACAAAGGCGGTGCGAAACGTCATTGCCGCTATACACAAAGACGACGAACTGCACGATGCGTATTTTATGGATTACCTCACCTGCTACCTTGACTACCCGGACATTTACAACTATGTCGTTGACGATCCCGTGATCGATTTCGGCGGGATGCCGAAAAAATTCGATCTCCGCGACGTTGACGGCAAAAACTATGTTTCTCCCGTCAAAAGCCAGAATCCGTTCAACACCTGCTGGGCTTTCGCAAGCGTCGCGGCGGCTGAAGTAAGCCTTGCCTACGAACACGGCGCGGACTTCAACACCATGTCCGACAAGGAAAAAGCAAGGTACGATCTCTCGGAAAGACAGCCTGCATGGTTCTACACCACTCCGGTATCGGAAGAATCCCTGACCGCCGCTTCACAGGAAGGCGAAGGGAACTATAATCTCAACGCGAAAAAGCAAAAGACCGATTCCGGAAAGGCGCAGATCTATTACAACGAGGGCGGATACAGCGGATTCACCGCTTCCCTGTTCTCGCTGGGTCTGGGACCCGTTTACGAGAGCGACGCGCAGTACCGCAACGATTCCGACACATACTACGCATGGATCGTCGTGTACAGACTCAGCAATGACGGCGTGGTGGTAAACTACGACATCAAGCTGGAATCCGATTCGATCACAGAGGACGAATACAGAAAAGAGCTGAAAAAGGTCACTGATCTCGGAATACGGAACCTGTGGGATTTCGACGGTTCCGGGTTATACTATGATTCGTATATATGCAGATCCCCGGAAGGCGACTGGTCACTCGACGACGATCTGCGGTTCAGCAGATATGATCTTGAAAATGCCAACTACCTGCCGCCCACATACCTTACCAACGATGACATGGAATACATCTTCAATCCGGCCGGTATCAACGCGATAAAGAAAGAGCTTCTTTCCGGCAGAGCCGTAAGCGCCGACATTTATGCCGATCAGTCAATGCCCGGAGATCAGGTCGAGGGAGACGGCTTTATGAGATTCTACAAATCCGACGGCTCCCCGGCGTACTATTTCGACGATTCGGAAATATGGGCGCAGTATGTTTACGATACCTACTACGATGCAGGCAACCGCTACTCTGTGAACCGCGCAGTTTCGGCGAATCATATAGTAACTATTGTAGGTTATGACGATACTTTCCCGAAAAAATACTTCAACGATCCGAACCGCACTATAGGCGGAAACGGAGCGTGGATCGCAAAAAACAGCTGGGGCAGCAGCGATTCGGACGATCTCGGCAGTTATGAGATGTGGGGCAGCGGCGGAAGCGGCTACTTCTACATCTCCTACTACGATCAGAGCCTCAACGGCGGCATAAGCTTTGATTTTGCGGACAGCAGTGACCCGTACACCGTATCCTCCGCAGAGATATACGATTATATCCCTACTGAATGTTTAGCGGAAACCGCCGTTGACAGCGACGTATATATGGCCAACATATTCACCGCCGCAAATGACGAGATCATACGCACAGTCGGTATAACCACCGCAACTCCCAACTGCACGGTGAAATACACCATGTACCTGCTGAATGACGAAAGCACTTCCCCCACCGACGGAACAGCGTCCGCTTCCGCCGAGGTGACGTTCGATTATGCCGGATTCCACAAGACTCAGCTTGACCACGGTGTTCCTGTAAAAATCGGACAGAAGTATTCGATCGTTGCACAGGTTATCCGTGAGGACGGAATGAACGCTGTCGAGATCAGCCGCCATGTCAACCGGGACGGTCTGGACTGCTACAACGACAGGTTTCTTGAAGTATTAAAAAAATACGGAAGCGAGTATGAGAAACTGCACCCGCTGTGCAGAGTTTACTCAAAAGCTGTGGTAAACAAGGGTGAAAGCTTTCTCGGCGCGGCAAAAGGCAAAAAGACCGAATGGGCAGACTGGGCGGACGTTGTGGAAGAGCTTAAATCCCGGAACAGTGACCTCAACGACAGCGGCTTTGACTACGACAACCTGCCGGTCAGAAGCTACCCGGAAATGAATGCGGTAAGCTGGTCAAACGAGATCGTTGACCCCAAAGACTCCTATTCCGCGGGGGACATTATCCGGTGCGAGATAAAGCTTTACAATGCCTCCCGTGAAGATATCAGAGATCTTGAGGTGCTTGCCTCCGTCGGTGACATAGGCAATGACAACAAGGGCGGAAAAGTGTCCGTCCTGCGTGCCGGAAAAACCAAAACTATCCGCTACAGCTATAAGGTTAAGCAAAAAGACGTGAAAGCCGGAAGCATCACATCAACCGTATCCCTGACGATCGGCGGCAATAATATCGCTCCTCTTGAGGGTATCTCTCCGGTAAGCTTTACTGTAAAAGTTGAATGATTCCGGCATCTGACCGATATACAGACGTTCCGACGTTCAGCAGCCCGTAATACTTCGTCACTTTCACCTTATATTCGCAGCGCGGTTACGGTGCTGCGAATATAAGACAAGAAAAGCCTGACACTGACCGAAAGGCAGTACCAGGCTTTTTCTTTGGTATCATTCTTTGGAACAACGGTCAGGTCTTTATCGACTTTCCCACATTTATGAAGTGATCGGCAACCCTTTCCGCGTCGGACGACAGAGACAGATACTTCGCCCCGACATCGGCAGTGCATATCCCCTCGCTCAGCCGCCGGATATGATTATCCGCCATTTCGGAAGTAACTGTATCCACTTCGTCCTCCACATCATAAGCAAGTCTCAGAGCTTTCATATCTCCGCTGATATATGCTTTGATGATATGTCCGAACAGTTCCTCTATCAGTTCCCGCACGGCTTCTGTCTCGCTTACCGCATCTTCCGAGAACTTCTCACCCGCCGATTTGAGATGTTCGGCGTACTCCACGATATTCTCCGCGTAATCGCCGACGCGTTCAAGATCGGTAACAGCGTGAAAGGCAGTGGAGATATACTTCATATCACGGGCGTTGAGCTGCGTATTTGACAGCTTTACAAGAAAATCGACTATCTTGTGGTTCAGGAAATTCAGTTCCTCCTCATTTGCGCGGAACTGCCCGATATCCGTGAAATCGAGAGTGCAGATGATGCGGCAGGAAAGCGAGAAATTCTGCATTGCGATCTCCGCCATGTTCACGATCTCATTTTTTGCCTGCTGTACCGCAACAGGCGGTGTGGCGAGCATATGATCGTCGATGTAGTGCAGTTTCGGGGCATTCCTGTCCTCCTGCACTATCTCTCTTTCATCGGGGATAATGACCGTAACGGCGCGCACAAGCACATCTGTGAGCGGCAGCACAAGCACCACCGTCAGCACATTGAACACCGTATGGAACATAGCGAGCTGTGTCTGCGAAGCGCCGGGAAACAGGCTCTCGAACACAGTCCCGAAGTTCACCGCGCTGCCGGACAGAATATCTGTGAGTCCGCCGACTATGGTGAATACCACGACGCCGCTGATGTTGAAGATAAGGTGTATGAGCGCCGTTCTTTTTGCGTTTTTTCCGCTGGTAAGACCCGCCATAAGCGCTACTACGCAGGAACCGATATTTGAGCCCATTGTCAGATATATACCCTGTTCAAGGGTGATAAGCCCCGAAACTACCATAGTTATCGCAACCGAGGTCATTACGGAAGAACTCTGCACTATAGCGGTAAGTATCGCGCCGATAATGATGAGCAGCACTATATTGTCTATTCCCGCAAGGAAGTTCTTCACGCTGTCAAGCCTTGCGAAACTGTCCATAGAACCGCTCATCATTTCAAGACCCACAAACAGCATACCGAACCCGGCGAGGATACCGCCGGTCTTTTTTACCGTATCGGATTTTGCGAACGTGACGATGAACGCTCCCACTCCCGCCAGCGCGGAAAAGATGACCGTTGTGGAAAGCATATCGCCGCCGAACATTCCGAGCGCGACTATCTGTCCGGTTATTGTCGTACCGATGTTTGCGCCGTAAACGATGGTTGCCGCCTGAGTCAGCGTCATTATCCCCGCGTTCACGAAACCTATGACCATTACCGTCGTCGCGCCGGAACTCTGTATCGCGGCAGTTCCCACCGCTCCAATGCCAACCCCGAGCAGCTTGCTCCCCGAAGCCTTGGAAAACAGGGATTTTAACTTGCTGCTGCTCAGAGATTCAAGATTTGCGCTCATCATCGAACAGGCGATAAGGAATATACCTATGCCTGCCGCGAGCTGTAATACTGCTGTAATAATGTCTGTCGTACCCATAACTTATCCTGTCTTTTTATAATTCTTCGGCAGCCGCACAGTCACTGTCGTGCCGCCGTTCACTACACTTTCAAGTTCGATCTCCGCATTCAGCGCAGCGGCGGAATGTTTGACTATCGAAAGTCCGAGTCCCGTGCCGCCTACCTGCTTTGAACGGCTCTTGTCCACACGGTAGAACCGCTCGAAAACGCGGTCAAGATGTTCGGCGGGAATACCTATCCCGGTATCGCTGACGGTGATCTGCGCATAGTCGCCGCAGTCTCTTATCTCAACGGACACCGAACCGTTCTCCCGGTTATACTTGACCGCATTGTCCATAAGATTGTAAATTACCGCGGTCACAAGCTGCGGAACGGCAAAGACCGATATATCGTCACCTGCGGCGGTGACAGTGACCTTGGCTTCCGCGGCAGCCGCCGAAAGCTGTTCTGTTACCGTATCAACGACTTTCATCAGCCCGACGTTTTCCCGCGCCATATCTTCCGCCCCCTCGTCAAGATGAGAAAGTCTTATGATATCATCGACGAGCAGTATCATTCTCTGTGCTTCCGAATATATCCTCCCGGAGAAATTCTGTATATCCTCCGGCTTCACAAGACCGCCGCGCATTATTTCGGCAAATCCCGAGATCGTGTGCAGGGGGTTCTTTATTTCGTGGGAAACGTTTGCGGTGAACTCCCGGCGCATCTGTTCCGCCTTTTCCTTTTCCGAAATATCGAAGATCAGCAGAGCTATCCCCACCGTCCTGCCGTCCGAGAATACCGGGCTTGCGTTCAGACTGTAGTCCGTTCCGTCAAGGCGCATTACGGCTTCGGCGTGTTCGCCGCTTCCGGCTTTCTGGAGAAGCTGCTGTATCACAGGCGAATTGTTCAGCATCAACAGGTCTTTGCCGATGCAGAAGCTGCTCGCTGAAAGCAGACGGGAAGCCGCCTTGTTTATGCTAAGGATCACTCCGCTGCTGTTCAGAAGAACAAGCCCCTCATTCATATTCTCGGCAGCGATATCAAATTCATTCTGTTTTTTTTGTAATATAGCGGCTTTCTCTTTCAGTTCCGCCTGCTGACTCCCGATCCTCTCAAGAAGCGGAGAAAGCTCATGGTATGATGTGTTGCTGCCCGGTGATTCGAGATCGAGACTGTTCAGAGGTTCGACTATCTTTTTGGATAGCCTGTATGCGATAAACAGCGACAGCCCTGCCGAAAACACTATTATCAGCACGAGCGGCGGCAGCATTTCAAGTATAAGCGACAGCACGGTGTATTGTGATGTTGACAGTCTTATCACCGTTCCGTCCGGCAGCTTTTTGGCTGAGTACAGCAGCCGTTCGGTAAGCGTCGAAGAATAGCGGCAGCTCTCACCGTAGCCGAATTTCCGCGCCTCTGTGAATTCCTCTCTGTCGGAATGATCTTCCATTGTTTCCACGTCGGTTATGCTGTCGTAGATGACCTTGCCGTTCTTATCTATCCAGGTTATGCGGTAGTCCCTTACGTTCAGTCCCTCAAAGAACGCGGCTCCCTCCCGCGCTGCCGCGTGTGCGGCAATATCGGTCTGCGCTTCCAGCCTGTTGTGGTGAACATCGGAAAAATAACCGTACAGGAACCACATTATCAGGACAATAGAGACCGCAAAAACTATCATAGCCGTAAAGCAGATAGACCGGAATATTCTCTTTGTCATATCTCTTTCACCATACGATAACCCACTCCGCGCACCGTTTCTATGCTGTTCCCGTATCTGCCGAGCTTGGTGCGGAGAGTTCCGATATGCACATCTACAGTTCTTGTCTCGCCCGTGAAATCAAGTCCCCATACTATCCGCAAAAGCTGCTCTCTTGTATAGACTCTGCCGGTGTTCTCCATGAATGTCCTCAGCAGCTCAAATTCTTTCAGGGTAAGCTGTATTCTCTGCCCGTCGGCTATGACCGTATGCTCGGTCTTGTCGAGAGAAAGCCCGGACAGCCGTATGATATCGACGTTTGTCCGGGGGCTGCATCTTCTCAGCACAGCCTTTACGCGTGATACCATTTCCATCATGCCGAACGGTTTTGCAAGATAATCGTCCGCCCCTGCGTCAAGACCCGTTACTTTGTCATATTCCGTACCCTTTGCAGTCGCCATTATCACAGGGATATCCGAAGTCCTGCTATCATTCCGCAGCTTCGTGAGTATCTCCAGTCCGTCCTCGCCCGGGAGCATTATGTCAAGTATCACAAGTTCCGGCAGTCCGGAGTTTATCGCCTGATACAGTTCATTGCCGTCCATGAAACCCTTTGCTTCAAATCCCGAAGCGCTCAGTGTATATACCATAAGTTCCCGTACAGCATCATCATCTTCAACGCAGAATATCATCTTTTCACGTCCTTTCTTTTAATATAATATCATATCTCTGTAAATTTGTCACCGGTTTTATGTAAAATAGATGTAAAATACCCGACAGCCGCAGCTGCCGGGCAATATGCTTATCTTAGTATCGCAAACACAACATCGGCCGCGTACAGCGCGACCATTGCCGCTCCGGCCGGTCTGCCGAGCTTTCCGCTTTTTGCAAACAGGAAAGTGATGATACTGACAACTATCATTATCGCAAGATCAAGCACAGACGCGAGATTGACCGCTATCGGATGTATAGTCGAGGACACGCCGAGAATGAACAGAATATTGAAAATGTTCGATCCTACCACATTTCCGACCGCAAGCCCGTTTTCGCCTTTCTTTGAAGCGACTATCGAGGTCACAAGTTCCGGAAGCGATGTGCCTACAGCAACTATCGTAAGCCCGATGAGAGTTTCCGACATTCCCGCCGCAGCCGCTATTTTTTTAGCGTTGTCAACCACCAGTTCACCGCCGATGATGATGCAGGCAAGACCTACAATTATCAGCAGGATACACTTCCAAACCGGCATCGGTGCAGCAGTTTCATCTTCCTGTTTGCGGTCTTTTTGCGCCTGCATGATAAGCATTGCTATGTAACCGACAAACAGCACAAGCAGAATAATTCCGTAAACGCGGCTGATCTCTCCCACATTATCGAGCATTCCCGTTTCAGCAAAATTCCCCGAAAGAACAAATCCCAGACCCACAGCGAGAAGCGTAACGAACGATATTATCACGGATATAGGATAGTCACGCTTCATTATCGCTCTGTCGATCGGTATCGGGTGGATAAGCGCACAGACACCGAGGACTCCGAGAAGGTTGAAGATGTTCGAGCCGACAACATTGCTCAGTGCTATCTCATTTGATCCTGCAATAGCGGCAGATGTGCTGACCGCAAGTTCGGGTGCGCTGGTCCCCATTGCAACAATAGTCAGTCCGATGATAACACCGGGTACTTTGAAAAATGCCGCAAGACCGGAACTTCCGTCAACGAAGAAATCAGCGCCTTTTATCAGCGCGACAAATCCGACTGCAAGCAGCAGACAGTTTAACAGTATTTCCATAAAACACTCCCCTTTATACTAAAATAAGTATAAAGGGAAAGTGTCAAATATTCTACCGCATTTATGTAAATTATTTGTAAATTTGCCGCCGTCATTTCAGAGTCGTCTCCGGCAAGTGTGAATCCGGCAGTTGCATTACTTCAAAACTTACAGATATTAAAAATATAGTTTTAGCTGATCCATAAATAATGCAGATGTTTTAATAGTTATGTTTATCTCAACTATGTAAGTCAGTTCAATTAAACGCAGAAACAGAAAAGGAATAAAAATCATAAGTATTATTGTAAACAGAATACTTAATAGTCCGGCTGTAATTGATCCTAAACCAACTAAAATGAAACATATAATAAACACTGATAAGGCAACAATTACATAAGTAATGTGTCCTCAATAACTGCCTTTTGGCAGTTATTGACTGAAAATCTGCAAAACAGATTTTCAGATGTTGTTCCAATGCACCTGCGGCGCATTGGAACAACGGACACATTCCTTGATGAGCAGACATTAAGTAACAACTTTAATTGAATGGTTTTATTTATGTTCCTTCCCCGCCGACGGAGGGAGAAGAGCATAATATATCAGCCAATTATTAAACTGCCGAGTAATAAACAAGACTTTTTGATGACCGAAGAACAATCACGGCAGTTCTATCTTCGGCAGCATACGTTTCATACGTTCCGATGCCTCATAGGGGATATTCTCCTTGTCAAGCAGTCTGCAAAAACGTTCAAACGGCTCCTTATCCTTGTTTACCAGCTGGAAGGCAATGCAGAATTTATCCTTGAGCGCGATGACTTCCAGCATAAGATCGCCGTCCGTCAGAAGAAAGAAGTCTTTTATGTACGGACTCATTCCGCCCCAATCCACAGGTTTTGTGTAACTTATGGTAAACGTGTCGCGGGTATCGTTGCGGAAAGTGCTGTTTGCTCCCGCATACTTTTTCTTTGATTTCAGATCAGGCTGTTCGTCTATGCCGTCGTGTACCTTTACAAGGTTTTTATAGCGCTCATAGCTGAGTTCCGGCTGACTCTGTCCGAGGATAGCTCCTCTTGCGCGGATACTCAGCTTCTCTATTGTTTCGTCACGCATATTCCAGTCATATTTTATGTGCAGAAGGCGAACGAAGTCACGGTATGACTTTTCGGCACCGATATCATTTCTGTAATCGTCAGCTATTCTCACAGAAAGATGCGTGTCCTTTTTCTCCTTGAAATAATCCACGCAGGATTTGAAAAACAAAGCGGACAGGACAGTATTCGGGCTTCCGTCTATCTTCCTTGCGTAACTCATAAACGCGTCCGCCGGCATTGTGAGCTGGTAGTAGTAATTGTCCTTTGCAAACGGATTTATAAGATATTTTATGAAGCGGGTTATACCGATATTCGTATTGCCGCCCTTATAACGAGTCACCGGCTCGTCATCGGGAAGTGAATCCGCATCGGGAAGAAAGAGTTCCTCCGGTTCCACGGGCGTTCCCGGCAGCTTTATCTCATCGGGCTTTTCAATGTCTCCGTACTTTTTGGAAAGGTAAAGATAAAGCGTTGTCTTTACCCAGAACATAAGTCCGTATCCGCCGCATACGCTGTGTGAAAAGCTGAACCATACAGTATCGTCACGGTAGGTTATCACGAACAGATGTTTTCCGAGTTTTTCCGAACCTAAAACGAGTCTTTGTTCCGGCTCCTCCGGAATTACCGGCATGGGCGCCTCATTATGCTGAATGACATAATTGCCGCCGTCGTCAAGAACAGCTTTTACACTGAAATACGGCAGTCTCGTCAAAGCCTCCTGTGCAGCTTCATTTAATAGCTTCGCGTCCGTTTTTTCGCTGAGCCGTATTTTTGCTCTTACAGTATAGGGAACCTTATTCATGTACTCATAGAGCAGGTATGCATCGGGATTGACAGCCATGGTTTTGTTCCTTTCTTTATTAACAACATGATCGGATTCTGATGTTTAGATTATATCATATATATAATAAAAAATCAACCGTTATCACAAATTTAGTTATACAAATATTGCAGGATCACAATTTCCGGCTATTGACAATGAATGAAATATTCAGACCGATTTCGGCTTACCGAGAACATTTACCAAACAGTGATCGCTTTACAGCCGGATGTTTCTACCGGCATATCCGGTAAAGAGCGTACTTCAATAACATCGGCAGCATATCGGAAAACAAATATCCCCTTGAAGCGGACACGCCAAACTGCGCGCAGGCTTTAAGGGGATATTTTATTATGCAGCCATTCCGCTCAGCGATCGCGGTTCTTAACGTATCAACGCCCGGACTGAGCATTGACGGGGATCGCAGTATCGTTCTTTCTGACAAATATCAGTCTGAAAAGAGTGCGGATAAGCGGCTGAATGAAAAACAGCTGTGAGAAGAAAGCAAACGGGAAATTGAAGCATACCAGCTTCAGCCAGTTCGCAAGCAGCGTCACAACAGAAAATCCCGCATAGTAAGGATAGTAAAGGAATGCGGCGATAAAGCTCATAGCGGGACACATGATCCCTACCGTGGCACAGATTATCGCGGTCTCAAACAGTACAGGGTGAGTTTTCGCGGGATCGAACACCTTGCTTGCGAGTCTGAATGAAAAGGGACTTCCCACAAATATCTCCAGTGTGTAGGCGAAAACAAATTCGGTTATAACCACTGCCCATATCGGCAGATTAGTACCAAACATATAAACTCCGCCCATTGCATCTATCGCGCCTATTACGGTATCTTTCCCGGTGACCGACATAAGTGTTGCTCCGTTGACTACATAGAGACTGTAGAAAACATAAGCGTGGACAGTTACTATTACTGTCATCAGTGCGAACATCATTCTCTGAAACTGATTCTGCGGCATATTGCTGTTCCTTTCTTTGCAGACAAAAACACGCAGCATCACAAGCTGTCCGCGTTACCGTGATCAGACTTATGCGGGCAGACTGCCCTGCTGCGTGTGTCGTTGCGTTTTGATTATTGTTGATTGTTTGTATTATAGCATAAACCGCAGTTGAAAATCAAGCCTCCGGACTCCGATATAAGTAAATTTCGTGAATAATTATGTCTCCGGACAAGTGAATGTTATAAACAATTAGTCGAATTTACTACCGGCTTATCCCGGAATATAACCCTCTCATGTATTATTCATCACGGGTGTTAATCTGCGATATCCAGTCACATATTGCGTCAAGCACTATCCTGCCGTTTCCGACATTGCAGTGATTCTGCGCCTCTTCCTTTTCCGTAAACAGCCGGAATGTGAGGCTTTTCACGTTCGTGAGCATATTGATCTCCCGCCCGATCAGGCGGTAGTCAATGAAGTGATCCCGGTCAGCTCCGATTATAAGCATATCCTGCGTGATCTTGTCCGCCACAGGTTCAAGATCGTACAGTTTAAGCTTTCGTGCGTAGTCGTAGGCGTCCTTTGCTTCGTAAGCGTAGCAGCCGTGTTTCAGTCCCCAGCCTATCATCGGTTCTTTCTTTGCTTTCTTCCCGAAAACAAGATTTATGACCGGGCGCGCGTGCAGCTTCATCATCACACGGAAAGCTTTCTGCATAGCGGGTTTCTGCGTTCCCACGATTATATCCTGAAAACACGGGAATACAGACCATGCAACGACTTTCGTTATGCGCTTGTCGAATGCGGCGGCGCGGGGAGCAAGATACCCGCCGAGCGAGATACCCACGATCGTCACATTATCAAGGCCGAGGGTATCAAGCACAGCTTTCACCGGCTTCTCCCACTCATGAGTGAAGTGCATACCCTGTGAACGCATGACTCCGCCCTGTCCGGGACCCTCGAACAGATACACCTCAAACCCTTTCTCCTGCAAATACAGGAGCGAGAATAAAAACTCCTCGAAATAGCTGTCGTTCCCGCCGTGTATCAGTATCGTGCCTTTGCTCTCCCCCTGCGGTCTGACGTGCATCACGGGCAGCTTCACGTTTTCATACGGCACTTCCGCGCGCTCTATGCGAGGCTGCTCACCCTCGAAATAATCCGCGTAATACTCATAGAAAAGCTTTGTTGCAAGTTCGTAGTATTTCTTCTTGTCCGGATCGCCGTCGTACATGAAAAACTCGCTCATGCGGTAATACGCGATCGCGTTTCCGGTGCGCTCCTCGGACATAGCCTTGTCACCGAGAGCGATAAGTTCCCGCTTCCAGTCTGCGCTTGTATGTATTTTCGCGGCTATCGGCTGCACATCTTCGAGCCTGCCGCCGTCCCAGTTTATCACGCGGTTGAGCTGGTAGTCGAAATTGCGTTCGCTGTTGAGTCTGTACACTCCCTTTTTGAGAGTGACCGGCTGAGTTATATCATACTTTTTCATCGGAATGCCTCCTTGTTCTTATGAACATATCATAACATTCCGGCGGGGAAAAAACTTTCAAATACCTGCTAACTTTTCATTATCTCGGAGAATGAGATACCGAACATACGCTTGCAAGTGGCAGCGAAATGGGACGGGGAATCGAATCCCGCCCGCATTGCGGCATCGGTGATATTGCCGTATTTCCGGTAGTATATGTAACCCTTTTTCATCTTGTCGAGCGCCAGATACCGGTGCAGCGAAATTCCCACCTGCTCCCGGAAAAGGTGGGACAGTCTGCTCTGCGAAAGGCAGGCGGTGCCGCAAAGACGTTCCATTATATCATCGGAAACGGTCTGAGTGTTCTGCAAATAATCCAGTACCGCGGTGATACGTTCGTCCCTGCAGGAACTCCTGTCATGCAGCAGTCCGCACCGCTCAAGCATCTTCCTGTCGGCTGCACCGGGATCGTTGTTTTTCCATATTCCGCGCAGTTCATCCACAAGAACGCTGTCAAGAGTGCAGAAGCGTTCATTGTGCAGATATCGCTCATTCAGCGAATCCGAAAGAAAACTTGTGGTATCGAAAAGATACAGCAGCATATCGCCTGTCTCCGCGTAAACCGTATGCGGCACATCGGAAGCAATGCAGACTCCGGCTGTTTCGGAAACATCTCCGCCGATCTCGCATTTCAGACTGCCCCCGAGGGCGATAATAAGGTGAGAAGCGAGATGACTGTGGACTTCCGGCGTCCTGTATTCCGAATGTATCAGCAGGCGGTCATATTCAAAGATAAGCTCGGTCATAGATGTTCTCCGTTTACTGTGTAGTCTGATCTGTTATAGACCATGACGGGATTTTGTCAAACCCCTTTACAAACCCGCCCCAATATGCTATAATACCATTGAATCCGTGGCGCTGCGGCGCAGGTAAAGCAAGGTGGATATCACCCTCGGAGCAGTTTTCCCGTTCTTCGGGACGGAGACTGTTGTAATAGGAGGGCGATGCGGTGAGTATTCTTTCCGTGTTGATCGAGCTCTTTGGCGAGACAATACAAATCGTACTTACTAACGCTTCTGAAATCGGAGCGTTGTTATTTCAGATTCGCGCGTGGTTTAACACCAAGCGCAAATAAAAAGAAATAACCACCATGCTTTCTGAGGGTCTGGTGGTTATTCTTTAACTACTAAACTGCTCCGAGAGCCGTACATTTTCTTACGAAAAGTACACACTTTGCTCTGTTGCTATAAGTATTATACCACAGTTTCCCGTCGTTGTCAAGCGTTTTGTCTGGCAGCGGCGGTTATTTTTTTGCAACCCCTTTACAAACCCGCCCCAATATGCTATAATACCATTGAAGCCGTGGCGCTGCGGCGCAGGTAAAGCAAGGTGGGTATCACCCTCGGAGCAGTTTTCCCGTTCTTCGGGACGGAGACTGTGAAAGGAGGGCGATAAAGAAGTGGAGATACTGAACGTATTGCATGAACTCCTCGGAGAAGCAATACATATCATAACTCTCAATGCTTCATCGCTTGGAGCATTGTTATCGAATTTATTTGACCGGTTCAAAAGCCGTAAATAAAAAGAGATAACCACCATGCTTTCGACGGGCTGGTGGTTATTTCTTATCCATCAATCTGCTCCGAGAGCAAACATTTTGTCCTGTTGCTGTAAGTATTATACCACAGTTTCCCGCCGTTGTCAATAGATAACGGCGGTTATTTTTGCAAAAAATAACCGCCAAGCTTTCGTCGGGTTGGTGGTTATCAATTAACGCTAATCTGCTCCGAGAGCAAACACTTTGCCCTGTTGCTATAAGTATTATACCACAGTTTCCCGTCGTTGTCAATAGATAACGGCGGTTATTTTTTTCGGAAGCAATATTTTTTATACAAACTACTTTACAAACCGGCTAATGTGTGCTATAATATTACATATATGTAGGCACAGTGGCTTATCCCGCGCCTATATATGGTATTTTACGGAACTTTACCCTGCAAAGGCGGGGAATAAAATGGAAAGGATAACAAAAATGAAACGAACAAGACACAAAATTCTAAGCGTATTCCTGTCGTTCTGCATGATAATCTCGTGCATGGTGGGAATGAGCGTGACGGCGGGTGCGTTACCAGCAACTTCCGGTGAATGCGGTGCGGAAGGAAATAATGTTACATGGGAATATAACTCAACTTCCAAAACTCTCACCATATCCGGCACGGGAGCTATGAAGGATTATAATTCAGCACCCGATTGGAGCACCTACAAACAAAATATCGAGAAGATCGTTATAGATTCCGGCGTGACTTCTATAGGTAACAGTGCGTTCAGTTCCTGCTCCTCTCTTACAAGCGTTACAATTCCGAACAGTGTGACGAGTATAGGTGACTCTGCGTTCAGTTCCTGCTCCTCTCTTACAAGCGTTACAATTCCGGAAGGAGTTACGAGTATAGGTAACACTACGTTCTTTAACTGTAGCGCGCTTACAAGCGTGAACATTCCGAGCACTGTGACAAGTATAGGAATTAATACATTCCGGAACTGTCAAGCACTTACAAGCGTGACTATTCCGAACAGTGTGACGAATATAGGCAATAATGCGTTCATGGGTTGCTCCGCTCTTACAAGCGTGGACATTCCGAGCGGTGTGATAAGTATAGGTGAGGCTACATTCAGCGGCTGCTCCAAGCTTACAAGCGTGACTATTCCGGACAGCGTGACGAGTATCGGCAATGATGCGTTCAAGAGTTGCTCCGCTCTTACAAGCGTGACAATTCCGGGTAGCGTGACGAGTATCGGAACCGCTGCTTTCTATGGGTGCTCCGAGCTTACAAGTGTGACAATCCTGAGCGGCGTGACAAGTATCGGAAACGCTGCTTTCAATTCGTGCTCCAAGCTTACAAACGTGACAATTCCGGGCAGCGTGACAAGTATCGGCAATGGTGCGTTCAATAGTTGCTCCGCTCTTACAAGCGTGGACATTCCGAGCGGCGTAACGAGTATAGGCATGAATGCGTTCTTTGGTTGCTCACATCTCGCAAGCGTGACAATTCCGAGCAGCATGACGAGTATCGACAATGGTGCGTTCTACAACTGCTCGGCTCTTGCAAGCGTGACCTTTGAACGGGTATCAGAGACAGATGCAATAGCCGGAAAAACTTTAGCGATAGGCGAGGACGCTTTCTATGACACCGTAGAGGGCGCAAAAGTAGCCTACGGCACAGGCAGCACGGTTCTTAATGACGGCACGAATGATATAACAACGGATACTCTGCTTACCGCTACTCAGAAAAAGACCCTCACATGGAAAGCACCGGACGCCAAAGCATGGACAAACGGCAATGTCATCGGCATTCTTGACGGCGCAAAGCTCACCGTAGCGAAGAAAGACGGCGCACAGAACGGGAATATGGGTAACGAGTGGACACCGGTAGGTACCACCGAATGGGATTCTGTCAAAGGAAATATAACCGAAGTAGAGATACAGGACAGCGTGACGAGTATAGGTGAGAATGCGTTCCATAGTTGCTCCGCT
>JAGAWN010000209.1 GCA_017941355.1 Ruminiclostridium sp. | reverse complement strand
GACCGGGGGTGTCGATGATGTTGATACGGTGCTGCTTCCAGTATGCTGTAGTCGCAGCGGAAGTGATAGTGATACCTCTTTCCTGCTCCTGCGCCATCCAGTCCATGGTAGCTGCGCCTTCGTGTGTCTCGCCTATCTTATGATTGATACCGGTGTAAAAAAGGATACGTTCGGTGGTAGTTGTTTTTCCTGCATCGATATGAGCCATAATACCGATATTACGGGTCATTTCGAGAGTAACGTCTCTTGCCATATTTCCTCCAATATCCTATTACCACTTGTAATGTGCGAAAGCCTTGTTAGCTTCAGCCATTCTGTGGGTATCATCGCGCTTTTTGCAGGATCCGCCCTGTCCGTTGAGCGCGTCTAAGATCTCGTTAGCGAGTCTTTCCTTCATTGTTTTCTCGTTTCTTGCTCTGCTGTAGGTGGTGATCCAGCGAAGACCTAAAGTTCTGCGTCTTTCGGGACGAACCTCCATAGGTACCTGATAAGTCGCACCGCCGACACGGCGAGCCTTTACTTCGAGCTGAGGCATGATGTTCTCCATTGCCTCTTCAAATGCTTCAAGGGGCTCCTTGCCTGTTTTCTCGCCTACGATCTCAAATGCGCCGTAAACGATCTTCTGAGCAACGCCCTTCTTGCCGTCGAGCATGATGTTATTGATAAGTCTTGTTACCAGTTCCGAATTGTAAAGCGGATCCGGCAGTACATCACGCTTGGGTACATTACCTCTTCTTGGCACTTTACTTCCCTCCTTCATAAATTTGCGCAGTGAACGTCACTGCAAAACGAATTCATCGGTACTCGAAAGCGTTTTCTGCCGCGGTACTATGCCGCGAGCCATGCTCCCGCCTGCCATTCCGAGGTATTATATAAGTATAACGACCTCAAATGGGGCGATAAGTCACTGAAATTACGCTTTTTTACCTGCCTTCGGACGCTTAGCGCCGTACTTTGATCTACCCTGCATTCTTCCGTCAACACCCTGTGCATCGAGAGTTCCGCGCACGATATGGTAACGTACACCAGGGAGATCCTTAACACGTCCGCCTCTGATGAGGACAACGCTGTGCTCCTGGAGCTTGTGTCCGATTCCGGGGATATAAGCTGTAACTTCGTAACCGTTGGAAAGTCTTACTCTGGCTACCTTACGCATAGCGGAGTTAGGCTTCTTAGGTGTAGCGGTTCTGACCGCGGTGCATACTCCTCTCTTCTGGGGAGCAGTTACATCTGTCGGAGCTTTCTTTAAAGTGTTAAGACCCTTTAAGAGTGCAGGAGCCTTGGACTTCTTCTCGGAAACCTCTCTTCCCTTTCTTACAAGCTGGTTAAAGGTTGGCAATTCTTTTCACCTCCAATAGAAAATTTTGCAGTATAAGCCCGCAATAGTTTATATTATACACAAAAATGCCCGAAAAGTCAAGGTTCTCGGGCATTTCTATAAATTTTTGTAGATTTTTCCTGTTGCAGAGAATTTCAGAGACTGTTTTTGTAGATATTGCACAACGCAATATCATTTATCCGCATTAAAGGTCTGATGCAGCGTGAAATGTCTCTGTCTGCTGATCCGCTTCATCGGAACCGTCATCGGATTTCATTCCGGTACCTGCGGGTATCAGCTTACCGATAATAACGTTCTCCTTCAGACCGATCAGGTGGTCAACCTTACCGTGGATCGCGGCATCCGTGAGGACTCTCGTCGTTTCCTGGAAAGAAGCTGCCGACATGAAGCTGTCGGTTGCAAGAGAAGCCTTTGTGATACCGAGAAGCACGGGGGAATAAACGGGATCCTGTATAACTTCGCCGTTAGCACGTCTTTCCGCAAGTTCATCGAAGATCTTTACAAGCTCGTTCTTGTCAACAGTAGCACCGGGCAACAGATACGAATCGCCGGGATCGTCAATGCGAACCTTGCGCATCATCTGACGAACAATTACTTCGATATGCTTATCGTTGATATCAACACCCTGTAAGCGGTAAACTTTCTGAACTTCGCTGATAATGTAGTTCTGAACAGCCTGTTCACCCTTAACGAGCAGGATATCATGCGGATTGATCGAACCCTCGGTCAGAGGATCACCGGCAGCCACAACATCACCCTCATCAACCTTGAGCCTGTAGCCGAACGGGATCGGGTAAGATTCCGATGTACCGTCGTCGGACGTGATGACCGCGTTACGGGTCTTTTTAACTTCCTCGAATGAAACAGTACCCGCGATCTTAGTGATGATCGCGCTTGATTTAGGACGGCGGCTCTCAAAGAGTTCCTCAACACGCGGAAGACCCTGTGTGATATCCTCGGCAGACGCTATACCGCCGGTATGGAATGTTCTCATCGTAAGCTGAGTACCCGGCTCACCTATAGACTGAGCGGCTATGATGCCGACAGCTTCACCTATAGTGATCGGATTGCCGTTTGCAAGTGACGAACCGTAGCACTTAGCGCAGACACCGTGTTTTGCAGCACAGGTAAGGAGCGAACGAATCCTGATCCTCTCGGTGCCGGAAGCGATTATCTTGTTGGCATCGGCGTCATTGATAAGCTTATCCTTAGAAACAATAACATTTCCGTTGCTGTCAACGAAATCCTCAACCAGGTATCTGCCCACAAGTCTCTCCTGCAGAGACTCGATCTTCTGCTTACCCTCGGTGATCTCATAAACTTCGATACCGTCTGTTGTTCCGCAGTCCTCCATGCGTATGATGACTTCCTGGGATACATCGACAAGTCGTCTTGTGAGGTAACCGGAGTCCGCTGTACGCAGAGCCGTATCGGCAAGACCCTTTCTCGCGCCTCGTGACGAGATGAAGTATTCCATGATGTTAAGACCCTCACGGTAGTTAGCGCGTATCGGGATCTCGATAGTTTCACCGGAAGTGTTGGAAATAAGTCCGCGCATACCCGCAAGCTGCTTGATCTGGTCGGTACTGCCTCGCGCACCGGAGTCTGCCATCATGAATATCGGGTTGTACTGGTCAAGGTTGTCGGTAAGTGCGTGAGAGACATCCTCCGTAGCCTTCTTCCAAATTGTAAGCACGGCTTCCTTACGTTCCTGATTGGAAATGAAGCCTCGTGAGTATTCTTTGTTTATCTCAGCAACCTGCTCGTCTGCTTCTTCAAGAATCTGCTTCTTCTGCGGCGGGATCGTAGCGTCGCATACCGCAACGGTTATGGAAGCTTTTGTGGAGTATTTGTAACCCAGAGCCTTGATCTTGTCAAGCACCTGCGCGGTCATTGCCGTACCGTGTATCTTGATACAGTTTCCGATGATCTGACCGAGCTGTTTCTTGCCGACTTTGAAGTCGATCTCAAGGTCAAGTGCCTTGTCGGGATCGCTTCTGTCAACAAATCCGAGATCCTGCGGGATATGCTCGTTGAATATTATCTTTCCGACTGTGGTGTCGATAAGCTTCTGTATCTTCTCCTCGCCTATCTCCTTTGTAACTCTGACCTTTATAGCGGCGTGAATTGATATCACACCGTCCTGATAAGCCATGAGCGCTTCGTTGAAATCACGGAATACCTTGCCTTCGCCCATCTCACCCTTCTTGGATATCGTCAGGTAATACGAACCGAGCACCATATCCTGAGTAGGAACGGTTACCGGGCGTCCGTCGGAGGGCTTGAGCAGGTTCTTCGCTGCGAGCATGAGAGTTCTCGCTTCTTCCTGAGCCTCTTCTGAAAGCGGCAGATGCACCGCCATCTGGTCACCGTCGAAG
>JAGAWN010000208.1 GCA_017941355.1 Ruminiclostridium sp. | reverse complement strand
CTTCATCGGTAAAAGTTTCAATCTCATATGTAAGAACCCCATCGGCGTAGATTTCCTGATAGATCATATCTAATTCTGCTGTTTTTCCTTTTACGGCAATCCATCCTGAATTCGGCAAAACCACAGAACAGTTTGCATTATCTATGTCGCCGGATTTAAGCCCGATGACATATTCAATCGTATCAGTTGTCCAGTTATAGCCTAAACCCCTAAGCTTTTCTCTTCCATATTTTTTGGAAAATTCATCCCAAAAAGCACCGATCGTTTCATATTGCCGATCGTCTTTTGTTGAAAACACCTTACTGATTCCGATAAAAAACATACGACCCTCCTATCGCTCATTTCAACAAACCCGAATTTGTCGCTCTGACAAACTAAATGTGGTTCTATAAATTACCTTTCAATTATTCACAATACATACATATTGTTACATTTGATAACTTAAATCCGTTCTTTTCGTAAAACTTAGCCGCTGGTGCATACTCACTTGTATAAAGAATAATTCCCGCAAGTCCTTTTTCTTTACTGTACTCTTTAACCGCATTTAATAGTTGTTTACCTATTCCATGTCCTTGTCGTTCGGGAAGTACCGCCATCTCATTAATGTAAATCTCTTCTTTGCTTCCGGAAATTTTACAAAGTGCGAATATACAACCTGACACTTCATAATTTTCTTCATAAACATATCCAACAAATCTTTTCTGTTCAAAAAAATCGCGAAGATATTCTGTTGCATTTTCTGCTGTCCAATCTATTCCCCAATGTTCCATGGGGAATGCTTTTGCATAAATCATGCCACACTGTGCTAAGTCAATGTTCTCCATAACTCTAATCATTTTGCTGTCCCACCATCAAATCCCGATTTGCCTTTCTCCCTTAAAATTTATAAACAGCTTAAACCTCGACCTCAATATTTTCCTTAATTCATAAGACTCCTTAGCCACTTTCTGAAACAAAAGGGGCTCTTAAATCGTAATCTGAGATCTCAGAAATGGGTATTGGCAGTTCAAGACCCATTTTGGAATCTTTAAAATTTATAACAGAATCTCTGTCATTTACGTATTTTATTCTCAATACGCAAACTTGCCTCTATATGCATTATCCAATGTCTTGAAAATGGCATCTGTATCAAGCCCCGAATATCTTTGTCGCACCAATAGTCAATCAGCCACGTCGCATTCTCGTTACTGCTTACAACATTCAGTTTTTGCAGGATTTCTCGGCGTTCCCGCGGTATTCTTTGTTTCAGCATTTGATAAGGCAGTTCACGCAGGATTGCTTCGGTACTTTCTTTGACCTCCGAAATATATGAATATAGTTCATTTATATCTAATTGCTTTGAAAAATCAGCAATATCGTTCTTTACAAGCTCGTTTCCTGTTGTGATAATAGGGGATTTGATTCGCTCTTTGTAATTGCCTGAAAAGAATATCTGTTCATCGCAATTTATCAGCGTGTGCGCGACAATATCCTCAATTCTGAAAATATGCCATATAGAATAAGCGATCGTCTTACTTTGATAGCCGTCTGCATTTATGAAGGGTATCGCATTAAAATCCTCTCTTGAAAGATCATTCTTGAATGATACTATTGTCTGCATAAGACTATTACGCAACTCAAACAGGGTGCTTATGCCGTCAATATAAGTATCTTTCTTTTTCATTTGAGCTTGCATTGTTTTGTTCAGTTCAGACCATTCTTTATTCATATTGTTCACCTGAATCCTGATTTGTCGTTCTACGTCATTCCGCGATATCCCATATTATAAGTTCTTCTATTTCACGCAATTTCGGTGGGTCGAGCTGCATAGGATATCGGGATTTGCCCATTGTATCACATGCTTACCTGTCTTTCACAATGTATTTCATCGGAGTGAACCGTATCCCGTTGACTGTCTGTTCACTGTCGGTCTCTGTGAAGCCTATCGCTTTATAGAATGGCAGTCCGTAGGGCGAAGAATTAAGCGTGAGCGTCTTTCCTGAAAAGTCATCGGTCATGCGGCGGAACATCTTTGTACCGATACCTTTGCGGTGATACTTACCGTCCACGAAGCAGAAACATATATGATCCTTGTCTTTCCTGATTCCAAGCATACCTACAAGGTGTTCTTTACTGAAAGCGCCGTAGTATATGATACTGCTCAGATAGGACTTGTCGTTAAGACATTTACGGAATTCCTCTGTTCCTTCGGGAGAATAGTCCGGTGATTCGTATTCCGAGAACACTTTCCACGCAAGCTCCAGAGCTGTCGGTATCTCTTTTTCCGTCAATCTGCGAATAATCGCAGCGTCCGGAGCCTGCACTTCGTAAGATTTTATAAAATGATAACTGAACGCTTCTATCTGCGCTATTGCATCATCGGTTTTCTCCGGCTCACGGCTGCACAGATGAATTAGCGCGGAGATAGGTGCGGTATATGCAAACGCGAGCATTTCCGGATCGTCTATTTTCAGCAGTCCTTTATTCATCATGTCCTCAAAGATGTGAGTAAACATCTCTTTTGTTCCGGTAAGAAAATGTTTTGTTGCAAGCTCCCTCGCACGATCATCACGGTACTGTTCAATGGAAAGCAGCTTTCTCGTCATAACTACCCGTTCGTCATGCACAGTGAAATCCACCATATGCATCGTCATTGCAACAAGTCCTTCAGGCGAATCCGGTATCGGCGGCAGCTTTTCCGGTGAGCCGAACCGCTCGCTGTAATACGCGATCATCTCATCAAGCAGGGAGTTCCAGATATCCTCTTTGCTCTTAAAATGCTTGTACAATGACGATTTGACAAGTCCGAGAGATGCAGTAAGTTCCCGGATATTTGTGCCGTCATAACCTTTCTGCGAAAACATTTCCAGCGCAGCCATAAGTATTCTGTCTCTTGTATCTTTAGCCATAACAACCTCCGGCAGAAGAATAAGTGACCTATAGTTCACTTAACTTATATTATAGCGAACGAACGGTCACTTGTCAAGAGGTTTTTGTATTATTTACAGATTATTTCTTTTATCAATCCCGAATCTCCTGCATCATAGTCGCACCGTCCTTCCCATATCCGCTGCCCAAATGATATTAAATCTGATGTTGCTTATGCACAATTGACTGACCCTCTCATTAGTCAAAACGGAGATTTATTTTGAAAATTGCGTGAAACGACCCCAAAAATCGTATTTTATTTTCCTTTATTATGAAGGGACTAATATTTCAGCAGTCTGAATCCCTAAGAAAAAACACCGGGATCGGGGTAAGTAATCTCCAACCTCCGTATGCTGAAAAGACTTGATCCGCTTTTGGGCATAATGGAGAATTAAGATGAAAATTTTGTGAAACACCCGATAATTTGACAGATTTTTGTCCCACATTATGAAGGAACTCGTATTTCAGCAGGTCAAATGTCTCGCAACGAAAGCGCCGACACCGGTTGCGAGCTATTTCATGTCATATCTGCACAAAAGGCTGCTCCCGCATTGTCGATAACGCTGATTTAAAATGAAAATTGTGTGAAACTACTGCAAATCTGGCTTTGAAATCTTCATATAGATGAGATATCTTTTATCGAACTGTGTATTTCTGAATTGCGGGAACTACGGGATAGGGGAAAAATGCACAAAGGGACGGCTTCCAAAAGTCCTTGACCCAGCACCTTGTACGAAATTTCAAAAAAGATGAAAAAAGCCTATGCTATAGGGTAATATCATTACTCTTGGAATTTTAACGGCGTAGAGCACAAAAAATCCTTGATTTTCGACCCGGATTCGTCTATTTCAGAGGTAACCTGCATTCGCCGTTTTTCTCCCAATTTTTCCGATCCCGGAATTGCTTACAATGTGCGCCGGAACTATCGCATTTCGGTATCAATTTACCCGCAAAAACGAGCTGTTAGCAGGCGGATTTGTTATAAATCCAATCGGATCCGATCATTCCCGTATCTTCTTGTAGTATTCATCAAACCCGATTTTCTTGCGTTCCACCATATCCCGCAGCTTAATAGCATAGTCCGCCCATTTCTGAAACTCCGCCTGAGTCATCTTCTTTTTGAGAAGACGGGCGTAATGCTGCTTGTAAGCGCGGTTATAGGTCAGCCATATCGGGTCATTGGCTATCTTTTCGCTGTATTTCTTGAAATGTCCGAGATCACGGCAGGTTTTACCGTCCTCGCGACCCTTGACCGGACGAGTGCAGTATTCCGAGTATATGCCCGCTTCGATCAGAAACCAGCGTCCGCAGTAGCTGCACTTGCGGGGAATATAGTGCATCTCCAAGCCCTTGAACAACTCAATATACAAGAACGCGCCGAGCGAGGTGAACTTGTAATGTTCGCAAAGCTCGGTCTTTTCTTTTATCCGCAGCCGTTTGTAATCAAGCTGGATACTTCCGGAAGTGCGGAGATAATCACAGGCATACATTCTCAGCTTCTTCTCGTCCTCGAACTCCGCGAGAGTATCGGCAATTTCCTCATTGGTCAGAAAGCGGTTACGGCTGTGTATTCTTTCGAGGAACGCCGTGAAAGCGTACTCTACGCGCAAAACATCTTCAAGATAAGTCCGCATCTCGACGGCGAGCTTCTTCAGCTTGTCGTTCAATGTATAGATTTCATTGAGCATGTCAGGGTCTTCCATATCTTCCGTTCCAAACCGGACATAGAAGTGCTGATGATAGTCAATGTCATCATCTTCATCATCAAGCACGCTCATCTTTGGATATTCGTGAAACGCCCATGCATATTCATTCAAGGTGTCCTGCAACCGATTGCCGACTACTTCAAGATACTTGTACGGCGCTAATCGCATGATCACATCTTCCACGCCCGCGTAGAACTTTATTGCTTCCTGAAAAAACGATTCACTGTCGTATGCTTCTGCTTCATCTTCCGGGTAGTGCAGACGGTTCTCATAATTCTGAGCGAACAGCAGGACTTCCTTGTAGTAACCTGTAGGCTTTGATAACAATTTTGTGAGTGTTTCACCGACTTTTACACATTTTCTGCCATTCAGGTAAATTTTTTCTCCGGAGAAGTATGCTTCAAACTCAGTCATAGAGCAACCTCGCTTTGTTAAAAAAATATTTATTGAAAATTTTGCCGAAATAGATAACAAAACATAAAAAAATAGAGTTATACCTAAAATAGATAACAATTCATTTTCTGATAGAGTTATAGTACCATATCTATTGACTTTTGTCAAGCCCGTCGCTATAATGAAGTCACAACGTTGTGAATAACTGAATATACGAGCGAGCACCTCTTTGAAGTCCATACATATCAGAGTG
>JAGAWN010000207.1 GCA_017941355.1 Ruminiclostridium sp. | reverse complement strand
CCATCGGACAGATTGGAAAAAGTGGATATTATCCTGAATTTGGTTTTTCAAAATCCAAAATTGCTGCGTTTCAGAGACAGAACCAGCGCAAATAAAGGATTTAGAGCTCATTAAACCAACACTATGCAAATAGGGATTTTATTTGTAAAATGTACCCGCGGCAATACCCGCCGAGTTTGCCACATCTGTCACCGAAGTCTTTTTCAGCCCGTGCAGCTTTATAGATGCAAAACCGTTTTCGAGAAGCTGTATCCGCATTTTTTCGCGGGTCTCATCATTGAATATCATTGCCATACGCCGTACCTCTCTCGTGAATATATGTTCAATAATATTCATTGTATCACCAAATCGGCATTCTGTCAACTGTCGTATTGTTGAAACCTACGAAATTAGCCTCTGCTAATTGACAAGTGAAACGGAAAGTGATAAACTGATGTTTGTGAATATAAATGCAAAAATATTCATAAATTACAAAGGAGCTGGTGTGATGTCTATTGTAAAAGTTGAGAAACTGCAAAAGAAATACAAGGATATGACCGCAGTTGACGGACTTTCGCTCTCTGTCGGAGAGGGCGAGATACACGGTATCTTAGGCCCCAACGGCGCGGGCAAGAGCACAACGATAAACTGCATTCTCGGTCTTGTGGGATATGATGCCGGGGAAATACTTTTTGAGGGCGATAAGCCGCTGCGGAAGTGGAACCGCAATATCGGCTATGTCCCGCAGGATCTCGCGATATACCCGGAGCTTACGCCGGAGGAGAACATCAGCTTCTTCTGCTCGCTTTACGGCTTTTCCGGCAGCGAGCTTAAGGACAGGACAGCGAAAGCTCTTGATTTTGTGGGACTTACCGACGTGAAGAACAAGAAAGCGAGCGAGTTTTCGGGAGGAATGAAGCGCAGACTGAACCTCGCCTGCGGGATAGTACATTCCCCGAAACTGGTGATAATGGACGAGCCGACTGTCGGCATCGACCCCCAGTCCCGCAACCGTATCCTTGAAAATGTCCGCGCCCTTAATGAGGGCGGAGCGTCCGTTCTCTACACGACCCATTATATGCCGGAAGTCGAGGAGATCTGCCACCGCGTTACTATCATAGATCACGGAAAAGTCATCGCCGCGGGAACAAAGGACGAGATAATGGGACTTATGGGCAGCGATACCGAGCTGGTAACCGAGTTCATGCCGGAGTCCGGAGACATCGGACTGTTCACACAGAAAGTCTCTCAGCTTGACGGTGTTCACAAGGTCACACGGGACGGGGATAAATGCAGCATAAGGTTCGCAAAGGACAGCGTGGTGATCGACCGGATAATCGGGATAACGCTTGAATGCGGGCTTTCGGTAAGCAATATGACGCGGCAGGATCCGAGCCTTGAAGAGATCTTCCTCTCGCTTACCGGCAAGGAGCTTCGCGACGGGAAGGGCGGGAAATGAGATGTTTCTTATCCTTCTGAAAAAAGAGCTGAAAGTCTTTTTTACAAGCAAGTCAAATCTCGTGTTCATGGTGCTTCTGCCGATACTTATGATCTCGATATTCGGCATCGCCCTCGATGATTATGTGCAGGGCGACTACGGCACGTTCGAGAACGGCAGGCTCCTGTATATTGCGGAGACTTCCTCTGCGCAGCGGTTAGTTGAATATAACCGGATAGCGGACAAGATAACAGCCGCCACCGGAGTAGTCTCCGAGCAGGCGGAAAACGCGGAGAACGCAAAACGCGAGGTTGAGAGCAGCCATGCCTTCGGTGCGGTCACAATAACCGACAGCGGCTATGAATACTACCGTTCGCCGTTCAATGAGCCGGAGGGCGGAAAGCTCGTCCGCTCGCTGTTCGTGCAGCTTTCCGGCGCAGTGGAAAATGCGGCGCCGGTGAGTGTGCAGCGTGTAACGCTTGAAATGCCGCCGTTCAACTCAAAGGCATACTACACTTTTGCGGCACTGAGCTTTTCGCTGCTGTTCATGGGGCTTCTGGTGGCGCATTCCGTGTATGACGAACGGGAGTGGGGAACGCTGATACGCGTCCGGCTCTCACACGCGGGAACGGGAATGATGTTTGCCTGCAAGATCATAACGGGACTTCTTTGCGGAGCTGTACAGATAGCCGTGGCGTTTCTGTTCTCGACAACAGTGTTTGGTGTGCAGTGGGGCGATCTTGCGTATATGCTGATACTTCTGCTTCTGCTGCTTGCGGCATTAAGCTCGGTCTTTGGCGCGGTCATAGGCTCTGTAGCTGCCAACAAATCAATGTGCCAGAGCGCGGTGCTGATGACAGCAATGCTATGCGGTTATCTCGGCGGTTCCATAACCCCGCTGTACCTGCTCGAAAACCAGCCGGTACTGAACGTTCTCGTGAACATCAGTCCGCTCTACTGGACAAACAGAGCGCTTACCGCACTTTACAACGGCATTCTTGATGAAAAGACCGCTTACAGCGCGGCGGTGCTTGCGGGACTTATCGCTGTGATACTTGCGGTATATTTCCTGACAGCGGGACGCTCCGGGAAAAGTATGAAAGGAGCGGGTGCGGTATGAAAAACATCATTGCAAACACAATGCGCATTTTCATAAGAAACAAGGAGTTCATCTATCTCATCACCGTTCAGCAGGTGCTCATCTTCCTGCTCATGTCGTTCCTGCTGCCTTATACAACGGCGCATAATGTGGCGGTCATAGACCTGACAGCGGACGGCAGGGGAGCTGTTACAGCGGAGGCGGTGCGTCAGCTTGACGGAGTGAATATCGTCGATGTTAAGTACGAAGATGTCACAGCGGGGCTTATCGGCGGCAATATCGAGCTTGCGGCGGTAATAGACCCGGACGGCTCGGTGCGGCTCATAAGCATGAAGGAAACGGAGATCGAAAACGCGGTGGCGCTCTGCATAGAGCAAAGCACGGCAGGTAACGGAATTACTGCCTCTGTCAACGAGATACCGGAACGGGGAATGTCCGTGTCAAATTCCCTCGGTTTTATGATATTCAAGACGCTGACTTCCGGCAACCTATTGGCGGCGCTTCTCATAAAAGAGCAGAACAACAAAATGAAAGACCGCATACTGCTCAGCGGCACAGGTACGGGAAAATACATAGGCGGAATGACAGCGGTGTATCTGTTCTTTATGATGCTGGGTTCGGTCATTTACTGGCTCACCGGCGTGATACTTAACTTTGATTTCGGCATGAGAAATTCCCTCGGTTTCCTGCTCGTGGTATTCTCGGCAAATGTGCTTTCGGTGTCGCTGTATGTATTCGCGTCCGCGATAGTGAAAAAAGAGGATTCGCTGTGGTTCATGGGTACGTTCGTGCTGATGCCTATGGCGCTGTTTTCGGGAGTTCTGTTCCCGTATGAGTATATGCCCGATATCATGCGGGCGATAGGTGCCTGCTTTCCGCAGCGCTGGATACAAAACGGAATTTCGGCAATACAGAAGACCGGCGATATTGCGGGCGCATTGCCGTATCTCGCAATGGTGCTGGGTCTGTCGGCGGTGCTGTTTACGATCGCGGTCATAATGAGTGCGCCGAAAAAGGCTCGCCCGGCAAAATAATTTCGGAGGTCATAAAATGAAAGGTTCAGAAAGAAAATTCGTAGGTCTTAAAGAAATAATAATCGTGGTGCTGTTCTCGGTGCTCACATTTATTGTCAGCATGGTGACTGCGCTCCCGTTCGCCGCGTCTGTGCATTTGCAGCTTTACGCCGGCTACTCACTTATGGCGATAATAAGCGGACCTATCTATGTGCTTATGATAAGCAAGGCTCCGAAAGTGGGGACGCAGGTGCTGTTCTTCGCGGTAAAGGGGCTGTATATGCTGATAATGGGGCAGGTGCTCACCGGTATCATCTTCATTGTCGGCGGCTTTATCTGCGAACTTATTGTGATGAATGACGGCTATCACAGCGTTATCCGTTCCGGTGCCGCGTATATGCTTCACATGACACTCTACGGGCTCGGCTCATTCTTCCCGGTGCTTTTCCTCGGAGACACATTCAGAGCGCAGCTGCTTTCACGCGGCTATGACGCGGAAGCTGTGGAGACTATGGTATCGCTTTACAGCTCGCCGGTAATTATCCTTACGGTAGTGCTTTGTCTGTGTGTGGCTTCCGCACTCGGAATGTTTATCGGCAGCAGAATGATGAAGAAGCATTTCGTTCCCGGCGGTGCTGTTTAAATGCAGCAAGGGCGTATTTACCCTCTGACATCTCTTGATGTACGGGTGAGAGTATTACTGCTCATTCCGGTGTCGATAGCGGCAATGCTGATAACCGACGAAACTTTGCTTTGCTGTTTGTTCGCACTGGCGGCGGTGTGGCTGCTGATGTTCGGGCTGCACAAAAAAGCGCTTGCGTACATTCTGGTGTATGCAGCGCTGTGGGCGGTATTGTTCCCGCTCAGAGAAATGCAGATACCGGGCAGTATCCCGCTGCTCACGGTCTATGTCCGACGTATCATCATCGCGGTAATGGGAGCCGCACCGGTAATGTCTGCACCCACGGGGCGGCTCATAGCGTCACTGCACCGTATGAAGCTCCCGAAAACGGCGGTGCTGTCGCTTGCGGTATTTTTCCGGTTCATGCCGACGGTTTCAATGGAATACCGCTGTATCAGAGAAGCGCAGAAATTCCGCGGTATCGGAACATCTATAGCCGGCGTGCTGCTCCACCCGTTTCTTACAGCGGAGTGCATACTTGTGCCGATGCTGATGCGCACAAGCAAGGTCGCGGACGAACTTGCCGCCTCGGTGAGTGTCCGGGGAATGCAGCTTGAGGGCGAGTGTTCATCACTGCATGAGGTAAGAATGGGCGCGGTTGACTGGCTTGTGCTTGTTCTCGGCTTTACTGCGGTCGCTGTGCTTTTCGCGGCTGACCGCAGTATCGGAGGAAGCGTATGATACGGCTGAAAAATGTTTCGTTCAGGTATGAAGCAGCGAAAGAGCCGTCGCTCCGAGACATAGACTTTACCGTGAAGCGCGGAGAGTTTGTAATATTGACAGGTCTCAGCGGCTGCGGAAAGACCACGCTCACCCGTGTGCTGAACGGACTTTGTCCCCGGTTCTACGGCGGGGAGATTACGGGCAGCTATACTCTTGACGGTATGGACACCGCCGGTATGACACTGAATGAGATAGGCACAAAGATAGGAAATGTCTTTCAAGATCCGCGGAGTCAGTTCTTTGCAACGAACACCACCGATGAAACGGCTCTTGCAATGGAGAACCGCAATTATTCTCCCGCGCTTATGCGAAGCCGCATAAACGAAGTCGCGGATATGCTCGGGATAAGGGAACTTCTCGATCGTGATATCTTCGGGATGTCAAGCGGCGAAAAGCAGAAGATAGCGATAGCCGCAGCCTGCTGTGTTCACCCGGACGTACTTATACTCGATGAACCGTCGGCAAATCTTGACCCGGAAAGCACATCGCAGCTTGCCGGATTTCTGAAAACGCTGAAAGAACTCGGAATGACGATAATCGTCTCGGAGCACAGACTGTACTATCTTTCGGAGCTTGCGGACCGTATGATCGTCATGGAGAAGGGGAGAGTAAAGCGGGAGTTTCCGCACGATCAGATGAGCGCACTCACCGAAGGAGAACTAACAGAACTCGGACTGCGTTTTCTGAAGCTTCCGGAAATAAATAGACCGGAACGAAGCAGTCAGAGAGAAGACTCATTTTTGACTGTTGATGATATTACATTCAAGCGCGGCAGGACTTGCGTACTCAACAGAATTTCGATGTCCGCAGAGCGTGGAAAAATACTTGCGATAACCGGCAGAAACGGCGTGGGAAAATCCACTTTATGCAAGGTCATAACCGGCATTTACAGGGAAAGAAGCGGCTCGGTCTTATATTACGGCGGGAAGCTTTCACCGCGCAAGAGGGTCAATTCGAGCTTTTTTGTCGGTCAGGACGCGGATTATCAGCTTTACGGAGCAACGGCTCGCGAAGAACTGCTGATAAATATGGGAAAGGCTCCGGAACTTGCCGAAAAAGCGGAAATGCTGCTCACGCGGTTTGACCTGTCGGAGTATTCCGAGCGGCACCCTGCGTCGTTGTCGGGAGGTCAGAAACAGCGCCTGCTGATCGCGGCTGCAATAATGAGAGAGCGTCCGTTGCTGGTGCTTGACGAGCCTACGAGCGGACTTGACGGGAAACACATGAGAGATCTTGCGGTGCTGCTCAGAGAAGCGGCGGACTCGGGACTGTGCATATTGATCGTTACTCACGATACGGAATTTATCGCGCTTGCGGCAGACGAGGTAATGAATTTGCAGAGGGATAAATAATTGCCGGTCGTAATGACACGCCGCCGCAGAGAAAGCCTACTCCCGGATAACTCACCCAAAACGGGTTAGTTATCCGGGAAATTATATTTTCAAATTTTAATAGAACAACCGCTTACTGTTTTTTTACGGATCAGACTACTTCCTTGCTGACTCCAGTGCTGCCGCGACAGCCTTCATTATTGCATCTGAACTGTATGTAGCCCCGGAAACGGCATCAACTTCCGTCTGCTGTGAATCTATTATCTGAGATATCACTTTCTCACGGCACGACAGCCAGTACGAAATATCTTCTTCCTCACAGGTCGAGGAAATTGATGTTATCATATCATTTTCGACGGTTATCGTGACATATATGTACCCGTCGTAGCCGTATGCCTTTCCTGTGAATGTTCCGTCATTGAAGATCTTCGGTGCAGGCGGTTCGGTCTCTTCGGCGACAGTTGTCGTCACGGCAGTTTCCGTTGCAGCAGATGTTTGTTCAGCAGTTGTCTCTGCCTCCGTTTGCGGCACATAGTCTGTTTCAGTGACAGCAACAGTCGTCGCAGCAGCTTCGGTTTCTGTCTCTGTGGTTTCAACAGCCGTTACAGTTCCGGAGACTGTTGCTGTGGTAAGTTCCGCCGTTGTTTGTACGACGGGAGTTTTGGTTGTTGTCTGCATAGCGGTCGTCCGCGGAACCGCAGTCTCCGTTACGGAAGAAGTTGTCACTTCAGCCGCGCTTGTTTCGGCAGCTGCCGCCGGAGTCCCGACAGGGATATTTTCCTGCTTCGACAATCCTCCGGCTATGAAAAACACAGTGATAACGGGAATTGCAAAACCGAGAAATGATAACGTATTGGCGGCGGCTTTATTGTTGCTTTTCCTGCGCTCGGTAAAATATTTGCGCAGCCTCATCACAAGATACAGCGCCCATACTGCGGTATATACCGTTACTGTAAGCAGATAGCCGTCTGTTCCGCGTATAGCCCGCGGCAGATACAGCACAAGAACATGGACATATATCAGCGCAAAGAAAAGATATGCTGTCCGCTGAATGCTTTTCCATGTTTTCGGCTTCATCTTGCTTCGTACTTTTTTGAAAGACATCACTGTCAGCGGTATTATAATGCACAGAAGCAATATAACGACTGCACAGGTCACGATAAAGTCGGTCTGCGGGTCAAAGTCGGGGTTTATCAGACGCTTGATATATATTACCGCATAAGTAACGATGTGTGAAAGTGTGAGCAGTGCGGAGAATATGGAAAGCTCCCCGCGTGAGGGCATCAGACGCTTTCGCAGTGCGCTTTTCTGCGGCAGTGCTCCGACGAACATCACGACGCACCAGAATGCGGTTGCGACTGCACCCTTTGAGAAAAGCGCAAGGATATATTTCTGCACTATTTCGTTTTCTATGCGGTATTGCGCCAATATGACAACTGCCGCGGAAAGCAGCGTCGCCGCTATATAGAAAGGAAGCGGCTTTTTTCGCAATGCAGGAGCGCATAAAAGCGAGAATGAGACTGCGATTAAAAGAGCGATAAGGAACAGCATGGTTTACCTCTTTTGGAAAAAACGCCTGCCCGGCTTTGAGTACGGACAGGCGTTTCAAAATATTATGTTCGGTCACTTTCTTTTTCCGGAGGCTATCACAGCCGCACCGGAGATCACAAATGCAGCAAAAGCTGTTGTGACACCTGTCTTAGGATTGGAATTGCCGCCTGCTGCTGCGCCGGAAACATCACCGCCCGCGTTCGCGCTTGCCGTGGAAAGCGTGAATTTCAGCTCCTGCGTATAGCCGGCAGCTTTGACAGATACCTCGAACTCGGTCTTGTCATCGGAGAAAGCCTTGCCGCCTCTGCCCTCAGCCGAAAGATCTATCGAGCCGTCATCGCCTACGATCTTCAATCCGTGCTTTCCTGCAGCGGCATAGTCGGTGCCGTCCACAGTCACGGTGGAGATATTCTTTATAAAACCTGCAAACTCGTCAGCAGAAGCGCCGTCAGCAGCAGTCAGAGCCTTTGCGGTCGCATCGTACTGCACGGGCATGGCATCGGTAGTAAGCTCGAAACTTACGGGGATATCCTGATAAACCCCGCTCTTATCGGAGATAGTTCCGTTGTATCCGCCTGCGGCAGCGTTTTTGAAGTTGAGTGTGCTGCCGTCAACGGTGAAGTCGAGTCCTGCGATATCATACTGCACATCGTAATCCTCCGGGAAGCCTGCGAGCGTAATATTAGTGCTGTCGGCGGTGACTGCCGCATTTGCGATCTCTGCTGTGTACTCAAACTTCTTCGGGATATAGATGTCAACATCGTATGTCACATAGCCGTCTTTGGTGATGTATGTGATCTTGTCTATGGTCTTGCCCTGCGAATCGGCATAAATATCGTAATCCAGCTTATTGCCGTGAGGTTCCTCCGTTTTGAAGCCTACCGACTACGCGATAGCGCCCTGTCTCCAGATGTTCTGCTCGTGGCGCATAACATAAACATAGTTGTCCGAGGTAGTGATAAATGCTCCGTAAACTGCGCCGAATTCCTCCGGAAATCCCTCGATCGACAGCTGATAATCTCCCCATACAGAATTCGCGTCTATGCTTGCGCTGCCTGTTTTAGTTTCCGGGGAGCCGTCGTTCACTGCTGAAAAAGAAGCTGACGTTCCGTTGACCGTAACGGTTTTGTAAGCGGCAGGTGCGGAATCCAGCTTTGTGAAATTGAAGCTGTCTGCTCCGAGAGCGTCGAGATCCGCCTGTGTTATTGCAACAGGGTAAGTTACACCAAGTATTTTACCCGAACCGTCAGCATTTGCTTCCGAGTGATACGTTCCCTCGAAAAGCTCTCCTTCGCCGTTCTTTGACCACTTGGCATCTGTCGCTGAGGATACCGCGTCAACTGTGTAGTTATTTGCGGCACCGTCAAGTTCTCCCGCGTAGAACAGGTCATACGGGATATCCATAGTTCCGTAAACATACTCATCGTCTGCTCCCGCGGTGATGCTCATACAAGAGAGTGCTGTGCATACGGAAAAGCCGACACCGATTATTCTTTTTGATGTTTTCATTTTCTGAATTCTCCTTCTTTTGTAAGTAAACAGGTTAGACGCAGCTAACCGATAGATAAGGTTATCAGCTGCTAACTTAGTCTATTATAGCACTATGTTATAAAATTGTCAAGAGAAAAACAAAAATTATCATATTTTCATCATTTTGTACTTTTTACCGGCGTTATTATCACATAAGAATTGTAATATCCGACTGATGTGAAAGCCCGTCTTTTGCTTGACAATATCCGCCGGCAATGATAAAATAGTGTCTATGAAGAAGTTAAAGTATTTTTTTGCAGCCCTCATACTTGCGGCAGTCTCGTCCTGCGGTGCGGCACCGCAAACAGAATCATCACGCGAGCTTTTCGCAATGGACACCATAATTTCCATAAAGGCATACGGACAGCACAGCGAGGAAGCTGTAAATGCCGCCGCCGACAGGCTCAAAGAGCTTGAAGAACGCTTCTCGGTAACCGATGAAAACAGCGATATCGGGATCCTCAACAAACTCGGCACTTCAAGTGTTTCCGATGATACGGCGTATGTCGTATCCGAAGCCCTGAATGTCTGCGAAAGCACAGACGGTGCGCTGGACATCACGATATACCCGGTTCTTCGTGAATGGGGATTTACTGCCGGGAATATGCACGTTCCGACAGACGAAGCTGTAAGGTCTGCGCTCGAAAAAACGGGATACGAAAATATCATAATATCCGGGAACTCCATAACGCTTCCGGAGGGGTATATGCTTGATCTCGGCTCCTGCGCAAAGGGGTACGCGGGTGACGAGATGCTTGCGGTGATGTCGGAACTCGGAGCAACTTCCGCACTCGTCAATCTCGGCGGAAATGTGCAGGCTCTCGGTTCAAAGCCGGACGGGTCGGAATGGTCTGTCGGTATAGCGAACCCGTTTTCGCCGAACGAACTGCTCGGGGTATTGCAGATACACGACAAGTCAGTCATAACCTCCGGAGGCTATCAGCGATATTTCACGGACGACAGCGGCAATGTGTATATCCATATCCTCGACCCGCGTACCGGATATCCCGCAGACAGCGGGCTTGTGAGCGTTACCGTGATCGGAGACAGGGGAATAATGTGCGACGCGCTCTCGACGGCACTGTTCGTTATGGGGAAGGAACGCGCTGTCGGTTATTGGCGTGAGAAGGGCGGTTTTGATATGGTGCTCGTGACCGGTGACGGGACTGTATATATCACAGAAAATATCGCCGGAAGCTTCCGGAACAGCTCCGGTTTTCCGGTGGAGATAATAGATGAGTGACAAAGGAAAAATGCCGGTAAAGCGGCTTACCGAACTTGCAATGCTGACGGCGGTGGCACTTATAATATTCGTGATCGAACTTCAGATACCCCCGCTGACTGCTATCCCCGGCGTAAAGCTTGGACTTGCGAACATAATCACGGTGTACTGCGTATATCGTTACAAACCGTGGGAGGCTGCACTTGTTGTTGCTGTCAGAGTCATCATAGGCGCGATGTTTGCTGCGAGCTTCTCGACTATACTGTACAGCGCGTCCGGCGCCTTGCTGTGCCTTTTGGGTATGATACCTGTCTCGCGGCTGTTTCCGAAGCTTCCGATATGGGCGTGCAGCGTGATAGGTGCCGTGCTGCACAACATAGGTCAGATAGCGGCGGTAATTGTGAGTTTCGGGTCGTTTGCCGTTATCGGCTATCTGCCGTTCCTTATGATCGGCGGCATCATATCGGGTCTGTTCACCGGTCTGTGTGCATATTTTGTTATAGAGCGAATGAAAAAAGCAGGGAAATAACGGGAAATATAAACAAGCAAGCCGTTCTGAGGGTATCTGCCGCAGAGCGGCTTTTGCGTTTTCAAGACCGCTGACTTTTCTGTTTCGCGGAGTATCTTTGCCTTATGGACGGAATCGTTTGTCGTATATCTGTCACTGCTCTCCGAAAACATACCCTATCTTTCGGAACTTGCAGACCGTATGATCGTTACGGAGAACGGGAAAATTATATTTTCAGACAAATCTGTGTAAAACCAAATTTCTATTGATATGCCAACATAAAAGCACTGATGTCTCCGGAAACCCGGTCCCGGGAAAAAGCCAAAGTTGCGCTGTATTACTTTGACCGAAAAGCTGCAAAACTGCCCGTGCTAAGTTTTTTTTCCGAACATATTGACAAAGGCATAAAAATGTGATATAATAACGTCATTATTGATAATTTTGTTATTGATAGGTGAAAAATGGCATTAAGAGATAAAAACATCGACCCGGTACTTCTGAAAAGCGCCCGTGAGCAATTCCTTGAAAAAGGCTTTGCGGAAGCGTCGGTGCAGGAGATATGCAGAAACGCCGGAGTAACGACAGGTGCATTGTATATAAGATACAAGGGCAAGGAAGAACTGTTTGAAGCAGTGGTGGATGACGCGGTGCAGGTGCTTGAGCAGATAGTCAATAGTGCCTCTTCCGATGTAACACAGCTTTCTGACCGCGATCTTCTTATGCCGTGGTACGCGGGTGCGGACAGACTTGCGGTGTTCTTCGATATGTTTGAAGGAGTCCGGGAGTCGTTTGTGCTGCTGCTCACACGGGCGGAGGGAACGAAGTACCGCAATTTTCACCACGATTTTGCAGACCGGCTCACGGATACCGATTACGAGTATTATGCGGAAGCGTACAGACGCGGGCTTGCAAAGGAAAAAGTGACAAGAGCAAAGATGCACATAATGCTCTCTGCGTACTGGGAGCTTTTTTATGAGCCGTTCATTCACGGAATGTCGCATGAGGAGACGCTTGATCTCTGTAATACCATAGAAAAACTGATAAACTGGAAAGCGGCACTCGGATTGCCGGAATTCCTGCCGGACAGCAGCGAGTAATAAAATGCTCCTGCTGCTGACCGGTATTTTTTACGGATAATAGTTAGCTTGTGCTAACAATATTATAAATCATAAAAGGAGAAAAAACAATGAGTAAGAAAGAACTTAACAACACGGGTGCGAAGCCGGACAAGAAGCTGCGCACAAAGGAACTTATCTACGCGGGCGCGTTCGGAGCGCTGTACATAGTGCTCATGCTCATCGTCGTCCTCGGAACAAGCATGATACCGATACTTTACATACTTGCTCCAATAACCGTAGGACTTGTATGCGGAACGGTATATATGCTGTGCGTTCTGAAAGTGAGGAAATTCGGCGCTGCGCTTATCCTCGGCGTATTGTTCGCGCTGACTGCGTGCAGCGGTGCGTGGTACAGCATAGTCGGAGCAATAGCGGCGGCTCTTCTGGCGGAGATTGTCATAATGCTCGGCAAGTATAAATCGAAAAAGATGTATCTGCTCTCGTTCGTCGTATTCAATCTGAATATGGCTTTCCCGTATATGAGGCTGACAATTGACCGCGACGCGTTTTTGCAGAGATCGTTGGAATTTTACGGGCAGGAATACGCCGACGGCATAGCGGCTGTTGCGACGGACTGGATATTCTTTGCAATTCTCGGTTTTGCGGTGATCGGCGGTATCATCGGTTCGCTGCTCGCAAACGTACTTATCAAAAAGCATTTCACAAAAGCAGGAGTAGTATAATTGGACTTTGAACTTTACGGAGAGGACAAAAACGCCCTCGTTAAATTCGATCCGCGGACAAAGTTTGTAGTTTTCGCGGTAAGCCTCGTGGTGAGCGCAAATTCGTACAATGTTGCGGCACTTGTCATTTACAGTGTCGTGCTGTGCCTTATGCTGTTTCTCTGCGGTAAAAAGGCGAACGCTGTAAAAGCTTTCCTTATGCTGGCATTCGCTGTGTTCCTGCGGTTCAGCATGGAACACGCGGGGACAGGCGCGCCGGTGATAGTAACGATAGTGTCCTGCATACTGATGATATTCCTGTTTTTCTTTCCGGTGATGCTGTCGATAATGATACTTACGCAGACGACACGGATAAATCAGTTCTTGTCCGCGTTTCAGGCTATGCACCTGCCAACCGCTGTCATAATCCCCATAGCAGTGATGTTCAGATTTATACCGACAGTACGCGACGAGTGGAACGGGATCCGCAAGGCTATGGCGTTCCGCGGCATCTCGCTTGAACCGGCGGCGGTGATACGTTCACCGCTGAAAACCATAGAGTACATTCTCATACCGCTGCTGTTCTCGTCTGTTTCGATAATGGAGGAGCTTGCGGCGGCGGCTCTCGCACGGGGAATGGACAGGTCGGGCAAGCGTTCGTCCTATGAGGAAATAAAACTCGGCGTACATGATTATGCGGTTATGGCACTGTTCATAGGCGCGGCAGTCTATTTTATCGTCGTTTCAATAATTACCGGAGGTACTGCGCAGTGATAGAACTGAGAAATGTGGATTTTCATTACGGCGGAGAAAACGGGACAGGCGACGGTGTTGATGCGCTCGATCTTACGATAGCCGATGGGGAATGTGTAGTATTATGCGGAGAAAGCGGCTGCGGCAAAACAACGGTCACAAGACTTATAAACGGACTTATCCCGCAGTTCTATGAGGGTGAACTTATCGGCGAAGTCTTTATTGACGGGCATAATGTGTCAGCAAGCGAACTTTCGGAGACCGCTGCACTTGTCGGGAGCGTGTTCCAGAACCCGAAGTCCCAGTTCTTCAACATTGATACCACCGGAGAGCTGACATTCGGGTGTGAGAATCTCGGAATGTCCCGTGAGGATATCGGCAGGCGGCTGGACAAGACCCGCAGGGATATGAAGCTTGACCCGCTTATGAACAGGAATATATTTGAGCTGTCCGGCGGTGAAAAACAGCAGATAGCCTGCGGTTCGGTATATGCCACAGAACCGAAAGTGTTCGTTATGGACGAGCCGTCGTCAAATCTCGACAAGAAAGCGATAAACCGTCTCCACGACATAATGGTGAAAATGAAGCAGGACGGGAAAACAATAGTAGTCTCCGAGCATCGCATACACTATCTCATGGACATTGCCGACAGGTTTATTTATATGAATGACGGCAGGATAGTTCACGAATACACTGCGGATCAGATGAGAACGCTTACGGAGAACGAACTGTCGGAACTCGGTCTGCGCTGCACTTCCATAGGAAATATAGCGGTCGGCGCAGAGAACGCTGTAGCTCAGAACGGCACTCCCGCTCTCGACGTTATAGACCTCAGCTGCAGCCGCGGAAATTCCCGCATACTCGACGCGGACAGGATAATGTTTCCTGAAAACAGCATAGTTGCGGTAGTGGGAGACAACGGCTGCGGCAAAAGTACACTTGCCGAGGCGCTGTGCGGACTTATCCCCTCGGACGGGAGCGTTTCCTTCGGCGGCACTTTCCTTAATGACAAGCAGCGACGTCAGAAATGCTTCATGGTGATGCAGGACGTGAACCGTCAGCTTTTCTCGGACAGCGTTATCGAGGAAGTGATGATGAACTCGGACTGCACCGCAGAGGAAGCGGACAGAACGCTTGAACGGCTCGGACTTGCGGAGTACAGAGACCGTCACCCCGCATCGCTTTCTGGCGGACAGAAACAGCGTACCGCTATTGCGGCGGCGCTATGTGCGGGTAAGGAGATCATCTTCTGCGACGAACCCACCAGCGGCCTTGACAGACGCGGAATGGAGCGGTTCGGAGAGCTTCTCCGCGGTATGAAGGACAAGGTGAAGCTGTCGGTCATAATTACCCACGATCCGGAGCTGATACTGAGGTGCTGTACCCATGTCCTGCACATGGAGCGGGGCAGGGTATCGGCATTCTACCCGCTTGACAAAGAAGGCTCACAGCGCATAAAGAACTACTTTATGTCGGAGAGCGACGATACGACAAGCAAAAAGCGTGACCATAAGAGCCAGATAGGAAAGATACTGGAATACGCGGGAAAAGACAGGGCGAAGGTGTATATAGCTGCTGCGCTGATGATGATTGGAGCGGCGGCAAGCGTTGTTCCCTATGCGCTCGTTTCGGGGATCGTCAACAAAGTCGTTCACGGAGAACCGGTCACTCTCGAAGGCTCTGTATGGGTGATAGCGGGAGTGCTGATAGCGGAGATCGTTTACGCTGTTTTCTATATGCAGGGACTTCGGGTGTCGCACCACGCGGCTTTCGGAACGCTTGAAAACATACGGTGCATATTGCAGGAAAAACTTGAAAGTCAGCCCCTCGGAACTGTCGCAAGACATTCAAAGGGTGAGATAAAGAAGCTTTTTTCGGACGACATTGAGTCCATTGAAATGCTTCTCGCGCACATGATACCGGAGGGTGCGGCAAATCTTTTCGTTCCGGCGGCAGCGCTGATAATACTTATAGCCGCGGACTGGCAGCTCGCACTTCTCACGATACTTATGGTCTTCATCGGGCTCGGCGTTTCGAGACAGATGTACTCGGTGGGAATGGACAGAATGGGAAGCTATTTTGCTTCCGCAAAACGAATGAACAACGCGATAGTCGAATATGTGAACGGCATGGAGGTAGTCCGCGTATTCAACCGTGACGGAGCCGCAAGCGAAAAGTACGAAAAGGCAGTTACCGATTACCGCGATTACGCGCTTGACTGGTATAAGGTGAGCTGGCCGTGGATGGCACTGTACGGGAGCGTGTTCTCGTCGGTAGTCATGTATTCACTGCCATTCGGAGCGCTACTTATACTTCTCGGTCAGCTCGATATTTCAAACTATATACTTGCTCTCATACTTTCGTTCGGCATAGGACCGCTGCTTCTGCACTGCATGAGTTTTATCGGCTCCATACCGCAGGTGAGCTTCAAGATACAGTCGCTTGAAAAGGCGCTCGATGACCTGCCGCTGAAAGCGGGAAATTCGGGATTTACCGGAAAAGACAACACTGTGACATTTGAGAACGTCCGTTTCGCGTACAAGGATAATGAGGTCATAAAGGGTATCACGTTCAGTGCGGACGAGGGGAAAGTCACCGCTCTTGTGGGACACAGCGGCAGCGGAAAAAGCACTCTCGCAAAGCTGCTTGTACATTATTACGATATCCGGTCCGGCAGTATAAGCATTGGCGGGCAGGATATCCGCGATATGTCACAGGACGCGCTCAACAGCCGTGTGGCGTATGTTTCGCAGGAAGTTTTCCTGTTCAACAAAACGATAATGGAGAATATCCGCGCGGGAAGAAAAGGCGCTTCCGACGAGGAAGTCATCGAAGCGGCGAAGAAAGCGGAATGTGACGAATTTATCCGCTCGCTCCCGCATGGATATGATACTCCCGCCGGTGCTGCGGGAAATATGCTGTCGGGCGGTCAGAAGCAGAGAATAGCGTTTGCCCGTGCTATCTTAAAAGACGCACCGATCATAATTCTTGACGAAGCTACGGCATCTGTCGATGCGGAAAACGAGGCAAAGATGCGAAGAGCAATGGGCGAGATAACGCGCGGAAAAACCGTGATAGTGATAGCACACAAGCTTCGCTCTGTAAAGAATGCCGACAAGATAATAGTTCTTGACGGGGGCGAAATATCTGCGGAGGGTACGCACGATGAACTTGCCACATCAAGCGGAGAATACCGCAGATTATGGGCAATGTCGGAGGAAACACACGAATGGACGCTGAAAAAGGAGGTGCAGGCTGTTTGATACGGACGGTACACAGAATACTTAAATTCATCGGGAAATATGCCGGAAGAATAAGGCTTGCATACATATCCACATTCTTTCATTCTCTGCTAATGAACGTTCCGACAGTAGCTGCTATATACATGATCGACCTTTATCTGCGCGGACAGCTGACAGTGATGAGTTGTGTGACGGCAGCTGCGGCTATGCTGGTATCATTTGTATTGCAGGCGGTCTGCAAGAATATTTCCGACCGTCTCCAGTCCGGCACGGGTTATCGTGTGTTCGCGGACAAGCGAAAGGCGCTCGGCGAGCATCTCCGGAAGCTGCCTATGGGGTATTTCTCAGAGGGCAATATCGGGCGCATAAGCTCCGTGCTGTCGCAGGATATGGTATTCATCGAGGAGCAGGCTATGACGATAGTTGCAGATGTGGTGAGCGATATATTCAGCGCTGTGATAACCACCGCGTTCATGTTCGTACTGCACCCGCTGCTCGGCGCTGTGACACTTACAGTCGAAGCTGCTGTTATCATTACCGCGCAGCCGTGCATAAAGCGCTCTCTCGGTGAAGCTGCTGACCGACAAGCGGCGGTTGAAGAACTCACAAGTGCCGTGCTTGAGTATTCCGAGGGACTTCCTGTAATAAAAAGCTACGGACTTACGGGAGAGAGCGCGGCGGAAATGCGTTCGGCATTCAGGAAAATGAAAACCACCAATCTCAGCTTTGAGGAGCATATAATTCCTTTTGAAACAGCGCATCTGGTTTTATACGGCATCGGCATCACGGCTCTGCTCGCTTCTGCGGTATGGCTCATGCAGAACGGACAGCTTTCCGCTACATATTTCGTGGGTACGATATTGTTCCTGTTCAGCGTTTTTTCCGCTATAAAGCATCTTTATCAGCAGACCACAAGACTTACTATAATGAAAAGCTGTCTTGACCGGATAGATGAAGTGTTTGCGGAAAGTGAACTTGCCGACAGCGGTACGGAGCATTTCGGCACAGACGGGTATAATAACGAGATCGAGTTCAGGAATGTTACGTTTGCATACGGAAGCGAAGAAGTGCTGCATGATATATCATTCTCCGCGAAGAAAGGTCAGATGACCGCGCTGGTAGGTCAGTCCGGGAGCGGCAAGACCACGATAGCAAACCTGCTTGCACGTTTCTGGGATATTACCGGCGGCGAGATACTTGTGCGGGGAACGGATATACGGAAAGTTCCGCTGTCCGAGCTTATGGACAATGTAAGCATGGTTTTCCAGAAAGTATATCTCTTTCAGGACACGATATACAACAACATAGCAATGGGACGCCCCGAAGCGACCCGCGATGAAGTGTACGAAGCAGCCCGGAAAGCACAGTGCTTTGATTTCATAAGCGCTCTGCCATACGGTTTCGAGACTGTCATAGGAGAGGGCGGAGCGTCTCTCTCCGGCGGCGAAGCGCAGCGTATTTCGATTGCAAGATGCATACTCAAAAACTCGCCGATCATAATTCTTGACGAAGCGACCGCAAGTATCGACGCCGACAATGAACGCTGCATACAGGCGGCAATGGCGGAACTGTGCAGGGATAAGACGACTGTTGTCATCGCGCACAGGCTTTATACTGTGAGCGGGGCGGATCAGATACTTGTGCTTGATAACGGTAAGATCGAAGAACGCGGTACGCGCTCTGAGCTTCTTGCACTCGGAGGTCTGTACAGCAGAATGGAGGCGGCAAATGCGTAGTGCGGCAAAGAAAATAGCAGGACTGCTTATGATGATGATAAGCGTGTTCCTGCTTCTCGGTGGTTTGTATTTTAATGACGACATGGCGGCGCAGACGGTAAGGACTGTTCTCATTGTTTGCGGGATATTGCTGCTGTGTTTCGGGACTGTGCTTTACAAGCTGACTAAGGAAGAATGAAAAAACAGTACGAAATAAGAATTCGGAATATAAAATATGGGCTGTGTCATCCGTACACTGTCACGGAGGACATAGCCCTTTCCTTATGCTATGGTAGGCTGCGATATGAACAGGTTTTCTGCTGCACGGTTGAAGTCTGGCGTTTTTGCAAGCTCGGCGGCGTATGCAAGCTGTTTGGTAGTCATATTCCCTCCGTGATTTAATTTTTCTATCGGTAATAAAATATTTCGATTAGCGTATTTCTCCAATCCGCAGACCGATTCGACTGACGCAGACACCTCCGCAAGCCGCAACCATGAAAGCGGAACTCTGAAAGGCAATGTCGAGTATGCCGCGGAGCTTATACAGGCGAAAGTCGGCGGGGATATGTTCCGCATAGAGACTGTCGAACCGTACCCGGCAGCGTATGATCCCACAATAAATCAGGCACTTGACGAACAGCGTGCAAACGCCCGTCCCGAACTGAAAAACAGCATTGATCTTAGCGGTTATGATACGATCTACCTCGGTTATCCGAACTGGTGGGGTGATCTGCCTATGGTCGTTTACACCTTTTTGGAGCAGAATGATCTCTCCGGCAAAAATGTAAATGTTTTCGTGTGCCACGGCGGCAGCAGAGCGTCATCAACATTATCAACTGTCAAGAATCTGCAGCCCGGCGCAAATGTCTCGGACAATGTGCTGACTGTCATTCAGGAATTTCTCGATGAAAAAGGGGAGGAGAATCAATGAAACAAAACGGGTTTTACTGGACGCTGTTCGCACCGATGATAAAGAGCAGCATCAAAATGCGCTACGGAAAGGAAATGGCGGTCAGAGCAATTAAAAACGGCAAGAAAGAATACCGCGCTCTTGTTGAGGAAGCGCCAGACCTCGGCAGCGGTAATCCAATGGCATCAAACGCTTATTTTGCATACGTTTTTGTCGGTGCGTGGCTCGGAACGGATAAAAAACTGTCGCCGGACGACATTGCGCTTGTAATGGCAGATGTGCTGAAAAAGGTAAAACCGTTCTTCGGAATGACCGATCTCAACAAGACTCCGGATAAGTGGTATAAGGATATGAAAAAATACGAGAAGTGGTACAATGCGGGGAACGGAAAGAAATATCCGACCACCTGGAAAGTTCATTTTGATGAGGGCAGACATCGTGACGGAAGTTTCTATTATTTCTCGGTCTGCCCTATATGCTCCTACCTGACAGGCAAGGGACTCGGTGAGATCATGAGACCGCTTTGTGAGACCGATAAGATCATGTTTGCCTATCAGCACGGCAGATTATACAGAGAGCATACGATAGCATCCGGCGGAAAAATATGTGATTACTGGTCGGTCGGTGACAAGACGGAGGCTCCGCAATAAATATATCACAGATGTTTTTTCAAGCAATTTTTTGCCGCAGAATATTGACATTTGTACAAAAATGTGATAGCATGATTAGCGAAGGCTAACAATGTTTGAGTGTTACTTATGAGCGTTAAAGCTGCACTATCGTTATCTGCCGGTTGAACACGGTCAGCACGATTAAGCGTCGGCAGCCGCAGTCAGATCACAGTGATGTTTCGATCCTTTGTAAGTGCGTACAATTTACGAGGAATAGAACTGCACATTAATATATCAGACAGCTTCAGACATTTTTCCAACACGGCCGGGATAAGCTGTTTGATCCATAAGGTGACAGCAGGGCAATGTGTTCGCGCATTGCCTTAGCGTGTGATACGGGGATAAAGCAATGAAACACGAGAATTTCAACATGAAAGAACACGGCTTTGTGGGTCATCTCGCAGAGCCGGACAGCGGAAGCGACCGCGCCGTTATCGTGATAATGGGCGGTGAACAGAGTTTGCTGCCGGGTATAGTATTTGCAGAAAGGTTCGCCGACTTCGGCATTACAGGTCTGGCGGTTTCGCTGTTCGGGGCGGAGGGACTGCCGGATTCACCCGACAGAGTCCCGCTTGATATGTTTGTTCCTGCTGCCGGATATCTGCGAAATACAAAAGGCATAAAACACCTAAGCGTTTACGGGCAGTCGATGGGGTCGATCTTTGCGACACTCGCCGCACAGTACATCGGTGGATTTGAAAACCTTATAATGGTCTCACCGACACACGTCCCGTTTGAGGGGACGATGCCGGACAAAAAGACAATGACCGGTCACAGTGTCGCGGTGTGGCAGGGCAGGGAAGTGCCGTTTGTCCGCCCCGATTTCTCAAAGGAAAAGGTCATAAAATACAAAAAGCTGCCCGGTATGCAGTACAAGGTCACTGGAATGTGGGCGGCTTTTCAGAAAGCGTATGATGACAACGAATCGGAACAGCAAACAATGCTGCTCCCGGAAAAATCGAATGCGCGAATACTGATGATAGCGGGCGCAGAGGACGAAAGCTGGAACTCCGTTTACTCGGTCAGAAAAATAGAGGAACATCTGAAAAAAGTGGGTTATGAGCATGAAGTAAAGTCGGTGATCTTCCCGCACGGAAGCCATTTATGCGGGCTTATGCCAAACCGAGAACGCGAGAAAAAGCTGTATCGAATGATGCCGCTGATCGGGCTGATGTACAAGACATTCGGGAAGTACAGGAAAGAAAATCTCGGATATTTTGCAAAAGCGGAAAAAGAGATCATTGACTGGGTAATGAAATAATGCGTATTCAATTTACCAATCAGAAACTGATAATATACGCTCTTCCCGGCGTGAGCGTCGGAGTGCTGTTAATGACCGGCGGCTGCATTAAAGGCAGCTGTTGAGGACACATTAACGGATCACTTCCTGTACATCATAAAATCGCACTTCTCTCCGCCTGTGCCGAGGGTCTGCGTGCGGTTGAAGCCTATCTTGTCCAGACCGCCGTATGTGTAATTGTCGCAGTCGCAGAAAAACCTGCACACCTCCGGATACCCGCATTCCACACAGGTATCGTACCACAGACATTTGCGGATATCGAGGAAAAAGCGGTCTTTCTCTTTCCTGCTTTCGCACTCCCACCGGTCACTTTTTTTCGTTATTCTTATAAAACCCGTTTTGAAAATTGTCCAGAAGCCCGGCAGCTTTTCCGCTTTTGCGTATGTATCGTGCATCAGCGGACCCGCCACGTTCCTGACATAATCGTCAAGTATTCTGTCCGCGTCACGACCGTTCTCCTTCAGCACGGCATAAGCCGCTATTCTCGGGATTATAGTTTCCCGCATCGTTTTTAACCTTGACGGAGAAGTTTCTTTTGTTTTTGACAGCCAGTCGCCGTGCTTTTGTTTTGCGGCTGCAAGATACTCCTCACCTTTTTCCGCGCCGAGTTCTTTTATGAACAGTTCTTTCATCTGCTCCCATACAACGAGTTCTCTTTTTGTCATGATTGCCTCCGTTTACACCCATATTCGCGTTAGATTCTGCTAACTGATTTATAATAGCACATTTAGTGAGAAATGTCAATATCTTTGCCGCATTACAAAAGTGTATTTTCAGATTGACATATCCGGTAAAATGTGATATTATAGCACAGTTAGCCGTTGCTAATATATGGGAATGAAACGGGATTTCGAGTATCTGAAAGGATGCGTGTTCATCATCGAGCTTGACGATGACGCGACTTTCACGGCAGATATAAAGGACGAACTTATCGGTATGATGCCGGAGCCGACAGTGCTGCATGAAATACCCGGCGGTCACCTTGCAATGATGTTCGATACTGACTGTTTTATGAAGACCGTCAACGACTTTATGGATAAGCAGGAGTTTTGAAGGGAGACTTATACAGCTGATTTTGTTGTCGAAATAATTATTATTACATTTCCTATTGACAAACAGCCGCTTTGGATTTATAATTATTACAGCTTGCTAATAAGCAATCTAATTAGAATAATGGAGATGATCCTTTGAAACAGAATATCGGTCATGTTTCACTTGCTCTATTGGTAACAGCATTGATATGCCTGTCCGGGTGCGGAACACCTTCGCAAACTACAGCGTCAACCCCGGTCACTGCTGTTGAAGAAGTGACTTCTCCGGTGGAGACAGCCGTCGATACAGCGATAACAACGGAAACAACAGAAAAAAAGGAGAACAAAACAATGGAAGTTGCAGTTACAGATCTTACTATTCCCAACGGTGACAGAACGGTATTCGGTAAGCTTTACGCGCCGACCGCACCGGGCAAATATCCCGCGATAATCCTCAGTCACGGCTACAACGGCACAAACGCTGATTTTGTGAGGGAGTGCAGATATTACGCGGCACACGGATATGTCGCCTATGCGCTGGACTTCTGCGGAGGTTCGGTAAACAGCAAAAGCTCCGGCAGCAGTACGGATATGACGATAACCTCCGAGAAAGAAGACCTGCTTGCAGTATTCGACTATATCAAGGCTATGGACAATGTGGACAGTGATAATGTAGTTTTGTTCGGCGGCAGTCAGGGCGGGCTTGTTTCTGCGCTCGCGGCTGCGGAAAGAGCGGACGAAGTCAAAGCGCTCGCTATGTACTTCCCGGCATTTTGTGTTCCCGATGACTGGGGAAAGAAATACAAAAGCGCGGAAGATGCTCCCGAAACATTTGATTTCTGGGGTCTGAAACTCGGCAGAGGATTTGTGGCAGATGCACAGACGATCGATGTATTCGGAACTATCGGTGATTTCAAGAGAGATGTGCTTATCCTCCACGGCGACAAGGACGAGATCGTACCGTATTCCTACTCGGAACGAGCAATCGAAACATACGAAAACGCGGAACTTATAAAGCTTGAAGGCGAGGGTCACGGTTTCTCGATGCAGGGCGGACAGACCGCAAAAGAGAAAGTGCTCGAATTTTTGGACAAGGTAACAAAGTAAGATGTATGATAAGGTGTTTATTGCATTGTTGAATACGAATGCGGCTCACTGGGAACAGATGCGGGGCTGCTTTGAGCAGATGGGGCTTACCGAGGGTCAGCCGAAGGTGCTGTATGTCCTGCGTGCAGTAGAGGGCTGTGTGCAGAAGGAGCTTGCCGGAGCGTGCAGGGTGCGGGAATCCACGCTCACGGTGCTGCTCAGAAAAATGGAAGATAAAGGCTATATACGAAAAGAAAAGGTCGTCGTATCCGGCAGCAAGCTTGCCAACGCTATCTATCTGACCGACTATGGCAGAGAACTCTCCGAGAGGATCGACGAAGAGGTAGAAAAACTTGAAAAAAAGAGTTTTGAGGGCTTTTCGGAGAACGAGAAAAAGCAGCTTTTTGAGTTGCTGTACAGAGTAGAAAACAACCTTAAAAGCTGAAAGGAGCATTATGAAAAAGAGAATACTCAGCATACTGATATGTGCGGCGCTTACAGCGCAGTGTGCAGCCTGCGGGACCCCCGAAAATAACGGAACTGCACAGAATACCGAAGATGTGCAGGTGCTTGTCACAGAAACTGAACAGGCACCGCAGAGTGACAGCTCCGGCATCTACGGAACAGCAGGCGAAGTCTCGGCATACGACACCGAAAACAGCAATTACTCGCTGACCGTCAACGCGGGAACGCCCGTACACGATATAAGCGATACACTTTTCGGTATTTTTATCGAGGACATAAATTTTGCGGCAGACGGCGGATTATACGCGGAAATGGTGCAGAACCGTTCGTTTGAGTTCACGGATCTCGCAAGCGGCAATGAGCGTCACGCGTGGTCTGATGTGGGCGGGATAAGCGCGGCTGTCGTGACCGGTGACGGAGTTCCAAACGGCGATTATCAGCCGCTCAATGAGAACAATCCCAACTATATGACACTCGAAAACACCTCCGGCGAACGTGCGGGTATCGCAAACAAGGGCTTTCTTGACGGAATGGCGGTCACCGAGGGCGCGGCTTACGATGTTTCCGCGTATATCCGCGGAATTGACGGCTGCAGCGGCGCGGTTTATTTTGCGATCACAGTTGACGGCGAGACTGTTGCTGAGGAAACAGTACCGGCAATTACCGATGAATGGCACAGGTACAGCGTCACGCTAACCTCTCCGGTGACTGCAAACAAGAACGTAAAACTGCAGGTGCTGATCGACGGCGGCGCTGTGGATATCGACTTTGTTTCGATGTTCCCGCAGGACACCTACAAGGGCAGAAAGAACGGACTGCGCAAAGACCTTGCGGAAAAGCTTGAAGACCTCGAACCGAAGTTCCTGCGCTTTCCGGGAGGGTGCGTGACCGAGGGATATACTCTCGATCTTGCCTACGACTGGAAGGATTCCATAGGCGTCGGCAGCGACGGTGAACCGCTGGTTTTCGGCGGCACCTACGGTCATATCGCGGCACGGAAGCAGGGTCAGAATATCTGGACTGACGAGCGTTCCACAAATGACCGGAATCCCTCATATATGAGCTACGGGCTGGGATTTTATGAGTATTTCCTGCTTGCGGAAGACCTCGGCGCACTGCCCGTTCCGGTGGTGAATGTCGGAATGCACTGTATGGCGCAGGGTCACGGAAGTGAACCGACTGTCAACAGTGCCGCGTTCAGAAATTACATTCAGGACGCGCTCGATCTTGTGGAGTTCTGCCGGGGCGACGCTTCGACAAAATGGGGTGCGGTGCGTATCGCTATGGGACATACCGAGCCGTTTGAGCTGAAATATATCGGTATCGGAAACGAGAACTGGGGCGATGTGTTCTTCGAGAAATACACGGCTTTTGCGGAAGCGTTTGTAAAAGCCGGAAAAGAAAACCCGGAGATGTACGGCGATATCGAGCTTATCTTCACTTCCGGTCCCGACGACGGCGACAGCGGTCACGGAATGTACATGAGTGCCTACAAGTACGCAAAGGAAGAACTTGACAACGGCGATTTCGATAACATCACCGACTTTGCGGGACTTATAGACCACCACTACTATAACGCCCCGGAGTGGTTCCTTGAACACAGCGATTACTACGATGAAGCAAACTACAGCCGCGATACCGACAGTATGGCAGGCTCGCTCTACGGCGGCGGTATCCCTGTATTCCTCGGAGAGTACGCCGCGCAGTCCAACAACATGAAAGCCGCTCTTGCCGAAGCCGCCTATATGACAGGACTTGAGCGCAACGGCGATATCGTGAAGCTTGCAGCGTATGCGCCGCTTTTTGGCAATCTCACCGCAACGCACTGGTCTCCCGATCTGATATGGTTCAATAACAATACCGTGACCTGCTCCGTGAACTACTATGTTCAGCAGATATTCGGGCGCAACGCGGGAACCTCTGTTTTGCAGTCGGAACTGCAAGGCGCGGAAGTCACCGATAAGTCGTCCTTTGCGGGAAAAGTCGGTGCGGGAACATGGAACACAGCCGCGAAGTTCGACAATGTAAAGATCGTTGACACCGCGACAGGGGAAGTGCTTGCACAGGACGATTTCTCATCAGACAGTATTGCAGACTGGCAGAAAGCCTCCGACGGAAACTGGGCAGTAAAAGACGGCATTCTCGAACAGTCCGCAAGTACCACTAACACCGGGCTTTACGCGACTACCGGTTCGGCTGTATATTTCGGTGACGGGAGCTGGACGAACTACACCTACACGCTTGACGCAACGAAAACTTCCGGTATGGAAGGCTTTCTGATACCGTTCTCTGTGGGTGACAAGAACAACAACTGGTTCTGGAACATCGGCGGCTGGAACAACACGGTCTCCTGTCTGCAAAGGGTAAAGGACGGTGTGAAGTCCGATCAGGTGAGCGGTACTGTCACGAATTGCAGAGTAAAGGACGGGCAGACCTACGCGCTGAAGATCGTTGTTACTGACAGCAACGTCAAGTGCTACATGGACGACAAGCTTATGATAGACTACGACATTCCCGAAACCACGGAATCCGAAGCGTATCAGGTCGTAAGCACGGACGGCAGCGGTGACATCATCGTAAAGCTCGTGAACGAGAAAAATGCTCCCAAAACATTTGCGATAGACCTGCAAAACGCGGGTGCGCTCACCGGCTCGGCTGACGCGGAGATAGTCGCTGCTGACAGCATAACAGCGGATAACATTCTCGGGAAGCCGGAGGTCGTTACATTGCAGACGGCAAAGGCTGACGGTATCACGGAAAAGTTCAACTACACCGTTTCACCGCTTTCTGTGACGGTACTGAGAATACACAGGCAATAAGATCAAAACGGAGGAGGATCGGAAATACCGATGAAAAGCAGGGGATATCCCTATGGGAGTATTTTTGATCCGTAATGCTTTGCTGCGATTGATATAAACTATGTATAATAGGGAACCTTTATAAACCATTGGAGAGAAAACGGTTTTAAAGGTTCCCGTTTTTTGTAATATGTAAAAAAAGGATAAAAAATTTTCAAAAAAATGTCACAAATCGGCTGTCTCATTCGATTTATTATTGAAGGTGCCTTACACGGAAAGGGGGATAGGAATGACCGATAACGAGCTTGACAGATGTATGCGGAAATACTACACGAACGTTTACAGCGCGGCGCTGTGCCACTGCAAAAACCCGTCCGACGCAGACGATATCGCGCAGGAAGTTTTTCTCGATCTTTATACATACCGAGGGACATTTACAGGTGACGAACATATCAAGGCATGGCTGCTTCGGTGCGCTGTAAACAAGAGTATAGATCTGACGCGGTCTCACTGGTATAAGTTCTCGCTGCCGCTTGAAAATGCAGGTAATTCCGTACAAAGCGAGAATTCCGGGAGCAGCGGCTCCGAGCTTCTGAAAACCATAATGAAACTTAACCGGAAGATCGTGGAAGTGCTGTATCTGCACTGTTTTGAGGATTATTCGATCCCGGAAACAGCGGAGATACTCGGCATCAGCGAAGCTGCGGTGCGGCAGCGCCTGTCCCGTGGAAGAAAGCAATTGAAGAAATTGCTCGACAGTGAAAGGAACCGATAATATGGATCATAAAGAACTCTGTAAAAAAGCCTTTTCGGCAGTGACTGAAACATATCCCTGTTCCGATCACGAAACGGCATTGAAAAATGTTAAAGAAAGGGCGAAGATTATGCAAAATGATGTTGATATGCGGCAGGAGAATATCAGAGAGATCACAGTTGAACACTCTGAGCCGAAGAAAAGCACGAAGATATTTCATGCAGCCGCAGGATTTGCAGGCGCGGCGGCAGTGCTTGCCGGCGCGGTGTTCGGACTGCGTTTTTTAGCCGAGAACGGCGGGCTGAAAGAGGGCGGTTCCGATGAACTCAAAGCCGGGTATTCGCAGAATACAGCGGCTGCCACAACAACAAATGAGGAGCAGCCGGAGTTCACAACTATCTTTCAGGCATACAGTAATACCGATGACAGCGGTTATGTGAAAGTAGATCAGAGGTACGGTATTGGTGACGATATTACGGTACATCTGAAAGGCTACAAATTTGACGGCACCTGGGCAAAGATATACTATGATATTATCTACAAAGAAGAGATCATAGGCGGAGAGATATACCGGATAGCGCCGAAAGAAACAGAAAACGGACACAACGAAAGTCTCGAATATGCGATCAATGCAAATTACGCCTACTGTACCGCGAATTATCGGCTTGATACCCCTGCCGATTCTGTCGAAGTGGAATTTGGTATCAATAACGATCCTCAGAGTCATTTATTTGGAATAACGATGTTCAAAAGCACCGACAAGATAGATGAGCCGATCTCCACAACTGCCGTTTATATGACCACGCCGGATAACAATGACACGCCGGTTATGACCGAAGAAACTACGGTAACTACCGATGTTCTTGTCACGTCGGAATATGCAACTACGGCAACAGCCGAATGGACAGAAGAAACGACGTACCTTGTCGGAGAAGTGCAGGTGACAGACGGAATGCCCGACCATACAGACGTTACGCTTGCGCTCGGTGAGGGGAGTGTAAAAATACTGCCGGGGCGGATATATGACGGACGCATACTGAAATTAAGGCTTGCGGGCGATATCGACGATGAAACACATATCGGGATAAGGTCGGTCAAGGATCCCCGCAACATAAATCAGGGCGGGAGTAAGAACGACGACGGAACATTTACGTTCAGTGCGCTGATAGATGTTCCCGACGGCGAGACAGACACATTTGAGCTGTTAGATCTCAGCACGTTACGTACAGAAGGAAAGCCAAAAGCAATAGAGGTCATCAATATCAGCGGTAACACGGACTACGAACCGCTTACGGAGCGTGTCGGTGTCGATATGACGCAGTTCGGTATGCCGGACGTGACTCTTGAATGGCTCACACTTTCGCCGTTCGGGCTTGAATTGTCGTTCACGAGCGATACCAATTGGAAATCTCCGAACATCAGCGTTGAATGGACAACGCTTAACGGTACGGTATGTAAAAGCAGAGGTCACTCCGGAACGGGGAACTTTGACGAAAGCACAGGAAAATATTATACGAACCTGCTTATTGTCCCCGATGAAGATACAGACCTTACGGAGATGAAAGAGTTTTCCATAAACGGACTGAAAATCAAAAGAGCGGAATTTATGCCGGGAAGCTTCTGGGATATACCCGAAAGCGAAAACGAGATGACACCCGTTGAAACATTCGTACAAATAGCGGCTCCCGAAGAATAAGCAATACCCCGTACTGCCAGAAGCGGTACGGGGCTGCTGCATTTGCAATAAACAATGATAATGCCGCAAGTGTTACAAATTTTTCTGTGCGCGTTATTTTTCGGCTTTTTCCTGCCTGTGTTTTTCTTTCTGCCCATGCGCACCTCACTTCAATGTCCCTGCGAGAACATCATAGTTCCCGCGCATAAGTGAGAGATATGTCGCACCGGCATCAATGTCGGCTCTGCTTACGGACTGGAGTGAGTTGAGTTCCGCGACAGTCTGATCCTTTGCCTGAGTGCTGCCTATTATGGTCTGCGCTATGGATTTGTCGGAATTTTCTATTGTGTAGATAGTCTTGCAGCCAAGCTCGTCCATTTTCTGTGTGAGGAATATTACAGTCTCGAAGCTTGCTTCCGTTTCGGCGGAGCAGCCGGAGAATGCCGCAAAGTAATCAAGTCCGTAATCGTCAACGAAGTATCTGAACGGGAATCTGTCTCCGAATACGACTGTTTTGATCGCAGCCGACTCTGTGAGCTTCTGAAAATCGCCGTGAAGAGCGTCGAGTTCCGCGGAGTACGCGGTGAAGTTTGATTTGTAGGTGTCGGCATTTGCAGGGTCGATCTCGCAGAGAGCATCGGTTATCTCGCCGCAGAGGAACTTCGCGTTCACGAGAGAGAGCCAGACATGCTCATCGTATTCCTCTTCATGCTCATGGTCGTGGTCTTCCTCGCCGTCCTCGTGGTCGTGGTCTTCCTCGCCGTCCTCATGGTCGTGGTCGTGATCGTGCTGCATACCTTCCTTGACCTCTTCAAGCTTCGCCTTGTCGCCCATAGTCTCCATAAGGTTTATGACTTTCATATCCTTGTTGACTGCGCCCTCGAGGGCATCTTCCACCCATTCGTCGGACTCGCCGCCCACATAAACGAACAGGTCGCAGTCTGATATTTTGATGATGTCGTCGGCGGTAGGCTGATAGTTATGCAGATCGACACCGCTTTCAAGCAGGTATGTTATCTCGGCTTCCGCTGCCTTGTCGCCCATTATCTGTTTCACCCAGTCATATTCGGGGAAAATAGTTGCCACTACCTTTACAGGCTCTGCGCTTTCGGTATTATCTGCTGCGGAAGTTTCGGTCTTTTCCGTATCTGCCGTACTGTTTGCCGCAGTTGTCGTTGTCTGAGCAGGAGCGGATGCAGGGGCAGCCGTGCCGTCTGCGGCTGCATTTCCGCAGCCTGCAAATACCGACATTGCCGCAATGCAGCTTATTATCAGCGCTCCCGTGTTTCTTTTGCTGTACATAAATAAATAGACCTCCGGTATTGATTTTAACAGGTTGTATCTTCTTGCACACCGAATAAAGGGTCACAAAAAGAACCCTTTATCGGTTTAAGTTCAACCGTTATTCAATTCCGAAGCTCTACTTTTAATGATATGAGAGTATCGTTGTTATTCACCGTTCGCGCAGAAAGCAGAACGGCAAGAGACAGAAATATTGCCGCAATTGCAGCTGACAGTACGGCTGCAATTACAGAGGTGCTGCGGACTGTATTTATACAAAGTGCGATAGTATGGCAGACCGCGCAGTCATCATCGTGTGTGCAGTCGTGATCCGCAAGTCCGGCGATAAAAAGGAACGAGCAGAACACAGACAGACATATCACAAGCACTGTCGTTATCAGCATTGCTTTATTTCTTCTGTCAGACATTCTGTTCACCCCCTTTTGTCAGTTCGTTATTATTGGCTGCAATTCCTGCATTTTACCAAAAACTCTATGTTGTCGGCAGGTATCGAGGCACCGCAGTTCACTATCTCTTCCTTTATCCTGCGGCTCGTCTCGCCGTCAACGGTGTAAACATTCCCGCAGACCTTGCACCGCATATTGACCGGTATTTCGTCACTGTCGGCAAGACAATAGACATACTCGCGGTTTTTCGGGTCTATATATCTCCGGACAGTCCCCTCGCGTTCCATTTCACGCATAAGCCTATACACTGTGCTTTCGGACGGGACGGCTCTGACGGTATCATCGCTGCTCATTGCGGCAGCGATCTCTCTTACTGTGAAAGAGTACTTACTGTGAGATTTGAGAAAATCGATCAGGCACTCGCGCTTGACGGTTTTGTAAGTTGCCATAGCGACCTCCGGGATAAAATAAAATCGGATTTTAAATTCGTTTTTACATTATAGCAGACTTCATGCGGATTGTCAATAGCTTTTGCATATTTTACTGTATTTTTTGCAAAAAATGCCTGTCTTTCGCGGAGATACCGCCGAAACTGAACATATCGCAGGGCAGGTCGATTCAGAGGCTGCCTTGACATTTATTGAACAATATGCTATAATTTATACAGTCTGCATATTGTGCTGAAACGGTGATATCAAACAAGGCGTATTATCCGGTGTCATCACATAATATGCGGCGGAAACCGTCAAGTTCCAAGACACCGTGCTTTTGCGGCAAAGCGCGGGGAAACCGGCAGCAGCGGCGATAATATCACTCATGCAGGAACTAAAAAGCGGGGACGGTTTACATGATGATATTTCCGATGCGGATCGGATTCCTTATGACTTTGCGTATATCGGCATGAATTCTGACAGCTCTGATGCGTTCCGGGAACATTCCGTGCATGATCTGTGATCTGAGGTGATAAAATGAACTTACTTGAAGAAGCCATAATCTATTCAACTATTATGCATCAGGGAAAGCTGAGAAAGATAAACAATTCCCCCTACATACTTCACCCTCTTGAAGTTGCGCAGATCCTTTCCGGAATGACCGATGATATGGAGATAATCGCAGCCGGCGTGCTGCATGATATCGTTGAGGATACCGACGGTACGCTGAAAGAGATAGAGAAACGCTTCGGCAAAAGAGTAGCCGTACTTGTCGATTCCGAGACGGAAAAAGAGTACGCAGGGGAGGACAGAGCCGCGACATGGAAAAGGCGCAAGGAAGAAAGCCTTGAAAAGCTGAAAACCGGCACCGATATCGGCGTAAAGATGCTCTGGCTTGCCGACAAGCTTTCAAATATGCGCTCGCTCGCGGGCTCATACGGAGAAATGGGCGAGAAGATATGGGAACATCTCCACCAGAAGGATCCGGAGATACATAAGTGGTACTACAAGACGATAGCCGAATACGTCGAAATGGAGCTGAACAAAACAGGCGCATACAAGGAGTACATCGACAGGATAAACTACATCTGGCCGGGTACATTTGATACGTCAAAGACAAAGTACAAGGAGTACCGCGAGATAGATGTTTCCGGCTGCACCCGTATCGGCAGAGGCGCTAAGGCTGAGGTTTACCGCTACGACGAGGAGCTTATCGTCAAGGTGTACAACGAGAAGAACACCTACAATGACGTTGAGCGCGAGATAGCGCTTGCAAGAAGCGTATTTGTGCTCGGACTGCCGACTGCGATATCATTCGGCATTGTGTCTGTAGGAAAAGGCTACGGGTCTATGTTTGAACTGATAGACGCGAAAACCGTTTCGGAGATTATTGCGAAGAATCCCGAGCATACCGACTACTGTGCGGGTGTAATGGCTGAGCTGGCATTGCAGATACACAGCACCCGCCCGGATAACGGAAAGCTTTTCCCGCAGGCGTCCGCATACATCGAAAGCTGGATCAGAAGAGCAAAACTTGACGAAGATACCGAGAAAAAGCTGTCTGAGATCATAGCTTCCCGTCCGGTGTCGGAATGTCTTGTTCACGGCGATCTGCACACGGGAAATGTGTTCCTCTCCAACAATGAACCGCTGTTCATAGACGTTGACAGAATGGCTGTCGGAGATCCGATAGTTGACCTCAGCAGTATGTATCTCTTCTATATCGGGTATGCGGAGCTTGACCCTAAGATCATTGAGGATTTTATGGGATTCTCTGTTCAGACAGCTTCCGCGTTTTATCACAGCTTCATAAGGCAGTATCTTAAAACCGATGATGAAGCGGAGATCGGAAAAGCTGTCCGCAGTTCGTCACTGTGGGCATTTGTGAGACTGATCGGACAAATAAAGAAAAAGCCGCTCTCCGACAAGGATAAGGCGGCGGTGGAAAAACTTACGGAAAAGGTACAGTCGCTTATAGACTGAATACGCGCCCGCAGTAAGCGCATTGTCTCATATTATTTTTTATTTCAGGAGTTATAATTATCATGTTAAAAAACAGTTTTATTACAAAATTTCATCTGATCGTGATGTTCATTATGATGTTCGGCACAGTGGGAGGCGCAGTAAACTTCATTGTCGGCGCTGCCGGCTCCGAAACATCATCGGCATTGCTGTCGAATATCACAAATATCGTTCTTATGGCAGTGATACTGTCAATGCTCATTATGGGCGCGATATATATAATAAAAGATTACAGCAAGCAAGCTGCGGTCTTTTATAAAGCCTTTCTGTTCCTGCACGTCGGAGTATGTGTCCTGTCGATCATCGTAAATCTGGTTTTCTATACCGTCACTCCGCTTATGATCGTTATCTGCATTCTCTATGCAATAAAAGCAGCCGATCTTCTGATACTTGTGTTCGTTAAGGACCTCGGAAGCCAAAAAACATGGATCCTTTTCTATGTCATACTCGGATTGGATATAGCGGCATTGATACTTGCGGTCATCAATATGGTGAATATCGGATTTGATTTCAGCTTTACAGGCTACGTTACCGCTCTGATAGCAGACGGAACGATCGGTCTTTCCGTAAAAGGCAAATACGAGAACAAAAAGGCACGCGGGAGTAAATAATGTGTCGTGATAAAGAAAACCCGATGTGACCGGATTCGGCTGTATTATGGCACAGATCACTGACTTTTCCGTAAGTAAAACCCCGCATCTTAAACGCACCGTAACTGCCCCGCACAGCCGTATCCGACAGTGACAAAAAGGCTCTGAACCGCGTAATAACGCGATCCGGAGCCTTTGATTTTCTTTGTTATCCGATCTCAGCCGTTCAGGTAAGCGATACATTATCATAATATGGATCCGATTCCGAACCCATCTGTCAAAAAAGTTCCTTTTTTCGACAGACTGAGCGTGCAGTGTTACTGGGCGGGTGCGAAATGCCGCTTCATATTCAGTTTCTGAGTTTGAATTTTTCCACAAGTTCGCCAAGCAGATTAGCCTGTGACGAGAGCTTTTCGCTGGACTCCGCGGTCTCCTCGCTTGTTGCGGAGTTCGTCTGAACAACATCGGCTATCTGACTGATACCTATGCTTACCTGGGATATCGAAGAAGCCTGGTTTTCGCTTGCTTCGGAGATAGCGTTGATACTATCGGTGATTTCCTTGATATTATCTACGGTGGATAACAGGCTTGCGGCTGTATCGTCGGCTATCTTGCTGCCGCGTGAGACTGCATCTACCGAAGCCTTTATGAGATTGGTAGTGCTCTTGGCGGCTTCCTGCGACTTGTTTGCGAGATTACGGACTTCATCTGCGACAACGGCAAATCCTTTGCCTGCATCTCCCGCTCTTGCAGCCTCTACAGCTGCGTTGAGCGCGAGGATATTGGTCTGGAAAGCGATATCTTCTATTACCTTGATTACCTTGTCTATCTCCATGGAACTGTGGTTTATGTCGTTCATCGAGGCTATCAGCTGCTTCATGCTTTCGTTGCTCTGTGAAACGCTCTCTGCCGCTTCATTCACCTTTTTGTTGACATTGTGAGCATCTGCCGCATTCTTGTTTACCTGCTCGGAGAGTTCCGCGATCGTAGCGGAAAGCTCCTGCACCGCGGCAGCCTGCTGAGAAGCGCCGTCGGAAAGGGACTGAGCGCCGCTGGAAAGAATGTTCGCTCCGGCAGATACCTGCTGGGACGAGGAATCTATCTGCGATATTGTGGAATTGAGGGAATCCGATATGTTATGTATAGAGTAAAGTATGTCGGCAAGTCCGCCCACATATTCGCCCTCACAGGAGGAGCTTACGGTAAAGTCGCCTTTTGCCATAGCGCCCAGAACTCTGCTCTCGTCCTGCACAACGTTCTGCAGATGACGGGACATCTCCATGAACCCGTCGGCAAGGTCACCGAGCTCATTGGGCGGGAACACATATTTGCTGCCGTTCTCTGAGAAGTCAAAGTTATTGGTCTTTTCGGCGATCTCCATGAGCGGATTGATCGGAGCGAGGGAACTGTGCAGTATCAGGATACAGATCACCGCAAGCGCGGCAATGCCGATGATACCGATGATAACAACAGTGATCGTGACGGAGTTTATCTGAGCGAAAGCCTCGTCGTTTGCAACAACGAACATACTTACCCACGCAAGGTCACTTCCGCTGAGTTCGATCGGTTCAAAGCAGACTATCGCGTCTTTTCCGATAAGCTCGTCCCGTGTATTCTCAACAACGGTGTTTCTGTTCCGGATCGCTGTCGAACCGGCTGATGTCATGGAGCCGACAAGCGAAGAGTCCTTTGTGTTTGCTATGTAGTATCCGCTTGAGGAAAGAATTGCGCTGTAAGCGTTTTTGTAGGGGCCTGCCGTGAAATTGAGCGCTCCCACGGAATCCGCGAGAATGTCACAGTTCGCAACGCCGAGGAACTTGCCGGTCTCGTCGATGATAGGATTGCTGAGGGTTATCAGCCATACCGTCTGACCGTTTGTAAGGTCATAGCTGTAAGGCTCGGTAACGTGGGTCTTCATTACCGACCTTGTGGTGGCGTAGTAATCACCGCTGCCGTAATCCGCGTAGTCGTTGAGAATATCCATTGCGATGCTGCCGCCGTCGGTGTAAGCATAGTAGGAAAGACCGTCCGGAGTATCGGGGAAGAACTGGTTCGGCTCGAACGCGAAGTAAGCCGAGAATACTCTGCCGGAACGAACTACATCTTTCAGCGCGCTTTCCAGCATTGGCGCGGCTGCCTCTTTGCCGAGTGAGCGGTTGCGCAGAACGTCGTCGCGCAGGGCTTCGGAATACACCTGCATACTGGTGAGGTATGAGTTGACGGTCTGGTTGTTCTGAGCAGCAATGTTGTCCACCTGGTCATTGAGCAGAGCCGAAACTGTGTTCCTTGAAAACACAAAGAACAATATGCACATTATAAATACAACAACAGAGACTGCCGCGATTATAACTATAGGTATCCGTACAGACAGTTTATAGCTTTTTTTATTCATTTTGTTTCCTCCTCCTCATTCTGTGGTCTGTTTACCGCAGGAACCATACCGCAGATATCGTAAGTGCGCCGTTGGATAATGTATCCGATCGGGATATTTTCCGATAATACAGCAAAACGCATTTCTGATGAGAGAAATGTGTTTTGCATATCCAATATTATTATAGCATAGTAATTTGCTTTTTGTCAATAATAAAATAATTCTTTCGGTTATGATCCGAGCATTCCTTCATAGACCCCCGGAATAGCGGAGGTTGCGAATATCTCCGTCACCGTTGCGACGTCAATAAGCGCGTGACCGATCATTATCGGCACCGGATCTCTTTTTTGGTAGTAATACCCGCAAAGGATCACAGTTATGGGCAGAAACGAAAGAAACCTGTATATCATGTAGCGCAGATCGGGCAGCGGCGGAATGAAGCTGTGCTGCAAAGCGAAAAAGAAAGCGGGGACAAGTACGGCTGCGTATTTGTTTCTGATATGGTTCACACCGCAGCCGAGATACAGTCCGTCCTCTGCCAGAGCTGTCGTCACCGGCAGAAGCGGAATGTTTATTATTGCGAGGACCGGGTGTATGGGCGCTATCATCATCTGCGGAAGATATGGTATTACTCCGTAGCACAGGAATCCCGCAAGATACATTCCGCCCGTGCCGACAGTAAGTATCACCAGGGATACCGGAATGATCCGGCTTACCTTGGTTTTTCCTTTCTGATAGTTGATAAGTTCCCGATAAGTCATTCCGTTCTTTCGGGAAACCGCGGTCAGCAGTATTATGGTGAGTATATTGATCGGCGTATCCGCGACAGACCACCAGTGGCTTATTTCGCTCAGTTCCTTGTTTGTTATCAGCGAGCCTGCCATGAAGAAAAGCAGGAATATGACCGGGCGAAGCGGTAACAGAATGTAAAGCAGTTTTCGATCCATGATCTTTCCTCCTGTGATGAATGTGCTTGTGTGTTGCTTGCGGTCACGTTAAGGAACACCGGGAGTTATTGCATTTCCGGTGTTCGGTCACCGATCAGAGAAATGATCGTATCTACGGTCTCACGGATCTGTTCCTCAGCGGAGATCGTGGCGATCCCGTCGCCGAATTGGCTGCCGTAGCTGCCGAACTGCGCGTGATTGCCGCCCTCTATGATATGTCTGATACAGTTTTTCGGAGAGTTTGTTTCGGTATTGTTCACCATATCCGCCCTTATCACGAGATCTTCGGAGCCTATCAGCTGTATCTCAGTCAATGATTCGGGGAGAGGGTTATTCGGGTAAGAAGCGAGCAGAATGATACCTGCGAACGTATCGCTGTGAGCGGCTGCATAGTCCGACGCGACGACACCGCCGAGGGAATGTCCGCCCATATACCATTCGGAGTAATTGTGTGTGCTTAAAACGTCATCGGCACCGTTTGCGTTGAAAAACGCGATCTCAAACGGCATTCTGACAACGAAAGCGTCGATCCCGGCGGCGGCGAGGGAATGAAGCAGGGGAGCGTAAGCGGCTTCCTCGACCTTTGCGCCGGGGTAAAAAATCAAACAAGAGTGATCTGTGGGTCCGTCAAAAAAATACCCGTATCCTGTTTCCGAGACAGTTACAGTGTCATCGGATCTCATTGCGTCGAGTGCCGTTTTGTCGGCAGGGTAATACAAAAGCAGAAAGAGAATAACAAGTGCGGTTACCGGAATAAGGATCACGGAAATAATGACAGGCATTTTTCTCCGTCTTTGCGGAGAGGAGTTTAATGCTGCTGAATTCATATTTCATCTCTTTTTCGTGTGTTGATGCGGCAATTCCGGGTTCTTCCCGCCGCCGGAAGCGGGGGAGTGATGTGCCGCCTTTGGGTTCAGCGGGTGATTCATTCGCTGTAGGATATCCTGATATCGGTCAGTGCGCATTGATCTCCGGTGAGCGCGGCGTATATCGTTTTGTCGGTCTCGTTCAGCACGGCGGTATTCCTGATCGCGATACCGGCGTTTTCGGTAATGATCGTGATGCTGTTGTTCTCGACTCTGAATGTCACAGATGTGTCATAACCGTCACGGTTGAACTTCTTCCATGCTTCCCAGCCGCCGAATTCCTCCGTCTTTGTGATATTCACGTCCGCGTGGCAGCTCGGATCGCTCTCCCAGAATTCCCCGTCAAACCGCATGAACGCGATATCGCGGTATGTGCTGCCTCCCACAGCGCCGTCCGCGGAGGAGAAGATGTCGATGTACGGGCAGTGCCATACGAGCCGCGCGGTCGGCAGGCTCTTTGCATGGAACTTTATCGTAAGCCCGTCCCTTATCTCTATTCCTTCCGAATGAGCGGAACGGTAATCATCTACCTGAACATTCGGGATATCTCCCGCGGGGACATTGATATAGCTGATCTCTTCGGCAATACGCGGAATGAAGTCTGCCGGAGCCGCAGTCTCCGCTTTTTCGGTTTTGATATCGAAATACCGGCAGTGCTTGCCCGTAAGCCCTATGTGCATATATCTCGAGCTGTCCGGCAAAGCTATAATTACCTTAACGGTATTCTTTTTGCCGATGACGCGTATGAGCGCGTGGTCTTTTATCCTTACCGCTTCGATCCTGTAATCGCCGTTCTTTCCGATATCACCGGAGACGGTCTCGCTTACATCAGCCTGTATCTTCCTTGCGCCGACGGTCACGGCACGTCCGTCGAAGCCTATCTCGCCGTACTCGAAATACAGCAGATCCCTTATTTCGCGTTCGCTGCTGTGAACTTTTCCGTCAAGGGAGTCAAAGAGTATCATTGCCGGCTCCGGCGGTATTCCTGTAGCTTCTTCGTCTGATGCCACCGACATCGTAACAGTCGTCATAAACCGCGTCACGAGGATCCCCTCCGACACCGAGCTTCTGTATTCACCGACGGAAATATCCGATATACCGCTGTTCTGCTGTGTATCGTCTCTTTCCTGCATCAGATATTCGGTATCGAGATCTATCAGGTGCAGCATATATCCGGCAAATACGGGGTCAAACTGAGTTCCCGAGCCTTTGACGATCTCTTCGCGCACTTTCTGCTGCGGTATCGGGTCACGGTAGCTTCTCTTTGAGGTCATCGCGTCGTAAGCGTCCGCCACCGAGATCATTCTCGCTATCTCGGGGATCTCCTCGCCTTTAAGTCCTTCCGGATATCCTCTGCCGTCGTAGCGTTCATGGTGATAATGCGCTCCGACGCTCAGATACGGAAATTCAGTGATGCTCGAAAGGATCTGTACGCCTTTTGTGGGGTGCTGCTTGATTATGGCGTATTCCTCATCGGTGAGTTTGCCGTCCTTGTTGATGATGCTGCCGGGAACGCCTATCTTTCCGACATCATGCAGGAGCGCGGCATAATAAACGTCCTCGCACTCCTTTTCGCTCTTGCCCGCAAGCTCGGCAATCTTTCTCGAATAATCCGCAACTCTTGCGGAATGACCGTGTGTGTATCTGTCTTTCGCGTCTATCGCGTTTACCAGCGCGGTAGCGGTCTGGTCGAACAGCCGTCTCTGTTCTTCCTCCCTCTCTCTGAATCTCCGGGTCTTTTTTCGCAGGTAGAGCCGCACGAACTCTGCTATTATAAAGATACCTAACAGTGCGCAGATAAGGTAGAACCACCACTCTTCGTAAAAGGCTCTTGCTTTCACGATACGGACGGAGACTTCCTTGTTCCCGCGTCCCATAGCGTCCTTTACGTTCAGCACAAAGCGGTATTCGCCGCCGCGCAGGTTGGTGTAATCCACGGGGACAAGTTCGCTTCTGCTCAGCGTTACGCTTTCGCGGTCAAATCCCTCAAGCTGATAGCTTACCTGCGGATCTGTCAGCGAATAGTTGAAAACAAAACCCGGTATGGTTATCTTCTGAGTGCTGCTTTCCACATTGAACACCCCGGCACTGTCGGGATATATGATCTCTCCGTCTGCCTCGATCCACGATATCACAGCTTTCAGATCGTTTACGTTCTCAAATGATCTGTCGATATTTACTTTTGCAACACCTGTGGTTCCCGCAATATAAAGGTCGCCGTCATCGGTCAGCTCGCTGTATGAGTTTGCCGTTGATATGCAGGGAAGTCCGTTTGCAATGCTGTAAAACACCGGAGCGATATCGCCGTTAGCGAGAAGCGAGGCAGCGGGAAGAACATAAATGCCGTTGCTGCTGAGTACCCATATTTCATCATGGGAGTTCTTGTGAATATCGAAATTGTTGGGGTAGGGGAAGTTCTTTATCCTGACCACTCTGTAGTCCGGTGTCAGATACGCAATGTCGCTGCTGGTGACGATCCACACAACATCGTTATCTGTGTCGCGCTTCAGACGCATAACTATATCCGAGGGCAGTCCCTGCTCAACATTTATATTATGCACGCCGCTGTCATCTATGATGTAAAGACCGCCGCCGTTGCTTCCGAGAATGATCTCTCCGTTCAGACCCTCCTCAACGGTAAGGCTTTCGGTGTTTTCTATGCCGTCCTCTTTGCCGTAGGAAGCTGTGACCTTACCGTTCTCGATGACATTGACACCGCCTGTCAGAGCAACGAGTATCCTGCCGTCGCCGCACTCGCTGACCGAGCGCAGACTGGTCGAAAGCAGTCCATCTTCCTCGGTGAACGCGGTAAGCCCGCCGTTGTCCAGGCACAGCAGACCGTACTTTCGCCATGTCGAGATCCATATCCTCTCCTTGCTGTCACGGATAACAGAGCGGATACGGCAGCCCTCCAGCAGCTTTATCAGGTCTTTTTCACCGAGATCCGTTCCCGAAACAGTCTCCGCCTTTGTCAGCGGGAATTCCGAAAGCGGACCGTTTTCATCAATGACCGTAAGTCCGGTATCCGTTGCCACAAACAGGTTTCCGCCGCTGCGGCAGGTAGAATTGACCACGGCTTCCGGCAGGTCGAAACGCTCGAAAATATCCGCGAACTGGTTAGGCACGACTTTCATCACGCCCTGTCTGGTGGAGGCGAACCACAGGTTCCCGAGATAGTCTGTCATTACATGGCAAACATTGTTGTCCATAGGGAGGTTTTCCAGCAGCCGGAACTTGCCGTCCTCAACTACCCCGATACCGTTTGTGGCGCAGATCCATAGCTTGCCGTCGATGTACTCCACGGATTTGAGGTAATTCAGAGGAGCTATATCTATCTTATCTATGACATCGTAACCGCTGCTTATGTCAATGTAGTAGAATCCGAGGTCTGCGGCTTCCTGATAAAGCCTGCCCGGTTCGGTGGGGGAGGGGAGTATTGCTCCTGCACCCTTTAAAGGATTCGCCTCCGCGCTTATGAACCTCGTCAGCTTGCCGTCACGGATCGTAAGAAGATCGCCTCCGTCTGTGGTACCGTAGATCTGTCCGTCGATGCCAAGACGTATGTCGCGCATATTTGCTTCCGCGATCTCTTCATCTCTGAGCGCGGTGAGGTTTAAGTCCGGGTCAAACATCATGATACCGCCTGCCGTGGCGACATAGATGTTCCCGCTGTTGTCCTCCGCAATGGCGCGGGTATGTGAGGAAACCATACCGTCCATCTTGTTCCATATCCGGAAACCGCCCTTGTCCATGACCGCAACGCCGTTATCGTTCGTCCCTATCCAGAGTCTGTCTCTGCTGTCGGCGTACAGGCATTTTATGCTTGTAAGACCGCCGGAGGGATCCATACGCTCGAAGGTGTTTCCGTCATAGCGTATCAGTCCGGCATAGCTGCCGATCCAGATAAATCCGTCCGAGGTTTCGGCAATTGCGTTTGCTTCCGATGTCGGCAGCCCGTTCGTGTTGTCGTACAGAACGGCTGAGAATCCCTCGCTCAGACCGGTGGGATCCACGCTTATGTTCCTGTTGGGAACGCCGGAGGAATTGATCGGGTATTCTTCCGCAGCCGCGCCTGTGCCGAGTGTGCCTATCAGCATTGCCAACGACAGCAGCAAACCGAAAAAATGTTTTGTTCTGTTATGCTTAACCATTTGATCCACCTTATTCTGTCGGTAATAAATGACTTCCGCAGAGAGAAAAAGAGAGTCCGTGCTTTCGTATCGCTTTAGATTACATTATTATACCACATTTCTTTGGCAGTGTCAAACATAAAACAGAAAAACTGCTGTTCGAATTTTCCCCTTTATTGCGAAGTCCCCGGTTTCTTCCTTGCGAACAGAGCATAGGCGGCAAAGCACATGATTATCTGCACCACAGTGGAGCAGGGTGTCGCAAGCCCTATCAGAAACAGCGAGCCTCCGCCGATGTTCTGCATGAGAAATGCCGCGGGGATCCTCACAAGAAACGCTCCGCAGATACCCTGCGCCATAACGAATGTGGTCTTTCCCAGCCCGTTGTAATAGCCGATAAAACAGAAAAGAAAGCAGGTCAGCAGGCAGTCTATCGCGTAGGCTTTCAGATAATCCCATGCGTCCGCGACGGTATCGGGCTGGCTTGAGAAGATCCCGGCAAGGAGATCGCCGCGGAAAAAGGTCAGCAGGAACATCACCACACCGAACGCGAACGATACCGCGATACCGCTTTTCAGTGCCTTTTTCGCCCTGTCGTCAAATCCGGCTCCCGTGTTCTGGGCAACGAACGCGGACATCGACTGCATAAACGCCGCCGGTACCAGCATTATGAACGCGCAGACCTTTTCGGCGACCCCGATACCGGCGGAAGCCGTCACGCCGAGACTGTTGACGATAGCGAGCAGCACAAGGAACGAGATGCCGACGAGAAGATCCTGCAGGGCTATGGGAGTGCCGATCTGAATGATAAGTCCGGCATTTGCTTTTCTGATCTTCAGATGTGAGCGGTTGAACTCAAAGGGCAGCTTTGTCCGTCTGATGATAAAAAACGAGATAAGAACGCTTACAAGCTGAGCAAGAACGGTTGCAAGCGCTGCTCCCGACGCTCCCATTCCGAACCCCGCAACGAACAGCAGATCTCCGGCGATGTTGAACACGCAGGCGATACCGACGGCAATGAGCGGGGTTTTCGAGTCTCCCAGCCCTCTGAAAATGCTGCCGAGCAGGTTGTACGCCGTTATTATCAGGAAACCTGCGCCGCAGATGCGTATGTAGCTGACCGTTACGTCAAACGCTTCTTCGGGAGCCTGCATGACTGCCGCGAGAGCGGGCGCGCCCGCAACGGACAGCACTGTGAAAACGGCTCCCGTTACCGCGAATATCAGCAGTCCCGTACCTATGGTCTGTGCCGCGTCGTCGGGGCGTTTCTGACCTATGCGCTGACCGACGACTACGGTTATTCCCATTGAAAAGCTCACTATCAGGTTTGTGAGAGTAAGCACTATCTGCGAGCCGGTGGACACCCCGGAAACATCTGCGGTCGTGCCGAACTGCCCGACTATGAGCAGATCCACCGCGCCGTACATTGCCTGAAGAAACATTGCGAACAGCACCGGAAGCATGAATCTCAGCAGTTTGGGAAGAATCGCGCCCTCGGTGAAATCATTGTTTTTCATTTATCCTATGTCCTCCAATCAAAAAGCCGGATAAAACAGCAGACATCTCGGTCTGCGGCCTTATCCGGCATTCCATTTCTATGTAACCGCTGATCAAATCGACATTGGAAATCTCAATGTTGATAATATATGCCTTTCACGGTATGGATTTTTCGGTAAAAGCGATTTGATCAGCGGTTCCCTATGTTCTGCCCTCCGAACCGTAATTGTATTATACCACAAAACCCGGTCATTGTCAAGAAACGGCGGTGCGCGTTTTGATCCGGGGCAGCAGTGAGTGTTCATGCGAAAACCCGTATGCTTTTCATATACCCTATTGCAAAGATCCGGGTTTTGTGATAAAATAAACAGAGAGTTCATGGAACCTTCAGTGCCGTATTGAAGCAGTATGTACGGCATTACCCGGAGCTGCCCTGCGGTAACGGAGGGGCTTTCCGGACGTATGCTCCTGCGATTTCAGAAAACCGTCACAGAAATTTCACATATCAGCCATAAATGCCGCCGGAATTTGAACGGTTTTTGAACGGTTGATATGGTATAATAATTTAATTGTAGTTATGACACCAAACGCAAAGGAGCATCATCAATTGGCTGCATACATCAAACACTGTATTACACCGGAAACCGTTACGGAATACCGTCCGATAGACTTTGCCGGGATCACGAACGCGCGTGAGATGAGCGGATACATAAACAGCGCCGGATTAAAGATAAAGCCGCGCACCCTTATCCGTTCGGGGCATCTTCACGACGCTTCCGCAAAGGACACGGAGCTGCTTGCCGGGACATATAAACTCGGAACGGTTATAGATCTGCGCACCGAACGGGAGACAGAGGAAAGACCGGATCAGACGATACCCGGCGCGAAATACATAAATCTGCCTATGCCGGATATGACGGCGGGCTTCGGTGAAGCCGAGCCGGACGATGATGACCCCGGCAGATACCTGCAGGATCTCATTTCCGCCGGGTGTATAGCGGAAACGGGAAAGTACTCGCAGCTTGTTTTCGGGGATACCGCAAGATCGGCGTTCCGGAAGTTTTTCGGACTGCTGCTTGAAGCCGGCGGGGAGCGCGCGGTATTGTTCCACAGTGCCGCCGGCAAGGACCGCACCGGCGTTGCTGCCGCGATACTGCTGTCGCTGCTCGGCTTTGAGGACGAGTACATAATAGCCGATTATATGTACACAAATACCGCGAACGCTTCCGCTATCAAGCGCGATGTTTCCGCAGTTTCCGGATTCATTTATGATACCGCGGAGCTTGACCGTGTACGGCGGATAAACGGCGTTCAGTCGCACATGCTTGAATTCGCGCTGTCGAAGATCAGGATAGAATACGGTTCCGTCGCCGATTTCGCAAAAGAGGAATATAAGCTTTCTTACAAAGATACCGAGGAACTTAAACGTCTGTACCTCTCTTAAAACCTATCGGCTTTGAGCAACCATACTGTTTATCGCAGTATCCGCGCTTATGCCTGTGATACCGGCCGCGGCGGATACTGCAAAAGGAAGAAAAATGGAAGAATTTGTACAGCGTGTAGGGATACTTGGATTTGCGCAGTTCATCATAGAGCTGTGGAACAGTTTATTCCTGCTTATAATGATCTTTTCGCTTCTTCTCGGCAGGCATACCGACAGGATAAGCGGGAACGCGGTAAAGATCCCGCTTACAGAGGAGATCATCATATTCTATATATCCATATTCCTTTACAATCTGTTTGATATGCTGTGCTGTCTTGGAATAGGCAACACAAGCCGGACAGCGATAATGCTCAGACCGGTTTTTGAAATGGCGTATTTCGCGGTGGGCGCATTCCTCACCCTGTTCTTTCTCCGGCTGATAAAGAAGCATATCGCGGTGAAGAACGGTATGAAAAAGCTTGCTGACGTGATAACCGCGGTGCAGCTGCTTAATATACCGAGCATTGTCCTGCTTGCGGCAACGCCTTTCACAAACGCGCTTTACCGGTTCGACGCGCAGAATATGTACCACCGCGGTGAGTTTTACCCGGTCTGGTACTTTACCACGATAGGTTCGTTCGTATTCATAATCGCTGTGATCGCCCTGAACTGGAAGAAGCTTGACAGATTCATCAAAAACGTTGTCATTACATCGTCCGTGATACCGCTTTCAGCATTCCTCGCAAACTTCGTGTATTCGGGCATAAGCTACAACAATATCTCGGTTTCGGCTACGGCACTGATACTTTACGTGATGTATGAGAAAAACAAGACTGCCGTTACCATTCAGGCTGTCACGGAGCTTGAAGAAACGAAACGCCGGCTTGCAGAAAGCGATCTCGCTCTGGAGCAGAGCAAGAACGAGACACTGATGGCGCAGATACAGCCGCACTTCATCAACAATTCGCTTATGGCTATACGCTCGCAGTGCGTGGATCATCCGGAGGTTTACGAGAGCATCACAAACTTTTCGCTCTACCTGCGGTCAAACTTCGAGGCGCTCGGCGGTACACAGAAGATAAGCTTTGACCGGGAAATGGAGTCGATAGAAGCGTATCTCGCGCTGGAACAGCAGAATTTCGGTGACAGGCTGACGGTAGAGTACGACATACAGTGCGACGATTTCTTTATCCCGCCGCTTACGGTGCAGCCGCTGGTCGAGAATGCTGTCCGCCACGGCATCGCTACCCGCGACAACGGCGGAACGGTATGGATCAAGACCCGCCGCAGCGGCAATGCTGTAACGATCGAGGTCATCGACGACGGCATCGGCAGCAGCAACATAACCGTGCAGCAGCAGGCTCGCAAGGGTATCGGCATTGAGAACGTCCGGGCGCGGCTGAGATCAATGAATTCCGGTGACCTTGAGATAATAAGCGGAGAAAACGGGACTTCCGCAATAATAACGTTCACAGATCGGGGGGGGGTGAACAAATGGTAACGATCTCGGTTGACGACCAAAAAGGCGCGGCTGAGCTTATGAAGATCATGCTGACCCGCATAGACCCCGACGGAACGCACATTACCGCAAACAATATGAATGAAGCGATGAAGCTGATAACCGACGATACGCAGATAGCTTTTCTGGACATAGAAATGCCGGGGCTGAACGGGATAGAGGGCGCGAAGCTGCTTCAGAAACGCTTTCCTCGGCTGAATATCGTATTCGTGACGGGACACACCGAGTATGCTTTCCGTTCGTATGATGTGGCGGCAAGCGCGTTCCTTGCAAAGCCGGTGTGTGAACAGGACATAGAGAAAGCGCTCACGCGGCTTCGCATACCGATAGAAAAGAAGAAATGCCCGCTCGTCGTCAGATGCAGTCCGTTTGCCATATTTGTGAACGGGGAAACGTTTGCGTTCAGACGCGGCAAGACCGGTTCGCTGTTCGCATATCTTATGTACAGGAACGGCTCCTACTGCACAACGGGAGAACTTGTCGGCATACTCTATGACGGCGATCCCGACAAGAGCGGCGCTCTTCGGCAGCTTATAATGGATATGAAAGACTGCCTCACCGAGATAGGCGCGCAGTCGATACTGGTCAGGAAATACGGCAGGATCGCTCTTGACATGGCGAGGCTCGAATATGAGGGCAGCCTGAACGACATTCCCGACGAATTCGGCTGGCTGTGACAGGCGCGGATCGGTATTTTAATTAATGTGCATAATGAACTCCCCCTGCCGGAGATCCGACAGGGGGAGTTCGTTTTATGGAAAAGAGGGGTATCAGCTGTATCAGGAGATATGCGGCATCTCATAAAACTATGGATCCGGCTCTTTGTGTTATCTCAGTGCTTACTATTATAGCATACAGACCGTTCAAAAACCGTTCCAAAAACCGAAAAAATTATGGCAGCTGTGTGAAAATATGATGAAAATATTTCGCTTGGACTTTTGTTATTACGGCAGTTTAATGGTTTGACCCTTTGTTCTCTTCCCCCTGTTGACATCAGCGCTTTTTGCACTTAGCGCAGTCGCCGCAGCAGGAGCTGCCTTTTTTTTTGCGTCTTACGGATAGAAAGACTGCGCCGGCTATCACCGCAGCTATAACAACGATCAGGATAATATCTAAAACGTTCATTACACACCTCCGAACAACATTCCCACAAGACGGACGATGAACGCTGCGAGCCATGCCACAAGGCACTGCCAGAACACTACCCCTGCCGCCCATTTTCCGCCGAGTTCACGCTTGACGGCGGCTATCGCGGCAACGCAGGGAGTGTAGAGCAGCGAGAACACGAGGAATGACAGCGCCGCAAGAGTCGTCATAGCAGTCGCGGCATCGCCGGCGTAGAGTATCTCCAGCATCGACACGACGCTCTCTTTAGCCATGAATCCGCAGACAAGCGAAACGAGTATGCGCCAGTCTCCAAGTCCGAGCGGAGCCATTACCGGTGCAAGAAATCCCGCAGCGGCGGCAAGTATGCTGTTTTCCGTGTCATCAACAAGCTTCATGCTGAGATCGAAGCTGCTCAGGAACCATACTGCCAGCGAGGCTATCAGTATCACCGAGAACGCGCGCTGCAGGAAGTCCTTTGCCTTGTCCCACATCAGCATGAGCGTATTGCGCACGCCGGGGATACGGTAGTTCGGCAGCTCCATTACAAACGGCACAGCTTCACCCTTGAACAGCGTTCCCTTGTATATGCAGGCTGCTATGATACCTATGACAACGCCGAGAGCATACAGCCCTATGTAGATAAGCCAGCCTATATCCGGGAAGAACGCGTCAACGAAGAACGCGTATATCGGCATTTTCGCGGAGCAGCTCATAAACGGTGTCAGCAGTATCGTCATTTTCCTGTCCCGCTCACTCGGCATGGTGCGCGTTGCCATGACGGCGGGTACCGAGCAGCCGAAGCCTATCAGCATCGGAACTATGCTGCGCCCGGACAGCCCTATCCTGCGCAGCAGCTTGTCCATGAAAAACGCCACGCGCGCTATGTAGCCGCTGTCCTCCAGCAGTGAAAGGAAGAAGAACAGTATCACGATTATCGGCAGGAAGCTCAGCACGCTGCCGACTCCCTCAAACAGACCGCCGATGATTATACCGTGAATGACCTCGTTCACGTTCGACGCGGTAAGTGCGGCATCAGTCAGCTCGGTGAGCCAGCCTACCCCCATTTCGATAAGATCCTGGAAGAACTTTCCGATAACGTTGAACGTCAGGAAAGACACGGCTCCCATGATAAGTATGAATACCGGTATCGCGGTGTATTTGCCGGTAAGTATTCGGTCTATCCTTTTGCTGCGGATATGCTCACGGCTTTCGGCGGGCTTTTTGACCGAGGCGGAACAGACTCTGAATATGAACGAAAACCGCATTTCCGCAATTGCGGCGCTGCGGTCAAGCCCGCGTTCCTTCTCAAGCTGCGCCGCGATATGCTCCACGGTCTCAAGTTCGTTCTGCTCAAGTCCAAGCTGTTCGGTTATCAGAGCGTCTCCCTCTGCCACCTTGCTCGCGGCGAAGCGCAGAGGAAGTCCCGCAGACTCCGCGTGATCCTCTATCAGATGCGCTATGCTGTGCAGGCAGCGATGAACTGCGCCGCCTTTTTCCGTCCTGCCGCAGAGATCCTGTTTCACCGGACGTTCCTGATAGCGTGCAACGTGCAGAACGTGCTGCACAAGCTCCTCGATGCCCTGATCCTTTGCGGCGGATATCGGCACTACCGGAACTCCCAGCATAAGTTCCATTTCGTTCACGTCTATGCTGCCGCCGTTTGCGGTAAGTTCGTCCATCATGTTCAGCGCCACTACCATAGGTATGTCCATTTCGAGAAGCTGCACCGTAAGATACAGGTTGCGCTCGATGTTTGTAACATCGACTATGTTGATTATCGCGTGGGGCTTCTCGTCAAGCACGAAGCTGCGTGAAACAATCTCTTCGCTGCTGTACGGCGACATGGAGTAGATGCCGGGCAGATCGGTTATGACAGCCTCCGGGTGACCCTTTACAGCACCGTCCTTCCGGTCAACCGTCACACCGGGGAAGTTGCCGACGTGCTGCTTTGAGCCGGTGAGCCGGTTGAACAGCGTGGTCTTGCCGCTGTTCTGGTTTCCCACAAGTGCAAGTCTCAGCGTCGTGCCTTTCGGGAGGGGATCGCCGCTGCCTTTCGGGTGGAATTTCCCGCCCTCGCCGAGACCGGGATGCTCGGAGGAATGTCTGCTGTCCGAGATCGTGGAACTGCGCTTAACTTCGCCTTTTACCTTATCCGGCAGCGGCGAGACTTCGATCTGTTCCGCGTCCGCAAGTCTCAGCGTGAGTTCGTACCCGTGCAGCCGCAGTTCCATGGGATCTCCCATAGGCGCAAGCTTTTCGAGTGTTATCTCCGCGCCGGGGATAACTCCCATGTCGAGGAAGTGCTGACGCAGTGCGCCGCTGCCTCCCACTTTGTCGATGATGACGGTCTGACCGGTCTCAATGTCTCTAAGTGTCATAACTGCTCCTTTTTTACATCAGCGGCGCGATTATCTTCAGGAACGCGCCTGCCAGTTTATAAGATATCTTTTCGTGTTTTACGGTGTCATAGGTCACTTCCGCGCACTTTGCCAGCGTCTCGCTGAAATCCATTTCTATCGCGGGGATACAGTCTGCGCGGTACATATACGTTCCGCACTCGAAGTGGTGATACAGGCTGCGGTAGTCGAGGTTTATCGTTCCCACCGCCGCTTTTTCGCCGTCGCT
>JAGAWN010000206.1 GCA_017941355.1 Ruminiclostridium sp. | reverse complement strand
CTCTTGTGCTGATTCTTTCTGTCGTGCCTGTTTCAGACGCTCACGCTGTTCCAAAGCCTGTGACGGGTCTTTCCAAGCAATGCACCCCTCGAGGTTTTCAAGCAGGAACTTTCGTGCAGTCTTGAACTCGTCGCCGATCATGCCGAGCCGCAGAAGCCATGTTCTGAACGTGTATTTTTCGTTTGTGCGCTGCATTTTACGGTATGACGCACAGCTCTGATTCAGCGCTTGATTGGATATTGCAAGGCTCAACTGAATGTATGTTTTTATACGACCTGCATGGGTAGTTCCGTCGTAAAGCCTAAATTCGATAGTACCTTTTGAAAACAACGAATGTAAATTTAAGGCTCGATACCTTGTCGGATGGTAATGGATATCACTGCCGTCATTACCGTGATACCAGATATTCTGAATCTTATCAAGTGTTTTAGGCTTCTTCCTGTTCAATTCTTCAAGGAAATCCTCATCGACCTTTTTGCAGTATCTGTATTCACGGGCAGGATTCACTTTCAAAGCCTTGTATATCAAGTCCTCTTTCGCTCTCATGATGTTTGTCAGATTACGAAGTGACAGTGCATCATAAGGCGCACCGTTTACATGAACGTGAATACCACAGCTGTTATTAGCCAAAGCCCCGTTGTGCCGCAGATTCCTCACTAACTGCTGTATGTTTGGAATATCTTCATAAACACATATCGGTGTCACAAATTCGACCGAGTAACTGGAACCTGCTTCATTTCCATTTCTGTCGGTACAATCAATGCTTGCGTCCTTTACTACTTTCCAAGTTCGACCGGTGTTATCCCTGACACTGTATGTGTCATAGCAGCCGCCGGTATGATAATAGCTTGTGCCGAAATAGTCAGCGATAACCTCTGCCGCTCTTTCTCTTGTAAGCCCCGTAAGCTCTATCTCGACCCCGTATTTCTGATCCTGAAGCGTATTTTTCACCTCTTTTCAACAAGAAAAGAACCCTTGATTCGAAAATCAAAGGTTCTTCTATAAATATTATTGTTTACATTGTCAGAGTTGGAGTTTGTTCCTCATTTTCCTGTATCATATCATTCTTTTGGATTAGCTCGAAAGAGTAATCAAGAATGCGTTCATATCGTGCCGTCAAGAAAGTTCCGATAAATGTTTTTTGAACATCGGATATATATGGAGTAGCATCAACAAGCTCAGTTATATCCTTCATATTTATTCTCGGAACTATCCTTTCAACGGCTTCTTTGCAGTTTTGATCGTTTAAAGATGAAATATACTCAAAATAATTGATCTTTCTGCCGCCGCATTGTATTGCCGACAACGGATAATTATAGACTCTTGCGTTAAGTTCGTTTTCATCGTTCAGTATTCTTTGGATCATTTCCGGGTCAGCCTGCGGCAGCAAACAACTGCCACAATCGTAAATCGGGGCAATGCTATATGCGCCGCTGATCTTGTTAAACAGGAAGCCCCAATTGCCGTTATGACGGTCAAAGTTTCCAACAAGGGCATCTACCACAAAAACGTCGTAAAAAAAATCGGTTAGCACCTGCGGATCAATATATTCTTGAAGCTGTATGGTTTCAAGTATCTCGTCGATATCCGTCCCTTTTCCGTTGTATTCGGAATCAATGATAGTATTTTTGATAGAACAAAAATCATAAAACACTGTATCATCTGACGTAAAGTCTCTGCAGGCACAAACTATCTTTTCTTTGCCATTGACATTATAAGTGCCAAGCATTGTCTCCTGAGCCGATATGCCAAGCATATTAAAAATATGACAGCATATATATTCACTTATGCAGCTGTTGGTGTATGACAGGCTTGTTTTCTTTGTGGGATTGGGAGGGAACTTCAACATATATGCTGTTCCGTCTATATCAATCGCAATTTTTTTACCATTTGCACCATTATATGCTTTCCCGGGTATTCTTTTGTATTTTGTGAAATCCATATCTTTCCTTTCGTATTTACCAAAGATATTTTTTTCTTAAATAATCTGCGTGGTCGGGAGTTATAGCGCCCTCGTTGATTTCAGCAATATTGATACTGCCGTACAATTCTCCCCATAAGCAATCAAGCAAAGTCGAATTGGTTTTAAGACCCTCCTTATACGCATCGAGGTCATGCTGTAGATAATCGGGCAGACCTATCTCATATGAAGCTTCCATATCCGTTAATGTTTGTTCTCTTGTCAAGGTCAACACCGCCTTTCTATCTATCAGTATACCACTATTTTGGGAATAAATCAAGAGAAATATTTTTCTTATACCTGAAGAGCTATAATTATCTTCCACCCGCAGACCCGAACAGCGCAGCCTTATGCGGCGGAGCGGTCACGCAGAGACAGTACCGTTCGTTACCGCACTTGTATAAACACACTCCGCGCTGCGGGTATCTGACGAGCGAGTATTCCGAGTTTTCAAGCTGCAAAGTGTCCGTATAGAACTTGGCATCTACCGCGCCGGCATAGAATATGAACTGATGTGTCGGAATCGAGAACAGCGGCTTTGTCAGCTCTTTGATGTGTTCCTGACAGAAATCTTCGAGGTTCTGCGATGCGAGTATGACCGAGGATTCCTTCTTGCGAACACGTTTCATGAAATTGCGGATATATTCTACCGCTGTCAGATTTGAAAGGAATAAATAAAATTCATCTAAGCTCGCTACCGTGTTTCCTTTGGTGAGAAGTTCGTTCGACATATATGAAAGCACATTGAACAGCAGAGCATTTCGGATATTCTTTGATGCCTGCAAAAGCCCTTTAACTCCGAATGTCACGAAATTGCCGTCGGTTATATTCGTGTAGCCGTTGAAAAACTTTGACTCCGCGCCCATGCACAGGGAGTGCAGTCCGAGACATATATTCTGCAAGGTTTTCTCGTCATACAGGTTCTTTTTCTTTTCGTCATAATTCTTGTACTCGCTTTCAAGCAGAGCATACAAGTCCGATAATATCGGATAATCTGTCGGTGTGTATTTTGAAAAATCGCTGTCATCGGATATGCCGAATTTCTCATAAAGTTTCAGCAGCATGATCTCTATCGTGTCGATCTCTCTGTCCGTGAAATCCTTGTAACAGCGGAAAAAGTCACGCAGGAACGAAATGTGCTGACTGAGTTTGGTCTTTGCTCTGAACGCTTCGGGGACTTCCTCGCCGTCATCGGAACTGCCATCGTCCCATGATTTGGGTTCGAGAACATTGATGATGTACTGCCCGTCCATAAGGTCAATGAAACAGCCGCCGAGATTGGAGGTCAGCTCCTTGTATTCAAGCTCGGGGTCAAGGCAGATTATGCTCTTTCCGCTCTCGCGGAGATTGCAGAGTATCAGCTTCAACAGATACGATTTGCCCTGACCGGAGTTTCCGAGGATAAGGACATTGGCGTTGGTTTTATCCGAAGCACGCTTATCGAAATCGACAATAATATTCGAGCCGAACTTATCCCGTCCGAGGTAGAAGCCGTTCTCATCGGTCTTGCCGGAGAATGACAACGGGTAGAGATTCGCAGTTGATGATGCCGGAAGAACGCGCTCGAACTGCTCCTTGAACACATTTCTGCCGGACGGCATAACGCACGTGAAGCCTGACTGCTGCCTTAACATCAGCTTATCGACATTCAGCTTTGAGCGTACAAGCTCCGTCTGAACCTCGGTCTGCATATTCCGCAGATTGTCGAGACTGTCTGCTATGATCTCAATGTACACCGCCACATGGAGCAGAGGTTCACGGTTCCGGTGCATATCCGCTACGAGCTGCGTCACGTCCTGCAAGTTGTTTTCTGCCGTGACGGTCTGCTGTAAGTCATTTGTCGATGTCCTCTGCAAGCGGTTTTTGTTGGCTGCGTTAGCGATTATGCGCTTTTCCTCGGCTGCCGTAACATGGCGGGTATAGATGTGAAGCGTCACACCGTCTTTTTCACCGAGATAGCGGAGTATCGCCTGTTCCGAGGTCGATGTGGGGTATTCGCGCATCGCCCACACACAGCGGAACGTGTTCCCGCAGATGTAATAATCGGTGAAGAACTTTATCACCGAGGGTGCGATCATATCCACAAAGTCCTTGCTGCTGCGGGTCGCAAAGTGCGTTTCTTTAATATTGGGTTTCTTCTTCTGCATAAGCACCTCACATTGACAGATCCTGAGTTTGCTGCGGAGTATCTTCTACGGTCAGTTCATAGCCGGGTGCGCCCCAAAAGCTGACATATATTTCCGGGCAGTCACGCTCACCCATTTTAATTTCCTGCTGTTCAAAGCCTTCGCCCCAGCCGTCACTATATTGTCCGGTGAGATAATCACGGAGCTCACGCAGTTCATGGTTATCAAGTTCCCCACGGACACGAAGAGTAGTGACACCATTCAGTTCGCCGTCTATGACCTCTACGGACGGGAATGCTGAATAGACCTTGCTGCTTATGGACGTAGGCTTATCGTACCAATGCATAAGTCCGCGCTCACGTTCTTCGTCCATCATATATGTTGCTATTCTGCCGTTGATAATATCTGCATATTCAACAGCCTGACGTGCCGACAGAACATACTGATCGTCATATTCGGGTTCGTATATTGAAACTTTAAGTGGAGAAATGAGGCGGACGGTTTTAAGTTCTTCTTGTCCGAATTCCACGAAACCGTTTCCGGAATTTATGGTCAGTCCTGCAAACTCCAGACGGCTTTCCGTGAGATGCTTGGCGCAGTCTATGACGCACTCGGCGATTCCGGGGTCGGACATAAACTGCTCGTATGAAAGGCAATAATCATCCGCGCCTTTCATTTCTTCGATAATATCCGCAAGTCTCCCTGCGACTGCGGTTTCAAGTTTATTGTCACTCATTTTCGTATCTCCTTACTGCTGAAGCGCAAGACCCTCGTCCTGCGACTGATCCCATTCTTCTTCGGTCATAAGCTGAAAATCGTCGGCATTTCCGAATCCGACATATATACGATCTTCGCCGTAATACAGCCCTTTGTCGTAGAAGCGCTTGCCCCATTCCTGCGAATACTGCTCGGTTATGAAGTCTTTGAGCGTTTCCACATCGCGCTCGTCAAGCGGTTTAATGAGCTTAACTGTAGTAACACCGACAAGTTCATTGCCCATTTCCTCTACTTTAGGGAAAACAGAATACACCTTGTCTGTAAGCGTTTTGTCCGAACAATGCTCCATAAGTCCGTAATGGATAGAAAGCATCATATCCGCATCAATCTCGTTGTTTATGAATGTTGCGTATTCCAATGCTTTCTCCGGTTCTACCGGTGCTAACGTGACAAGCAGGTCTGTATCTACACGGAGCGGGCTGATAAAGCGCAGAGTATCGTATTTATCGCCGTCTATCGTGATGATCCTGTCATTGCATGACAGCTTTATATCGGCAAACTCGGTCTGCTCCTTTAAAATCTCACCGGCAAGTTCAAGAAGGCACTCGTCTATTTCGGGAGTATCAAACACCGCGTCTATCGGTATCCTGTAATTCGGTTCCGCCCTGGACTCGGCGGCAAGGAAATCGAGATTTTTCTCCAATGCCGCATACAGCTTTTCGGACACTTCCGAAAGTCTCCGCTGCTGTCCAGCAACAATATCCCCCGCATGGGGAATATACTGTGAATACCGTGCATAATCGTATCCCTCGGATTCCACAAGAAATCCGTCGCCCTGTTTCTCCGCGATGAACAGAACACAGTGCATCGCTTCGCTGTCCGCGAACATAGAATCCTTGTGGAGCTTTATGTACGGATTGTCCCTGCATGGAAATGTCGCCATTTCCAGAAAATCAGCGTCCGGTATAGGGACTATTTCTTCCACTATACAAAGGTTGTTCGCCTGTTTGTACGAATCAGCCTTGTATTTCATTGTGACATTCAGCTTTATCTTATCACTCATTTATGAGCCACCTTTCTCCGTCAATGTCCTCAAATTTCTCATTTGTGGTGTTCTGCTCGAAATACACCGCAAGGAGCGTCTTTATGCCGTTATTATCGAATCTCGATACCGTGAAGCCGTTTTCGAGAACGATCTTTTCCACACGGTTGAGATGCGCGAACAGTTCCTTTTCTTTCATGTTCCGCGTCCTGATAAGGAGCAGGAATTCACGGGCGGTAGCTGTCTGCGCCTGAATGTGGTCGAGGTGGACAGCGTCCTTTTCGAGCAGTTCCCGAACAGCGGGATTTTCCTCTGCCGCTATCCGCTTTTTGATGAATGCCTTGTTGCTCTCAAAACTCTCGCGGCTGTTCATGCACACAAGCTCCACCTCGGTCACGCCCTTGAGGACGGACATCAGAGCATATATTTTCGCTCCGAGGGCTTCTTCGGACAGCACCGAGAT
>JAGAWN010000205.1 GCA_017941355.1 Ruminiclostridium sp. | reverse complement strand
TTATTGTCCATCCGAAATTATCTTTTTCCTTGAATTTCAAGGGTCGTTAATTCGTTTTGGTTGCTGTTCAATTTTCAAGGTGCCTGTCCTGTCAGCTCTCCGTTCCGCTTTCGCTTCCCGTCTCTCTGACAGCTTTAATATCTTACCACACTCTTTCCGTTTTGTCAATACCTTTTTTGAATTTTTTCAAAAAATTTTTGACCGACGGATCGGAGTCAACCGGTAGCTTTCGACACTTGGAACGGAAGCTGTTTCCGACGTGGTAATGTTGATTATATCACATCAACGTCTCTTTGTCAAGTGTTTTTTTAAAAAATTTTAAAAAAATAACAAATTTTTTCCGGTAATGGTTTTCCGGTGATTGACAAAACTGATATTATATAGTATAATATGCTTATATCACTCGAAAGGAATGATCTTATGAACATCTCACCCGCCGCAAAACAGACAGCTTCCGCTGCGTCAATGCTTATACCGGTATTCGGCGCAGTTGCGCTTATAATAACAGCCGCCGTTTTCATAGTGTTCAAGCTGACACAGCAGACAGCCTATAATAAATGGGCAGAGTACGACGACTGCGGTTGGTCATAATATGGATCCGAAATTGAAAACTGTGCTGACAGCGATGGTTGTCGTCGTTCTGACGGCGATCTATGTTGTCGGCCTTTTTCTTTTGTGGGACATCCTTAACGTGGAGAAGTCCCTGGACGACCTGCTTGCAACCGATCTCTACGCAGCCGAGTATTCCCCCGATTCCTCAACCTCCGTATCCGTCACCTTCGACGGAAAGGCGGTAAACGAAACAGAGGAAAGCCTGCTGCGGGAGTTCTTCGTGTACTGGTACGCGGGACTCGGTGCCAAAAAAGCAGAAAAGATCGCTCGCTTCTATACCGTTCAGACAAGCTATGAGTTGTTTGACGAACTTGCGCTCGACTACGAAGTGAGTCTGGCGCAGTCCTGCCCCATGGATCTTTCATTTGATTCATGCAGTCTCACGCTCAATGTGCGCCGCCGCCACGCTGTCCCAAAAACGGAAAAAGTGGAAATAGACCTCGAACTCTCCGGGCAAATAAATTACAGGTCAATGAAAGCCCCGGCTGTCATACGCGGCGAAATGCACAGCTTCGTTCTGAACGTTTCCGGTAAAGCGCTTCGCATAGAAGAGCATACCACCGATCGCCCCTCTGCCCGTTTCGCCGGTTACGGTCTGGATAAGGTTCTTGCCGCCAACCGGCTTTCCCGGAACGATCTCAACTATACTTTCTTTCCGAAATACACCGCTCCCGCTCTGCAGATGCTCCGGGAAGAATCCGCGGCAGCTGTGCTTGAAACTCCCGACAGATCACTCTACCCCGCCGCGGAGTATGAGTATAACCGAAGCGCCGCCGCCAACTCCGCTATCAAAGGCTTTGCTAACAGCGGCGCGTTTGGCGAGTACGAGGAAAACGACGCAAACTTCCTGTCCCGCTGCCTGTTTGAAAGCGGCATACCGATGGATTCACAGGGCAGCGTCACCGACCAGTGGAAATGGTACGACGACGAGATCAACACCGAACGCAAAAAGACCGGCTGTTCACGAAGCTGGTTTGACCGCACGGCATTCTACCGCTATATCCGTGACAACGAAGGCTTCGGTCTGGCAGCCTGTCAGACTGCTTCCGGCGGCGGCGAGATCGGTGATATCGTGCAGCTCATGTATGAGGGCGAGCCGACAGCCCAGTTCATGATAACCGGCATAATAGCCGACAGCAGAGGTTCTGTCATGGACTACCTCGTTTCAAACGACAAATATGCCTCCGTTTCGCTGAAAACTCTCGGCTGCACGGATCTCCGCGTACTGCACATAGTCGGATATAATACTGCAAATATATAAGGAACAGAAATGGCAATTTTCAACGCAAAGGATATAACCCTTTACTTCGGTGCGGAGCTGCTTTTCGGCGGCGTGACATTCGAGGTTGAAAAGGGTGACAGAATAGGACTTGTCGGAGTGAACGGCTGCGGCAAGACCACGCTTTTCAAGGCGATACGCGGCGATGTCGAGTACGACGGCGGCGAGTTCGTCAAATCGAAAGAAACGACGCTCGGCTATATGGAGCAGCACGTTATCCGTGAAAGCTCGGTAAGCGTGTATGATGAGGTATTGTCGGTATTCGCGCCGGTAATGCAGCTTGAAGCGGAACTGGAAGAAGTGAACGCGCGTGTAGGTGCAGGCGATACCTCACCGGAGACTCTGGAAAAACAGATGCTTCTCCGGGAGCGCTTTGAAGCGGAGGGCGGGCTTACCTACCGCACCCGCGCCATGAGCAGTCTTCTGGGACTCGGCTTTTCGCTCCCCGAGCAGGAAAAGCCTGTCTCTGTGCTGAGCGGAGGCGAGAAAGCCAAGGTGCAGCTCGCGAAGCTCCTGCTTTCGGGTGCGAACCTGCTTCTGCTGGACGAGCCAACCAACCACCTCGATATCGCCGCGTCAACATGGCTCGAAAAGTTCCTGCTGGACTACAAGGGCGCGTACATCATCATCTCCCATGACCGTTACTTTCTCGATACGGTGACGACCCGCACCTTCGAGCTTGAAAACAAGCGTCTCACGGTGTACAAGGGCAGCTACAGCACTTACCGCAGGAAAAAAGAAGAAGACCTCGAAACTGCATGGCGGCACTACGAGAACCAACTCGAAGAGATCAACCGAATCAAAGGCATAATCGAGCAGCAGAAGCGTTTCAACCAGGAGCGCAACTATATCACCATAGCCAGCAAGGAAAAGCAGATCGAGCGTCTTGAAGCCGACCTTGTGAAACCGCAGGTGCTGCCGAAAAAGCTGCGGTTCGGCTTTCACTGCACCGATCCGGTAACGGACGAGATAATGACCGCAAAGAATCTGCGCATGAGTTTTGACGGAGAACGGCTGTTCGACGGAGTGGATATGGAAGTCCGCAAGCATGAGCGTGTTTTCCTGCTGGGAGCCAACGGAAGCGGCAAGACTACGCTGTTTAAGATACTGATGAAGCAGCTCGTTCCGGAAACCGGCAATGTCACCTACGGTCCCGGAGTAAAGCCGGGCTACTACGACCAGCTGATGACCGGACTGTCGGACAGCAAGACGGTAATGGACGAGATATGGGACGCATACCCGAAGATGAACCAGACGCAGGTGAGGACTGCACTCGGCAGCTTCCTGTTCAGCGGTGAGGAAGTGTTCAAGAAGATCGGGGTGCTGAGCGGCGGTGAGAAAGCACGGGTTGCACTGCTGAAGCTTATGCTCAGCGGCTGTAATTTCCTGCTGCTTGACGAGCCGACGAACCACCTTGACATAAACTCCCGCGAAGCGCTCGAAGACGCACTTGCAGGCTATGAGGGAACGGTATTCGTGATATCCCACGACCGTTACCTTATCAATAAGATCGCTACCCGCCTGTACAAGCTTACCCCCGACGGCGCACAAAGCATAGACGGCAACTACGACGACTATCTTGCTGCAGCCGAGGGTGCGGCAGTCCTCACCGCCGCCAAAGCGAAAGAGCCGTCGGCAGGGGACAGCGCAAACAAGCAGGATTACAAGCGCCGCAAGGAACTTCAAAGCGACATAAGAAAACTCACCACCCGCGTATCGAGAGCCGAGGCGCGGATAAGTGAGCTTGAATCGCAGATAGCGGATATCAATTCGCAGATGCAGTCCCCGGACATCGCGGGAAACTACGAAAAGGTGTCTGAACTGTCCGAAAAGCTCGGCGAGCTGCAGGCGGAGCTTGACGCGCAAACCGAGGAGTGGGCGGAAGCCGCCGAGCTGCTTGAAGCGGCGCAGCGGCAGTGACCGCGGAACATCACAGATCGAATTCCTTTACCCAGTTTTCGATCACGAGGGGCTGCATTTTTGTAACAAGCTTCCCCTCTTTTATAACGGTAGTATCGGAAACGCTGCCCTGTAAAAACTTCACGGTATTGCCGAAACGGCTGCCGTCCGAGGTAGCGAACAGGATTATAGTCTTTCCCGACAGATCGTAACTCTCAAGGAACGTATTTATAATAGTAGGAGCCATATACCACCATATCGGGAAACCGAGGAAGATAGTGTCATAGTCCTCTGCGTGCGCGTCCTTGTCGGCAAGTTCCGGACGGAATGACTTGTCTGCCATTTCCACGCTGCTGCGGGACTGCTTGTTCTTGAAGTCGAGATCTTCCTGCGTATATGGAACAGCGGGTCTGATCTCGTAAAGGTCTGCGCCCGCCGCCTCAGCGATTATCTTTGCTTTTTCGGCGGTAACACCGCTCGCGCTGAAATATGCCACCAATGTTTTGCTCATATCATGTGCCTCCTTAATGTCGAAGTTAAATTTCTGTATCTGTATTTTAACATATTTTTGTTGATTTTGCAAGAGCCGCGCAGCCGTGCCAGTGAGAAAATGTGCAAAATCACAATAAAGTTTGTCCGATTTCACAAAACTCCCGACATCCGTAAAGATAACGGGAGTTTTCTCATCTGAAAGATCAGCCTGTATGACGAGCCGCAATGCGGCATAAGGCACAATGCACAAAAACATTTTATTATTTTGCAACAAATCAATGAAATTCGGCAAAAATTCTTGATTATTTGTTACATTTAAGTTATAATAAAGGGTAATATAGGGTTTTATATATTGGAGGCAGGCTATGAGTGAGCAGGAAAAATACACACAGCTTTCGGACTATCTGGATAACGCGTATCACCACTTCCTTACCATAACCCGTCACAAAGCGATCGTAATGCACTACTGCTTCAAGGCGGGACTGTATAAACAGGGCTTGCTGCATGACCTGTCGAAGTACACGCCGGCAGAGTTCATGGTAGGCGTGAAATACTACAACGGCAAGCGCAGCCCGAACACCGTTGAGCGAGAGCTGCTGGGCTACAGCGCCGCGTGGCTGCACCACAAGGGGCGCAACAAGCACCACTTCGAGTATTGGATAGACAACAAGCCGGACGGCGACCGCTGCATGGCGGGAGTAAAAATGCCGGTGAATTACGTTGTCGAAATGTTCTGTGACCGTATAGCCGCCTGCAAGGTATATCTCGGCGAGGACTACACAGACGCGTCGCCCTATGAGTATTACGAGCGTTCCCACAAGCATTACATGATACACCCGGAAACGGATAAGCTGCTGAAACGGCTTCTTATAATATTAAAGGACTACGGCGAAGAAAAAGTATTCGCCTACATACGCGCAAGGGTACTGAAACAGCCATGGAACTGATACTCGGAGCCGTCGTCATAGCCGTGCTGCTGCTGATACTGGGGTTTGGCATTGACATAATAATATTCGGATTCGTGGGGATACTGGCGCTGGCGGCTGCCGCGTCGGAATTGCTTTTCCTGTATTTCACGGTGCGGCTGCTGTTCTCCAAAAAGCGTGAAGCGGTATTCACCCGTATCGGCAGAACGGAGAAAAGCCGCTACGACACGGCGTTCTACCGCACCGACGAGGGGGAACTTCCAAATGTGTTCCCCGCCGAAGTAGTGATGAAAAAGCGGCTGTATGACAGCGAAAAAACCATAAAACTGCGCATAGACGCAGGTAAGAAATTCGTGTATGACAGGAACGCGCGCGCCACTATAATAGCGGGCGTGCCGCTGTGTACCCTCATGTGCCTGTTTCTGGGCTTCGGGATCTATCTGATGCTGATGAATTACCGGTAAAAATGTCGGTATCCGCGTTCTGTACACATACTCACGGAAGGAAGATAAGAGAAGATATGTTTGCCAAAATATCGAGCATAGGTCTGTTCGGACTTAACGCTTTTGCGGTAACAGCGGAAATAAGCGCCTCACAGGGCGTTCCGAATATAGACATAGTCGGGCTTGCCGATCAGTCGGTGCAGGAAAGCAAAATGCGCATCAAATCCGCGATCGACAACAGCGGAATGAAGCTCGGCTCCGTCAAGTGCGTCATAAACCTTTCACCGGCGGGAGTGAAAAAAACCGGCTCCGGCTACGATCTCGCAATACTTGTCGCTATCCTTACCGCAGCGGGATACGCGCCCAAGGAGCTTGACGGAAAGGCATTCATAGGCGAAGTGTCGCTGGGCGGAGAAGTCTGCCCGGTAAACGGTGCGCTTGCAATGGCGGTGGAAGCCGCGGCAAACGGCATAACCGAGCTGTACCTGCCTTACGAAAACGCCGCCGAAGCCTCTGTGGTGAAGAACATCCGCATTTTCGGAGTAAAGACAGTCTCCGAACTTGCCAACCACCTCTGCGGACGATCCCTTATCCGCCGCACCGAACCGCTGGAGATCACCGAGGAAAGCTACAGAACAGCTCTCGACTTTGCGGACGTAAAAGGTCAGGAGGCAGTCAAAAGCGCCATCGAAGTTGCCGCGGCAGGCTTCCACAACCTGCTGATGATCGGACCTCCCGGCACCGGCAAAAGCATGATAGCCAAGCGCATACCGACGATCCTGCCGCGCATGAGCTTTGAGGAAAGCATAGAGACTACAAAGATACATTCGGTAGCGGGCATCATCTCGCATACATCTCCCCTTGTGACCCGCCGCCCGTTCCGCGATGTCAGCCATACCGCTTCGTCGGTGGGACTTATAGGCGGCGGCAGTATCCCGAAGCCCGGCGAGATATCTCTCGCGCACAACGGAGTGCTGTTTCTCGACGAGTTTCCGGAATTCGACAGACGCGTGCTTGAAACGCTGCGGCAGCCGCTTGAAAACGGCGAGATCACTATCTCCCGCGCAGCCGGATCCGTAAGATACCCCTGCAACATAATGCTGGTAGCCGCAATGAACCCGTGTCCCTGCGGAAATTACGGCTCCCCCGTCAAAAAATGCACCTGCACTCAGCAGCAGGTGGCACGTTATCTCGGCAAGATAAGCCAGCCCATTCTTGACAGGATCGATATTCAGACCGAGGTATCGTCGGTGCGCTATGAAGATCTCGCCGGCAGCGGCAAAAGCGAGTGTTCCGCGGCAATGGCGGAGCGCATAGCCAAAGCCCGTGAGATACAGGACAAGCGCTTCAAAGGTACGAAAATAACGTCGAATTCCGGCATAACACCGGATCTTCTGCATGAAATATGCGTACTTGACGAAAAGGCAAATGCCTATCTGAAACTCGCGTTCGAGAAAACGGGACTGTCAGCGCGCGCGTATGACAGAGTGCTGAAAGTTGCCCGCACCTGCGCGGATCTCAGCGGCTCCGAGATTATAGGCAAACCGCATATCGCCCGCGCCATAAGCTACCGCAGCCTTGACCGCAAATACTGGGGAGGAGAGCTGTCACTCTCATAGACTGAATTCAAGAGGTAAATATGGAACAGCTTAAAATAACAATGCTCGGCGACTTCTCCATATCCTACGGAGATAACGTCATAACAGAGCAAAGCAAGCGTTCCCGCAAAATGTGGACGCTGCTGCAGTTCATGATAGCAAAGCATAACCGTGAGATCCCGCAGAGCGAGCTTATCGAGCTACTCTGGGGCGAAAAGGACAGCGACAACCCCGTCGGAGCGCTAAAGACCTCGCTGCACCGCCTGCGCGCCTGTCTTGACGGGCTGGGACTGCCGGAGGGAGTGGAGATCATCATCAACTCCATGGGAACATATTCCCTGAACAACCGCCTCGACTGCTACATAGATTTTGACGAGTTCGACGCGCTGTACAAAAAGAGTATGCTTGCACAGTCCGAAAAAGAAAAGACCACACTCTACCTCGAAGCCATAGATCTGTACAAGGGAGATTTTCTCAGCCGTTCGCGCTCCGAAAGTTGGGTCATGCCGATGACCAACTATTATCATTCGCTGTATCTGCGCATAGTGCATGACACCATCGAGATCCTGTACCGGCATAAATACTACACCGAACTTATGAACGTCTGTCAGAAAGCGTTTGAAATAGAACGCCTTGACGACAAGATACATTATTATTATGTGAAATCCCTGTTGGACACCGGCGAGACCGCTGCCGCCAAGCAGCATTATGCCTATGTGATGGATCTGTTCTACAATAAGAACGGTATCAATCCCTCCTCCGACTTTGTCGCCCTGTACGAAAAAACGGTAAAGGACGACAACGCCTACAACGCGGATTTCGGCATACTCAAAGGTCAGCTTGACAGCATAGACGACGGCATAGGCGCGTATTACTGCGAGTTCGCGTTCTTCAAGCATATCTACCAGCTTGAGATCCGTGACGCGCAGCGCAGCGGCAGACCCACCAACCTCTGTCTGCTCACCGCCGTATCCAAGTCCCAGGAAGAGCTTGAAAGCAAGCAGCTCAACCGTATAATGACCAAGCTTTCCGACTGCATCAGCACCTCCCTGCGTTCCCGCGATGTATATTCGCGCTACAGCGCGTCCCAGTTCGTCATGCTTCTCACCAACACCACCAAGGATCAGGCAGCAATGGTGCTTGACCGCATATTGAAGCGTTTCAAGCGGGACAACCCGAAGCTCGGCTGCACTCTGCTGTATAAGTTTGACCGCGCCGGCAGGAACGACATTACCCCTAAGGAGCCGAAATGAACTATAAAACCATAGAGGGGAGCGCCGAAGATCGCTTCATTGAGAAGAAAAGCGAGTTCATAGGTTATCTGCGCCACACGGAAACGGAGCAGGAAGCGCTTGACTTCATAGCGGAGATCCGCGCCATGCACCGGAAAGCCACCCATAACTGCTACGCCTATATCCTCCGTGACAACAACCTCTCGCGCCACAGTGACGACGGCGAACCCGGCGGCACCGCAGGTGTCCCGATATATGAGGTGCTGCGCAAGGAGGGCCTTACCGATGTCACCTGCGTGGTAACTCGGTATTTCGGCGGAGTCCTGCTGGGGGCGGGAGGGCTTGTACGCGCCTACACGAAAGCGGCAAAGATAGCCTGCGATGCCGCGGAAACGCTCGATATGCGCTCGGCAGCAAAGCTTGTACTTACATTGGCTTACCCGTACTACGGCAAGATCGGCAAAACGCTCGAAAGCTTTGATGTGCGGGTTGAAAGCGAGGATTTCGGCGCGGACATTGTTATAACGCTCTATATCCCTGTTGAAAGCAAAGATACGTTCACAAAAGAGCTTATCGACGTATGCGGCGGCAGCATATCAGTCAAAAGCGAAGCGGAAACCGAATACAATTTTGGCAAAAACGCCGAAAATTAAAAAATCCTTTCCGGAAAAGAGGAATTCCGGAAAGGATTTTTGTATATATAAGTGGGAAGTTGTTTTTTTATCAGACACAGAATATTTTAGGCTCTTATCCGGTAGGTGTGGGCAATAAAATAAAGGATTGTAGGGATATGACCGCATTTATTCCACGGTCATCTTGACACGAGCCTCGATTCAAGTGTGATAGTCGGGCAGCACCGGCAGGCACCCCTAAAGGGCTGCTGCCGGGCTACCAGCCTATCACATTTGAAACTCATGTCAAGATGCTTTC
>JAGAWN010000022.1 GCA_017941355.1 Ruminiclostridium sp. | reverse complement strand
CTGCCGGCGGTTGCGACTTACTTTCTGCCCGAGCGGCAGAAAGTAAGCAAAGAACGCGTATCGCGCTCGTCGAAGCAGCTTGCGGGTATCGCAGTATGCTTTTAAAGCCGCTGTTTAAATCCGCTGTTCTCTGCGATTAACAGATTTTGGCGCAGGCAAGCTCTTCTCCATACGCGCGACGGCAGGTGTGCAGATTAGTAACCGCAGATGTGTCGGCGCGCACCCTGCCATTGGAGCATACTGCCCCTCGAACAGCACCGACGGGCAGGCACACAGAGTACCGATTACCCTACAGAGCGGTGCCGCGCCTCCGACGGGTTTTGTTGAATTGGCAATACGATTACAGCACGGACTAACGGGCGGGAACTGTTCCCGCTTTCGTTAGTTTTGGGTTCGGATTTATGGGCGGGTAATGTTTCCGTTTTGTTGTTTTTTTCGGTTGCTGTGGAGTTTTACTCTCTGTTCGATCAGATACAGCGGTATCGCGCCCGCCGTGTAGCATAACAGGTCGATCACAGAAAAGCTCGTTCCGATGATGATACGCACAAGACCTCCGACTGCTCCGGCAGGCGCAAACCATTCCGCTGCGCCGAGAAGCTGCAAAAACTCGACCGCAAACGCGAACGCGAGAATTCCCGTGGGCAGCTTCCAGCCCGGCGCGGGTTTTCTCGGAGCGATAACGCGCCATAGCGCATATATCAGCGGTATTACGAGAACGTCACCGAGGTAGGAGCGGATCCAGCCCGTTCCTGCCGCACCGATAACACATTCGGTCGCTAACAGAATTGCCGCCGTAATGGCGGCAATAAGTCTGATTTTGGCTGTTTTCATGGGCGTGTCAATGCTGCGCGACTCTCATGGAGCTGAGATTGTAAGTCAGCATGGGCTGCTCCTCATAATCGCTGAGTCGGTATTGCAGACGCTTCGTGAAAACGGGGTCGCTGCTCATGGTGTCGTAATGCTTCAGCATCACCACGTAAGCATCGTCGGACAGCTTGCACAGCATATCGGTATCGAGTGTCGGCAGCACGCCCTGCTCATACAGCGAGATGTTGTATTCCGCAATTACCGCGTCCGGACGTGAAAAGCACAGTATTCCGAAAAGAATTATAAATGCTGCGGATATCGCAGATGATGTGTGGAAATTCGGAACAAACGCGCGGATCATCAGCACCGTGAAAACGACTGCAAGCAGTACCATGAACCATGATGTGTACAGGCGAAGGCGGGTGAGTCCGTATTCGCCGATGTACATGAACATCTTGGCGATTGCGGTGGAGATGATGAACAGAGTGAATGTGCTGATGATGCAGGTGTAGGCTTTCAAGGCAGGGGAGGGCTTGCCTTCCCGCTTCTTTGAGAATGTCAGCATACCGAGTATGACCGCGAGGTTGATTACAGCGATAGTACACAGCTCGAAGAATCCCCGCCGAGCGTACTCGGAATATGCCATGTTGTCCGGGAGCCGTCCGGCAAATGCAGAGAGAAAGTAGTTTGCCTGCGAAATGAAATACATGAGGTAAAGTACGCAGATAGGCGTGACTCCCGCATAGACTGCCGACGCGGGAAGTACCGAAAGACGGCTGAACTTTTCGTGGTAGTAGTAGTCGGACGGCAGAGGGTAAAGCTTCTGCACAGCGTCCGCACGCATCATTCCGAAGATCAGGAATCCCGCGGGTACTGCGAGGATAAGCTGTACTATGGTTGCAGCAACATCATTGGTGATAAGCTGCGTCAACCGGAAGAGCATATCTTCCACCCCGCTGTCTGCGTCCGCGAGCAGTCCCGCCACAACTGCGGTAAGAGGAATAGTCGCGGCAAGTCCGATAAGCGCGTTCCGCAGTGCAGCGGCTTTCGCGGATCCTTTCACTGCCGCTTTCATTGCACGCGGAGCCGAGGATATGTCCAGAAGCGGCTGTAAGAAGATCGTGCGGATAAGGTCAAAGGGGAAGAACCGCGTTACGAATCTTGCGTGTATAGCCGCAGCCTGCACCCACCAGAACTGTGCGGTTATCAGGAATATGAAGCACAGAACGTGGAGAAGTACGCTTGCGGTGAACGAGAATACGCAGGAAAAAACGCATATCACTGCGCCGAGTATCCACTGTCTCGCCGTTGGTCTGATACCGGATCTCATCACATAGACCGCACTGCACGCGAATGTCAGCAGGGAAGCGGCGGTTGTCGCAAAGCCGTTCGGGTTGAATACCGCATACCGCACGATCAGGAATCCGAGTATGAATGATATCCATACAAAAACTGTGTCGTGTGCGCGTATCACGGTTTTCGGAGCGGCTGTCTGAGCTGCTGACGGTGCGCTCTGAACTGCGGGATTGTTCTGTATCATTTCGCTGTCCATTTTTATTCCTCCTTGGTAAATTCGAGAATGTCGCCCGGCTGGCAGTCAAGCTCTCTGCATATAGCTTCGAGTGTGGAAAAACGCACAGCCTTCGCCTTGTTGTTCTTGAGTATCGAAAGATTTGCGGGAGTAATGTCAATGCGTTCCGCAAGGTCACCCGCGGATATTTTGCGCTTTGCCATCATCACGTCGAGATTTACAGTTATCGGCATAGTTCCCGTCCCCCTTATATCGTGAAGTCGTTTTCCTCGCGCATCTCGGCGGCAGCGGCGAGCATATTCTTCACCACGCGGAGAATCAGTCCCACGAATGCAGCAATGAACGCAACGAGAAGCGCCAGCAGCCTCCAGAACGACAGCGCTGCCATAACCGCCGCGACGCCGAAGCAGCACCATGAGATTATACGCACACAGCGGGTGTTGCAATCTGTGAAAAGCTCCTGCTTCGAGATGTTCGCAAGCAGGTTTTTCAGCTGCCACAGAGCGATTATAGCGATGATATCACAGAGATAGAACGCGGCTGTGAGTATCGGCATTATCGGCGGTTTTTCGGAAACGTTGTCGTACCAGATCGTGATTATCGGTATCAGAAACAGCAGCGCGCAGGCGAGTATCAGCACCGCCCATGTCAGCGCACGCGACAGCATCAGCGAGCGTTCCTTTGTCCAATTGATGTTCATATCGGTTGATCCTCCTTATTGCGGGAACGAACATTCTCCCGTTCCGTTCACCATACTGCCGGCACCGGTAAGGTGAACGGTGTTTTACTGTTTGCATTATATCACAGATATATCTGTTTGTCAATAGAAAATTATCGAAAAACGATAAAATTTTCTCGAAATACGATTTGGGGTGCTTGGTCATATATCCGAAAAGACAGCAAAAATCCCCGGAGCGATTTTACGACGTACTGTCGTTTGCTTCGGGGGATTATTAGCGGCAATTAAACAATGGTAATAATGTTCTTTCAGTCCGCCGACGGCGGGGATAAAGAACAGATATCTGACTTACCGGCATTAACGATATTCAGTTGCCAAAGAAATAAATCGGTATTATGATGATCTCAGAAAAACATGAAATAGAATTTCAGGAGCATTATCGCGGAAATGATGAAAACAAATCCGATCGCCACAACCAGATACCATATACGAAGCTTGCTGGTTTTAATGAGGATCCAGCAGGCTAAGCCTATCCACACGCAGGATACGAACATGGAAATGATTATCAGCAGCATTGGGAGCAGGAAAGTGTACTGCGCATGAAAAAACTCTTCCGCGCACCAGATGACTATGCCTGTCACGAACGGAACGAAACCCAGCGGCAGTACCGCGAGCCCCCAGTTCTTTCTGTGGGCTCGGAAAAATCCCACATTCAAAGCGCCCAGAATGAGCGCGATAACAAGACATTCTCCTGCCATTTCCGCAAATTGCCTCCGTTAAGTTCTGCTTATCCGATAACTCCGAGAGCTATCTCCTTTGCGCGGGAGTTGTCGCTTGTGACGATATAGACGAGCCATTCTCCGGTCTGCTCTACCACAGCGTCCTCCAGCTTATAGTATTCCTCGGGAGTGTAGTCCTTATAGGTTTTCTTCTGATATTCGAGTCTCTCATTGACGGCGGCAACAGCGTTTTTCGCGTCGTCAGCGCCCGCAAATTTAAATACCGCGATCTCGTCCGGATAAGCGCCGGAAGCGCAGATGTAGAACGAGGAATCGGTGATCTTGTCGGTATCGAGTCCGTCAAAGTAGTCGCCGAGTGAATCCTTGCTCTTCTCGAAAGCGGAGTTAATGGTGATCTCGTCAAGCACCGCTTTTGTTACGTCTGCCGCCGAAGCGTCTGAAACGGGAGTCGCTGCTGCCGTGGTGTCCGCACCGGCTGTTTCGGCGGGCTGACTTCCGGTGCATGAAGCTGCTCCGCATACCATCGCGGAGATAAGAACTGCACATACGATCTTCTTTTTCATTTTTTTAGTCCTTTCTTTTGCTGTGTTTGGTTTATCTTTATCATAGCTGTATTTCTCTCTGGAAGAAAGCAAGCATATGTTTGTAGGCGCTGCCTAAGAAATGCATACCGTCGGCTTCCGCGTAATCGGCGGAGAAGTAGCCGGAGGAATCCTGAAGCTTGCTGCACAGATCGAGGTAAACTACTCCCGCTTCCTCGCACATACCCTTGAGCAGCTTGTTATAGCCGTTGACCATTACCATTGTTTCCTGACCTGCGGCATCATGCTCCTTTGTCACGGGCGGAATGGAAACGACGTAGATGTAGCTTTCGGGGCAGGCTTCACGGAGTTTATCCACCAGTTCGTGCATTTTTTCCGCCATGTGTGTATTGCCCATGAACGCTATTCCGTTGGAACCGAGCATTATGAAGATGTGCTTAGGCTGCATAGCCTCGGCTTTTCCGACGGCGGTAAGCCCGGTATCGTCGATATCGGTGAGTACGCTTTCCGGGTTGAGTCCGATCTTTGCGAACACCTGTGAGCTGTCGAAGTAGCCGTAGTTTACGAGTCCGGTGTATATTGAGTCGCCTATGAAGAAATCGTTGGCGAAGAATTCGTCGGAGTAGTCATCGGTCTCGACTGCAACAAGGACTTCCGGTTCCGTTGTCTCCCCGGTCTCCTCTGTCTCCTCGGCATCAGGCTCTGCCTCTGTCTCCTCGGTGACGGTCATTTCTTCCGGCTCTGTCGTAGTCTCCACTGTATCGGTGGTGAGTGCCGTGGTGACAAGGGTAGCGGCAGTCTGCTCGGACTGCTCCATATTCGCCACATCGGTAGGCTCCAGCTTTCCGGTCATATAGAGGTAGATCAGAGTCACCAGCAGTATAAGCACTGCGACTATTGCGATATTGAGTATTACAATGGCGAGAGATATCCCGTCCACTTTAGTCTTTTTCTCCATTTATTTCTTCCTTTCACAAAGGCACTATACTCTATTATTATACAATATAAACCTGAAATAATCAATAGTTTTTCCTCTTTTTTGAAAGAATACACAAAAAACCGCCCCGCAAACTCACGCGGGGCGGTCAACTTCACATATTCTGTTGTTTCATGTGGGCTTTGATCGCAGTGAAAGTTTTATCGCTTATGACGTGTTCGATCCTGCAGGCATCCTCGGCTGCGGTTTCTTCGTCAACGCCGATTGCCACAAACAGTGCGGTGAGAACTTTGTGGCGTTCGTAGATCTTCTCGGCGATCTCACGTCCGAGGTCTGTCAGGGTTATGTAACCGTTGTTGTCGATATCAAGATAACCGCCGTCCTCCAGCAGGTGGATAGCGCGGCTTATGCTGGGCTTTGAGAAGCCCATTTCCTCGCATATATCTATTGAGCGGACATCGTTTTTCTTTTCTGACAGAACCAGAATGGTTTCGAGATACATCTCTCCGGATTCCTGTAAATTCATTGGCTTTGCCTCCTGTATGGGATATCTGTTCATTATTTAATTATATCACATTATTCCGTTTTTTGCAAGTGTTTTTAGCATATAATTAACAAACTGTGCCGAAATGTGATATAATGACGGTGTCGGCTTCTTCCGTCGGGAGGGAGGTGATCGTGTGGAAACACTAGTCTCGTTACTTATTTCTATACTGTCGGGTGTTATAAGCTACTATATCTGTAAGCTTCTCGACAAAACCGACAGAAAGTGAGTCGGCAAACGAACAGCGCGGGTGGCACCCCGCGCTGTTCGTTTTTGTTCGGTTCTCGTGTGGTAACACATATCAGTCTCGTAAGAGTTACCTCTTGACTGTATTATAACACATACCCGCGGTTTTGTCAATACCATTATCTCACTGACTTTATGCTATCAGACTATTCCGGTTCTTTCGGCGCTTATGACGCCCTGTACCTTGCTTATGCGCCCGATCATGGCATTGAGCTGTTCGAGACTTGCCACTTCGACGGTAACTATCACATTTCCGTTGCCGTTTTTGAGCTGATGTGCGGTTATCTGTCGTATGGGAAGCCTGCTTGCTGCAATTACTGAAGTGATATCCGCGATGAGCGCGGTTCTGTCCTCAGCAATGATGTCAATGGTTGCGTTGTAGCTCTCGCTCTCTGTGCCGCCCGCCCACATAACATTGATCCAGCGTTCTTTCTCGCTTTCAGGGGAGTTGATGACATTAACGCAGTCCCGCTTATGCACAGAAACACCGTATCCGCGGGTGATAAAACCGATGATGTCATCTCCGGGCAGCGGGTTGCAGCACTTGGCGAACTTTATCAGGCAGTTGTCTATGCCCTCGACTATAACTCCGCCCTTGCGGCGCTTGTAATAATTGCGGGAAAGTATCTCCTCTTCCGTTTCCTGCACCTTGTCTGCGTTCCGGGAGTTGTAAAGATCCTTAGCACGCTGCATTATCTTTGACAGGATAACTCCGCCGTAGCCTATCGCGGCGTAGAAATCCTCAATATTGTCAAAATGCTGCATATTGGCAAGTTCGAGGATAAAGTCCTCGGAGGGTATCATGTTGTTCCGGCGGAACTCCAGTTCAATGGAGTTCTTTCCCTCGGTGATGTTTTCCTCGCGGCACTCGCGCTTGAACCACGAACGTATCTTCGCACGCGCCTCGGAGGTCTTTGCTATCTCCAGCCAGTTGCGGTTGGGGTGCGCGTTCGCGGAGGTCTGTATCTCAACGATATCGCCCGTGTTGAGCCGGTAGTCGAAACGTATCTGCCTGCCGCCCACCTTTGCGCCGGTCATGTGATTGCCCACCTGCGTGTGTATCGCGTAGGCGAAGTCGATGATAGTGGAGTCTGTAGGCAGCGTGATAACATCGCCCTTGGGGGTGAACACATACACGTCGTCCGGTGCGAGATCCACCTTGATAGCGTCCGCAAGCTCGTTGATATCATCGGAATCCTGCTGCTGCTCAAGAATGTGACGTATCCAGTCGAAGCGCTTCTCACCGGACACATTGCCGGAAAGTCCAGCCTTGTACTTCCAGTGGGCTGCGATACCGTACTGAGCGGTGTTGTGCATCTCGTAGGTGCGTATCTGCACTTCAAAAGGTATGCCTTCGCGCCCTATGACCGTGGTGTGGAGCGACTGGTAGCGGTTGGGCTTCGGGGTCGCTATATAGTCCTTGAAGCGGTAGGGAATGGGCTTGAAGATATCGTGTATAATACCGAGAACGTTGTAACATTCTATGACGGTCTGCACGATAACACGGACAGCGTAGATGTCATATATCTCGTCAAAGTTCTTGCCCTTGACATATACCTTCTTATATATACTGTAAACGCTCTTGACACGTCCCTCGATCGTGGGCGGGGGATCAATATCGCTGATACGCTCGCGGATACGGGATTTTATGATGTCGATGAATGTGTCCCGCTGCTCCTTGTGTTTGTCGAGCATTTCCTCGATAGTCTGCGCGCCGTAGGGATCGAGGATACGGATCGAGATATCCTCCATTTCTTCCTTGACCGCACTCATACCGAGCCGGTGCGCGATAGGCGCGTAGAAGTTCATTGTTTCGAGAGCCTTTTTGCGCTGCTTTTCGGGCGGGCGGAACTGAATGGTGCGCATATTGTGCAGTCTGTCCGCAAGCTTGATGATAATGACGCGGATATCTTTCGACATCGCTATCAGTATCTTGCGGATATTCTCCGCCTGCTGCTCCTCCTTGGTGGTGTTCAGAGGTATCTGTCCTATCTTTGTAACGCCGTCAACGAGGTTTGCAACGTCGTCTCCGAACTTTTTGCGCAGAGTCTCCAGCGGAATATCTGTGTCCTCCACAACGTCGTGCAGCAGCGCGGCGCAGATAGTGTCGGTGTCCATGTAGAACTCCAGCAGTATATCCGCCACTGCGATCGGGTGAATGATGTACGGCTCTCCGGAGCTTCTTTTTATGCCCGCGTGAGCCTCGTTTGCAAGCTCATACGCAGCCGTGATCTTCTCCAGATCATACGGTTTCTCGCTTGCCCTGATCCTCTCCGTCAAGTATTCGATCGTATAAGTCATACATACTCAGCCCCTTTCGTCTGTTCAGAACTTCACATTATACGTTTTTGTCTGTCTGTTATTCGTCCTCTTCCGCCGCTCCGTCGTCGTCGGAAGTATAAACCACTTTCAGCAGCTTATCCGCAATAGCCGAAATAAGGTTCTTGTACTGAAGCTTCTCCACCCAGCGTTTGGGGAATCCCTGAACTCCGAAGTAAGCGCCCAGCATCGCTCCCGTCATGGAAGCGCAGGTATCGGAAGCGCCGTCATGGTTCGCCGCGAGCTGGATAGCGTGACGGGGGCTGTCGCAGTGCAGCACCGCACAGTAAACGGAAATCGCCAGAGCCTCGTAAGCCTCAAATCCGTAGCCCATTTTCTTCACTGCCGACATAGGATCGACGTCCTCGTTATCCAGCAGGTCAAGGGCGTACTGCATGGTCTTTTTCAGCACTTCGCCGTCCGCAACACTGTCGAGAAGCTTTATGACAGTCTTTACAGCGTCCTCGATCTCCGCGCCGCTTACGATCTCCGCAATTATAGCCGCGTAGCAGCCAGCCGAGATGTAACCTACCGGATCGCCGTGAGTGATAGCCGCGGCACGGCAGCCCATGTCAAACGCCTTTTTGGTGTCCTTGTAGAAGTACAGTCCGATGGGAGCGGAACGCTTGACCGCGCCGTTGTCCTTGTTGTCGTTGAGACGGCGTTCGGGAGTCCCGTAAGCCATGTTCTTGATCTTTAGCAGAGCGTCTATGTTTTTGGTGTCGGCTGTACGTTTCTTGTACAGTCCCTTTGCTTTCAGCAGTCTCAGCTTGTATGCGTTCTGAGCCGGATCGAACAGCCACGCGTACTCCTTTCCCGCGACAGTCTTGGTCTGGGTGTAGAGCCACACCTGATACGCAAGGAAAATGTAATCCTCATAGTTCACCTGTCCGTCGTCGGCACCCGCGCTGTGCGCCCACAGCAGTCCGTCCGCCGTGAACAGCGATAGCTGCGTGTCATCGGTGAACAGCGCTGTTCCCGTGCGCTTGCTGACCGCAAGGTCAAGGCACCCCTTTTTCTCAAATCTTTCGCAGATCGCGTCATAGTCCATAAGCTCTATGGGATATCCGAATGCGTCTCCTATCGCCAGTCCGAGCATTACTCCTTTGAAACGGTCGTCAAGATACACTTCGCTCATTTTGCTTCGTCCTTTCCTTTTTAAGTTTTCTCATCGTTTTTCTGTCGTAAATGGTCTTTGAAATGACCATGGTCTTATGTGTCATATAAAGCCGCTCAAGGTAGTCGTAGTAGATACCCGGAGAGGCGATACCGCCGATACACACGATATCCGTTCCGGTCTTTCCGAGGATCTCGTCCGTGAGCAGCACGCAGTTTGTGCTTAGAATCGAGTATGTTTTGAATTTTCCGCGGGTGAATTTGAAGAATTCGGCGTGAGTGCCGTTCCAGAGTTCACTGCAGTAGTCGTGATGATCCGAGAGTTTCACGTTTGCGGATCCTTTTTCCTCGCAGGCAGTCTGATACGGCGGCTTCCACGGGACGGTATCCGCTTTTATTCGTTCAACCTCCGTGCGCACAGCCTCCCGCTGTTCCTCCGTAAGCCGCAGTCCGTAGGAGAACACTATCTGACGGTCATGCGTCACCGAGAAGTCGAGGTAAGTCTCTTTCTCCGCCGTGAACATCACCCCGTCGCCGAATACCCCGAAAAGCCTGTGCGAAGAATGATCGTGGTTGCCGTAGGAAATGACCTCCCCGCCGAAGTACAGATCAAGGTGTCCCACCTTTCCGGAACCGTTGTTTGAAACATGAACCATAACTTCGATGTCCGGCGGCAGCCCGTCGCTCCTGTCACCGCCTGTGAATTCCGGCATCCTGTCGTTGAGTGAGATATATTCGTTTATGTAGCGCAGAGTGCCGAGCGGCATGAACGTTGATACATAAACGGGAGGGGAGATGCGGATCCTGCGTTTCAGACTGTTCTTGACTTTCTGGGGAATGACCAGTGTGATGAAATCCGAGATCATCTCCGCACCGAAGAGTATGCAGTAAACTCCGGATATGATAAGAAAGGTGTCGTTACGCAGTCCCGTTCCGAACAGCAGACCTACGAATACCATATAAAAAGCGAATGACAGCAGATCGAAGATGTGTCCGGGCTGTCTGTCGATCTTCGCAACAATGAAATCGGCAAGCTTTGAAGCCGCGTTGAACAGCAGATATGCCGCAAGAACAAACGTCGCCAGCGTGAAGGAAAGCTCCGGAAGCAGCATGATCCCCGCGCCGAGAACGATGTTCATTATCGCGGTTATCAGCTTCGCCTCCCTGCGCTTCTGACCCAGTCTCCCGCTGTGGGCTATGAACCCCGCCAGATTGTGCGCACCGTGGATTATCAGCACCCAGCCGGCAAAATATACCAGCGGAGTTATAAGGACTTCGCGCTGTGAGACGATCACTATCCCGAGTGTCAGCATAGCAATGCCGAACATGAGCAGCGAAGCCTTGTAGAGGTACATTTTATACATTACTTGTGATACTTTCTGTTGTTGATTATGGAAAAAGCGCGGTAGATCTGTTCCGCCAGCATAATGCGCGCGAGTCTGTGGGGGAAGGTCATTTCCGACATACTGAGTTTAAAGCCGGCTTTTGACTTCACCATGTCGGACAGTCCGCAGGAGCCGCCGATAATGAACACGAAGGTTCCCGCACCGGCGGCGGATTCACGGGAGATAAGCTCCGCGAACTTCTCGCTTGGTATCTGCTTTCCCTCAATGCACAGCGGGATCACGAAGCTTCCGGCGGGTATCTTTTGCAGTATCTTTTCCGCTTCGGTATCGAGAGCTTTTGCGATCTCCTTTTCCGAGGGAGCATCGGAAAGCTTTTCCTGCTCGATCTCGTCAACGGTAAGTTTGCAGAACCCGTTCAGTCGTTTCTCATACTCGGCAAAAGCGTCTTTGAGATACTTTTCTTTCAGCTTCCCGACAGCGATTATTTTTATCACCATTTGTTCCGTATGTTAGCCTTGCGGGCGCGGCGTGCTTCAATACGCGCGATCCGCGCTTTCTGCACCGCGTTGAGGATCACATCCGCAATAATGAGTACCGCGAGAGCGGCGACACAGAGACGAAACCACCACTTGTCGAAGATGCTGTTTATCATTCTCATTGTGTATTCAAACTGCGACAGCTCTATCGACTGCGAAGCCACGATGTTTGATGTCCAGAGACTTTCGCCGTCCAGCAGCAGTTCGAGCGTCCCCATTACCTGTCCCTTTTCCACGGGAGCCACAACAGCGTCGTTGCTGTTCTTGTCGGCGGTTATGGTGACTTTCTGCTGGATAACGGCAGGGTCAAGGTCTTTCGGCAGCAGTGTGGAGAATGCCGCGGCGGGCTTTAGTATAGCAACATCCGCGTTTTCGCCCATATCGACTTTTACGCTTGCGACAATGGTGTTTTCGTTTATTACCTCGCGCATATCGAAAGTCCTGAACGCCCATTTGTAGAGCGCGATGCTGTCTTTGAAGTGACCGTTCAGGCGGTTGCCGTCAGCATCGGTGTAGGGAGCGCCGCAGGTGACCAGCATATAGTTGAAGCCGTTCTGCGATGCCGTTGAGACGATGTTCGCAAATCCCGGGTGATAGACCGTCCACGCGCCGTTGCCGTCCTTGGTGTAGTATTCGCCCATGCTTCCGGTTTTCAGACCGCTCGCAAATTCGTAGTAGTAGGGATTGTCACCCACGTTGTTGATAAGAGAGTTCACGTTGTATATCGAGTAGGGAGAGGGATTGTAGGCATTCGCGGGCATGGTGTACTCGTAGGTGTTTGAGATCTCCACCAGCTCCGGCAGCTTGTCGTAGATGTAACGCGCTATCAGGTACAGGTCGTAGGGGGTGGAGTAGTTGTCCTCCTGCCACAGACCGTGGGTATTGCCGAAATGGGTGCCGGTGCAGCCTATTTCCTTTGCTTTCTTGTTCATCATGTCAACGAAAGCGGAGATATCGCCCTTGCCGATGTTGTATCCTATGATGTTACCCGCCTCGCAGCCGGATTTTATCAGAAGTCCGTAAAGGCAGTCCTTCATGGTGAGATTGGTCTGACCCACGGCTATGCCCGCGGTGCCGGCGCCTTCCTTGTTGGGGTCGCCCTCCCAGAACTCGTTGGTGCAGTCGTAGGTCACCTCCATAGGCATGGAAAGATCCGAGCAGTTCTCATACGCCACGATCGCGGTCATCAGCTTTGTGATGGACGCGGGGTAGCAGCGTTCGTTCTCGTTCTTCGCTGCGATAACGGTCTCAAGATCCAGGTTTACCATATAATATGCGGAGCTGTACAGCTCTATGTCCGGAGTGAAAGCCGCACCCGCCCGTGCTGTCATAAGCGGGAGAGCAGCGATCAATATGACTATCGACATCAATACAGCCTGTATTCTCCGATTTCGTATAATTCGCATATAGACAAAACCACCTTTTTGGGATATAATATATCTTGACAATTCGAGTCTTTTATAATATAATAGGATATTATAAGAGATCCTGACTCACCTATTCTACTATTATAGCATATTTCCCCGAAAAATGAAAGCCTTTTTTTAAAGGTTTATTAAATTTTATCAAAAAAACAGGAAAAACAGGTATGATTTTGGTTACAGGAGATATCCACGGTGATATTTCACGTTTCTCCGACAAGAAGATACGTTCGCTGAAAAAAGGAGATACCCTGATCGTCTGCGGCGATTTCGGATTTATCTGGGACGGCTCCGACAAGGAGAAACGCGTGCTGAAAAAGCTTGGAAAGCGTAAGTACAATGTCCTGTTCGTCGAGGGTGCGCATGAGAACTTCGACGAACTTGAAAAGTTCTCCACGGAGCAGTGGAACGGCGGCGAGACCCGTGTTATCAGCGGCAATCTGCGGCAACTTATCCGCGGGAATATCTATGAGATCGAGGGCAGGCGCATCTTCGCGTTCGGCGGCGGTTCCGGCGAGGAAAACGGCGGAAAGTCCCCGTGCAGAGAGGAAACGGCAGAACGATACGAACTGCCCGGAGAGGCGGAGCTTGCACAAGCCGACAGCCGGCTTGCGCAGGTCGGAAATACCGTGGATTACATAGTTACCTACGAACCGCCGGTGACGATCGCGGAGTTTCTCGATCAGAAAGTCTCGGCTACCGATACCGTCGGCGTATATCTTGACCGCAGAAGGCAGAGCCTGAAATTCACAATGTGGTTTTTCGGCAAGCATCATCTCAACAAAACCGTCCCGCCGAGATTCATGGCGCTGTTCGACAACGTTGTGGATATGCAGACGCTGAAGTAGTACTCACTCGGAACGGCTCTTGTGCCGCTTTGACGCTAATGCTCTTATCCCGCGCGAAAGCTTCGGATAAGCAAAAATACAATCATCTGAAAAGACATATCCAGGAGGAAACCAAAATGGCAGAAATCAAGTATGAAATAGTCAAGGAACTCGGCGTTATCTCCGAGGGCGCGAGAGGCTGGAACAAGGAACTCAACCTTGTCAGCTGGAACGACAACCCGCCGAAGTACGATATCCGCGACTGGGCACCCGATCACAGCAGAATGGGCAAGGGAACCGGGCTTACCGAGGAGGAAATGCTCCGCCTTATCGAACTGTTCAATGCCCGCGATGAGGAAGACAGCTTCGAGTAATACCGGGATTGTGCTTTTTGAAACAAATTAGCGTTTAAAGCTGTTTTTAATTGTCTAATTTCACGAAAACATCACAAACCCGTAACAAATATTTCTTTTTCGTGTTGACAAGTTAAACCGATAATGCTATAATGTATATAACCGCGAAAAACAAGCGGTATGAGTTCAGTTCTTTCACATTATAGGAGGAAAATATCATGACAACAAAAAATAAGGCAATCGTATCGCTGGTATGCGGTATCGTTGGTATGGTAGGCGGCTGGATCCCGATCGTAGGTTACATCACAGGTATCCTTTCGATACTGGGTATCGTATTCGGCGCAATGGCACTCAAGGATAAGCCCGAGGGAAGCGAAAAGGGCATGGCAATAGCGGGTCTTGTACTCGGTATCATCGCTTGCGCGATCACATTGCTTGCTATACTCTGTGTTGCTTGCGCTGCAGGTCTTGCGGCTGCATCAGGCGTTACGGTCCAGTAATTCTGAATTACTACGCGCTCCCCGCTCGGTGATGAACGGGGAGCTTTTTTGGAAAAAGAAAAAGCTTTTGCAATAGAAAGAAGCTTTTTCGAGAACGGCAGGTCTTTGAAAGGGTGATAGCGTGTTTCCGGGAATAGAGTTGTTCGGACGTTTTATCAGCAGCTACGCGCTTTGTGCGCTTGCGGGAGTGTTTGCCGCGTGTCCGTTTGCTATCTTCACGCTAAAAAAACGCACCGGCGACGGCTACCCTATGCTTGCGGTGCTGCTGTGGGCGGCGCTGGGGGTATTTGCGGGCGGCGGACTGCTGTACGGCATCACGAACATCGGAAGCTGGGGACTTCTGTTCACGGCGCGTGACTTAGGCGAGTGGTGGAACTACGCGAAGCTGATCTTCGGCGGCTCGGTGTTTTACGGCGGACTTTACGGCGGAATGGCAGTTGCGGCGTTCGTGATGAAGCGCAGGAACTATCCTGCCGGAATAATGACCGACATTGCGGCTCCCGCAGTTGCTATGTTCCACGGGTTCGGACGGATAGGGTGCTTTCTCGGGGGCTGCTGCTACGGTATCGAGAGCAGCTTCGGGGTGGTTTACACTCACTCCCTCAACGAATCAGCCAACGGAGTCCGGCGCTTGCCCGTACAGCTCTTCGAGTCAGGCTTCGAGTTCCTGCTCTTTCTTCTGCTCTGGCAGCTTCTGCGGCACGGGAAATGTGAGGGCAGGCTGTTTTCTCTGTATATGATCCTGTATGGGATATTCCGCTTTTTCATCGAGTTTTTCCGCGGCGACTCATACCGCGGGTTCGTTCTGGGACTTTCGACATCGCAGTTCATCAGTATTTTCACCGTCGCAGGCGGAGCCGCTTATTTCGTATGGCGCACACTCCGCGGCAGGCGCGCAAAGGAGCAGGAATGAAAGAATACATCACAGATTTTGACAAACTGAAGGAGCAGCTCGACAGCAGACCGGTTGACCCGGAGAAGCTTGTTTCCGCCAACGCGGACGAGGAAACGGTGAAGCTGTTCGGCTATCTGAAAAGCATCTACGGTAAGCGTTTTATTGCGGGTCAGCAGTATCTGCAGGCTCCGGAGCTTGAGGACGATATGTATTTTGCGGAAACCGGTGAACTCCCGGCTCTGCGGGGCTACGACCTCATGGACATGGACAAGGAGCGCGGGGACGATCAGGTGAACCGTGCGATCGAGTGGGCAAAGCGCACCGGCTGCATAATCACTATGTGCTGGCACTGGTATGCGCCCGATGATCTGAATGACCCGGACAACTGCGTGTGGTCGTTTTACTACAAAACCACCGATTATGACCGCAAGACCTCCTTTGATATACTGCGGGCGGTGGAATACGGAACGCCGGAGTACAGGTTCGCAGTTTCCCGTATCGACAAGGCTGCCGAGGCTCTCCGCAAGTTTGCGGACGCGCACATTCCCGTCATTTTCAGACCTCTGCACGAAGCGAACGGAGGCTGGTTCTGGTGGGGCAGGCGCAAGGACGATGCGGAGAGATCTGTTGAAGCTTACCTCAAGCTGTGGTATATGATCTTCGACAGAATCGAGAATTACCACAAGCTTCCTAACATAATCTGGGTATGGAACGGGCAGGATAAGGAAATGGAAGTCCACCCGAACACCTTCGACATAGTCGGCGATGACATCTACAGCGAGCGCGAGGACGATCACAGTTCCCAGAAAGCCCGCTTTGAGTATATGCAGTCCCTCGCGCATGGCAAAATGGTAACGCTGTCGGAGTGCGGATATATCCCCGCGCCGTCGGAAATGCGGAAAGACGGTGTGAAGTGGCTGTGGTGGCTGCCTTGGTGGGGGAGCTTCGCTTATGCTGTGGACGAGAAGTGGCATCCTGTGCTTGACGAAAACGGCAAGCCCGCAAAGACGGAGAAATACATGAAAGGCAGTTTTCTGCGGGATACATTTGCCGACAGCGATGTGGTAACGCTGTCACGGCTGCCGCAGTACAAGGGGAGGGAGAACCTGCCCGCGAAATTCGGGAAGTGACGGTATGGGAATAACAAAAAAAGCCGCGCTGCTAACGGCGGCTGTGATGATGTTGTCGGGCTGCGGCAAAACCGAGGATACCACAACGGTCTATAATTCAATGAAAACGACTGCCGAAACCAAAGAACCGCAGGAACTTGAAAAGTACATCATCACCTGCGCAGAAGTCGCGTACAGAACTATATCCGAGTATGAGAACGAGCTTCCGAACACAATGGAGGTCACGGACGAGACTATGATCTCGGATGTTCTGCAATACGACATGAGCATCGCGGAGGACTACAGCGTCTATATGCAGCTTATCAGCACAGACCTTTTTGAATTCACGGTGATACGCGCGGCGGAGGAGAACATCGACGCGGTGAAGCTGATGCTGGATAAACGGCTGAACTATCTGCGGGAGCAAGCGGCATACTATCCGTCGCAGGTCGCGGCTGCCGACGCGGCGCTCACGGGCGAGATAAACGGGTACTGCTATCTTATCTGCTGCGAGAATGCCGCCGATCTGCAGAAACGGCTGATGTTCTATGTACTGAGAAATTAAATGCGCTGTCCGAACTTGATAACTGTTTTGCGCATAAGTTCATAATCTGCCTTGTAATAGGGTGTTGAAGAGCGCAGGAAGTCGTTTTCGTACAGTTCCACAGTAAAATACACCTCGCTGTAATCCTCGGCATAGAAGAACGTGCATTGCAGATACGAGGACTTATCCGCGTAGTAATTCACGGGTTCAAGCTTTGTCAGCTCATAAAGATCGTTATTGAGAAGTGCGGTGAGTTCCGATGTTTTCATCGGCATGAACTGCACTTTTTTGGTTTTGGGCATGGATCTTGCCGCTTTTTTCTCGTTGGACGGGATTTCTTTCTCTTTCTTTTTGAAGAACAGCATAGCACACCTCCGCATATTTACTGATATGATTATATCAGCAAATCACAGCGATGTCAAGTAGGCAATGGAACAGAACCCGCCCATAAGTCAAAACCAAAAACTTACGAAAGCGGGAACATTACCCGCTCATAAGTCAAAACCAAAAACTAACGAAAGCGGGAACATTACCCGTCCATAAGTCAAAACCAAAAACTAACGAAAGCGGGAACATTTCCCGCCCGTTAGTCCGTGCTGTAATCGTATCGCCCATTCAACAAAACCCGCCGGAGGCGCGGCACCGCTCTGTAGGGTAATCGGTACTCTGTGTGCCTGCCAATCTGCACGTTTCGAGGGGCAGTATGCTCCATTGGCAGGGTGTGCGCCGACACACCTGCGGTTACTAATCTGCACACCTGCCGTCGCGCGTATGGAGAAGAGCTTGCCTGCGCCAATATCTGCTAATCGCAGAG
>JAGAWN010000204.1 GCA_017941355.1 Ruminiclostridium sp. | reverse complement strand
ATGGACTTTTTTCCTCAACAATGGACAAATAATGGACAAAACGGTGTCCAGTACAGAAAAAGAAAAGCCGTGAAGCCGCTCTGCAAGCGACTTCACGAACAAGTAGTAGTGGAGCTGGTGAACGGACTCGAACCCCCGACCTGCGCATTACGAAAAGAAACCTAATGTTTTGCCCAATTTAGCCAAGTGCGGCAAACGGCTCTATAATGCGGTTTTTGTTTGGTCTCGGTTTTTATTCACAAGTCAATTTTGGTATTTTTTAGTCTCGATAATAACCAAATCTGTACCAAATTGTGGGTTTGTATAGTGGCTTAAAATAAGGCTTTCCCGGCTTCTGGAATGAAAAAAATATGAAGATCCGATATTTTGCGTCGGAGATTCCGGGTTAATTCTGTGCCTCCTGTATTCCTTTCTGTATCTCGGCAGCTCTCTCCTCGTTAATTCCGCATTTCGCGGCGTATTCAAGCCAGCTTGAAACAACATCATCGGTTCGGGCTATGGTTTTTCTGCAAAACTCGGCGGACAGACCTATCGTTTTACCGAAGCTCATCAGATCATCGTCGGCAATATCGGAGGTTTTCCCGTTTATCGACATCTGATGCCGGGAGATCCACCTGTTGCCGGGATTGTATGCAAAAGTAAGGTCGTAAGCCGGTGACAGTCTCCATTCGCCTTTCCGGTTCATAAGGAAGGAGAAGTTTTTGACATGATCGTCGCAGTTTCCGCCTTTGACCGCGAACACGGTTCTCATGAATATCTGCTCTATGCCGCTTTTACCGATACCGAGACGCTTTGCAAAATCCACATAAGTCTCATAGCTGCATACGTTCGGGGTATTGTAATCGAAATGACCGAGTGCTGCGAGCGTCTGCATATGAACTTTGCGCCCGTTCTCGCGGTCAAAACGCTTTGTCATAAAGTGGTTCAGACCATCCTTTTTATAGATGCGGCATTCCTTCATATCTATTCCCAGATCGCGTGCCATAAGGTAATAAGCGTACTCAATAAGCGTGTACTGCTTTTTGTCGGCAAGAGCATGATCTCCGTTACCTGCAACTCCGTCGAACTTTATCAGCCAGTGCTCAAAACTGTCTCCCGCATCTGCCTGACCCGATCTTATCTCGCCTGTTGATTCGTTCCACGCGATGATTGCCTTTGCTCTTGCGCCGCCTGCCGAGGAACCAATTTCGATAAGCTGCGCGACGCTTGCAGCCTTATCCGAAAGTGATTTATTTTCTTTTCCGGAAAGGACTTCGGAAGCAAGCTCAGTCATTTCGGTGACATCTATCTCGTCATTTGCAAAATCAGGGCTTGTCGATGGGATATATTCCAACGCGCCCATTCCGCGCTTGCCTGTATAGCATAGCCTTTCTATCGCGGTAAAAGAACCCGACTGGCGTCCTTGTCCGGCAAGCCACCTGTCAATGACAGCATTACCGAACTTATCCGGCAGTGAATCGGCAAGCAGTCCGGGCATACCGCGGAATGCGTCAATGCGGCTAAGCTCAGGAAAGGAATAAACTCTGTCAGACAACGGCATTCTGAACGGAGAAATCTCTATACCGCTGGTCTGAAAATCTTTATCATACTCAAAGTTCGCAGCTGCATCACCAGCTCCTTGATGAACATAGCCGACACGAGTTCCCCAGAGATATACTTCCGCAGTTTCGATCATTCCTCGTCACCCCATTTCCAATCGTTTTTTACTGCCTTGCTTCTTCCGACACGCTTCTTTTTAGGTGCATTTTCAGCGTAAAACGAAGGTCTCTCTGTCGGATCTGGTATGAGCAAATCAAGATTGTTTCCGAGATCAAGAGCTTTCAGTATCTTAACAAGGCTTGACAGGCTGATATCCTGCCCATTCTCAAATCTTGCGATAGTTCCGACGGATACCATAGCTTTTTCGGCAAGTTCTGTCCGCTTCATCGGATAATCAATGCGGTACTGCTTTAATCGCTCTGATAATTCGCTTGTAACAGCCTTCTCAGGTAAATTGTTGTCTATTTTCATTTTTATCACCCTTTAGGCTATTATACAATAAATTGTGATAAAAGTCAATATGTTGGTTGTTAATTTCAATTATCGTGTTTTAAATATAACATATTGAATTTTATCTGTAAGCTGTACGCAGCCAAGTATATGTTTCCAATAAATTCTTATTTAATAAGTATAGCGTCAGCAATCAGATCTTTGTTTAGTATAAGATTCCACGACTTCATTGTGCTATGCCAATGTTTATGTTTGATAAAGCAATTCCAATCCACTTGATATATATGTAATAGTTTGTAATCATCATCGAAGCAACAGATAATAATGAATTCAAAATATTGCTTTAGCGGAAGACCTTTATCATCAAAGTCTACACCGGTGAAAACACCTGTTGTATTTCCGGTAGTTGACTTAATCGAGTAACGATCTCCTTCTCTACTTATTGCGTCTATATTTTTTGTCCCTATCGGAGCAACCTGTAGTTTAGGTAGCCCGGAAGTACTATTATATATAATATTGAATAGCAAGATATTCACCTAATTCGCCAAGCTGGAGCGTATCGAAATAGATATTCTCACGAATTTCAAGGCTATGGGCGTTCTCGCTCAGTCGCTCAACGGCGAAGAAAGGCTTTCTGTACTGCACAGATGCTTCAATCCCGGCGGGCGTGAGAAATTCCGCTTTTCGTGGGATCTGCCCGTAAAGTCGGGTAATTCCGTCAAGGACTTTATCGCTCCCTCATCCTTTGACTTTTCAAAAGGCAACAGCTTCAAGATGTCCGGAAAGTACGGTGCGGTATCGTTCATAAACATCATGGCATCGGAGATGTCAGACCGTATGCTCGCGGACTTCCTCAATATTGAGCATAATATTTCTCTTTCTCTGCACATTCAGTCGATAGATTAGAACAAGGCTATCAAGATGATTAAGCGCAAGATCACCGATCTTGACAAGATGAAGATGGAGGAGCAGAAATAGGCATTCCGCAACGGCTACGACATAAATATTATGTCCTCGGATATAGGCACATTCGGCAAAGAAGCGAAAAGCCTGCTGACGGATTTACAGAGCCGAAACGAACGTCTGTTCATGGTCACGATACTGATTATGAATACCGCCGACACAAAGCGACAGCTCGACAATATCGTATTCCAGGAAGCAGGAATAGCGCAGAAGTACAACTGTCAGCTCAAAAGGCTCGATTATCGGCAGGAAGACGGCATCATGGCTTGCGTCCCTATCGGTATCTCAAATATTGAGATAAAGCGCGGTCTCACCACTTCCTCGACAGCGATATTCGTGCCGTTCACGACACAGGAGCTTTTTCAGGGCGGCGAAGCGCTCTATTACGGTCTGAACGCACTGTCAAACAACATGATAATCTGTGACTGCAAGCAGCTCAAAAACCCGAACGGTCTTATTCTTGGCACGCCCGGTTCCGGTAAATCATTCTCGGCAAAGCTTGAGATCGCAAATGCGTTCCTTACTACAAAGGATGATATTATCATCTGCGACCCGGAAGCCGAGTATTTCCCGCTCGTTGACAGGCTTCACGGTCAGGTAATAAAGATCTCACCGACATCAGCGCAGTATATCAATCCGCTTGATATCAATGTCAATTACAGTGAGGACGAAAACCCGCTCGCGTTAAAGTCGGACTTTATTCTGTCTCTATGTGAGCTTATCGTTGGCGGCAAGAATGGGCTGGAGCCGATAGAGAAAACTATCATTGACCGCTGTGTAAGACTTGTGTACCGTGATTATCTCGCAAATCCCGATACGGCAGAAATGCCGATATTACAGGATTTATATGACCTGATAATGAAACAGACCGAGCCGGAAGCGCAGCGCATAGCGACAGCACTCGAAATGTATGTTACCGGATCTCTGAACGTGTTCAATCACAGGACGAATGTTGATATGAATAACCGCCTAATATGCTTTGACATTAAGGAACTTGGAAAACAGCTCAAAAAACTCGGTATGCTCGTTGTTCAGGACTGCGTGTGGAATCGTGTAACCGTAAATCGTGCAGATCATAAGAGTACCCGCTACTATATAGACGAGTTCCACTTACTTCTGAAAGAGGAACAGACAGCGGCTTATTCCTGTGAAATATGGAAGCGCTTCAGAAAATGGGGCGGTATCCCGACTGGACTGACGCAGAACGTCAAAGACCTGCTTGCAAGCCGTGAGATCGAGAACATCTTTGAAAACTCGGATTTCATCTATATGCTCAATCAGGCAGGCGGCGACAGGCAGATACTTGCAAAGCAGCTCAACATCTCCCCTCATCAGCTCTCTTATGTAACAAACTCCGGTGCCGGCGAGGGTCTAATATTCTACGGAAACTGTATTATACCTTTCGTGGATAAGTTCCCGAAGGATACTCAGCTCTACCGTATAATGACCACAAAGCTCGAAGAAACATCAACAAATTAAGAATTATCATTATCTCGGCAACAGCAGTAGCGGCTTTCGGCACAATTGCTATTATCCACAAGGCTAAGGCGAACAGGTCGACTATGCTGTAAGAAAAAGCCGTGTGCGAGATTTCCGTACACGGCGGTTTACATATTAGATTTTCTTATACTGCTTAATAGTGCCTCTTATTCGTTTAACGACAATAAATTCAGGATGGCTGTCGACATATTTGGTCAGATCGTCAGCAAGAATTCTTTTCTCTGATCTGGATAAGTTGGACCATACCTCTGGTTTAAAGAGCGAACTGACAATGAATGTTGTCCCTGGTTTTATGTCTAACAAGGACTGGGTTAAAATTTTTTTTAGATTAAAAATTGGGATCGTATTCTTTCGCATAGCCGGATCACTTTTCACATAAAGTTCTACGCAATATTTCTGGAAGCCTGAAAGGCTCATGTTGATTTCGTCTGCTTCCTTTTTTATGGAAGCAACCTCTGAATTTGAATAATTGCTATAAATCCTCATTAATTTTATTCCTTTCTATAATAAATAGTTATATCATAGCACCTATGATATGTAATTATATCATAAGTGCTACGATTTGTCAAGCGCTTTTTTAAAATCAGCGTTTTGCCCAATCAGCGCAGTGTCGGATCGTGCAATTTAACAGGAACACAAACAACGAGGTGAATCAAATTCACCTCATGTGTTATGCTGCAGCTCAATAATATCATTGTATAAACAAAAAAACTTCTCGTCTGTTACAGAGTCCTCGTGGAAATGTCCGAAATACCATGCTTTGAACCCGGTATTGTCCGCTACCTCTTGCAGATAATCACGAAGCTCGTCCTCGTCGTCCGATTCCGCGTAATAACCCATAGTATCAATGATCTCGGCAGGAGCTGTGTGCGTCAGGATATAATCGACCTCAAAGCCGTGCTTTTCAAGATTTCTCCAACCCTCGGCATACTCCTCCTTATTCGGTAGCTCTTCGGGAAACCAAGTGCGCCCTTTTATCCTGTGCATCCTGTCAATGCTGTATGCACCGCCGAATGTGAAGAATGTCGTACCGCCGATATCGAAGACCTGACCGCGCATGAGGTGAATGATATCATCACAGATAAAATGCACCTTTCCGCCGTTCCATTCGTCCACAGGATATTCACCGAGCAGATCGAAATTCTCGTGGTTGCCGTCTATCCACAGCACAGTAACGGGAAGGTCACGGAGAATACGGCGAGTCTCGGCTTCCTCCGCAGCTGTGAACCCGCACGCCCCCACATCTCCGCATATTATCAGGAAATCGTCCTTTGAAAACTCGTCCTCTCTGCCCTCAAAAAAGCGCATCACCTTGCCGATATCAAATGTTCCGTGTGTATCGCCTGTAACAAAAATTCTCATTGTATAACCTCATTTCTTTCAGTCGGATATATCTTCTGTTTCCTTCAACACCCTTTTTATGATCGGAAGAGTATCCTCGTCCTGTTCTGTCTCCATAGCTCTGCTCATTTCACATCACACATAAAACTCTTCCATGGTGTCGAGACACAGGCAGGCAAGCCTGCCGCCGTCATACCATGCCCCGCAGTCTATGAAGATGTTCCCGCTGCTGTGTATAATAGAGTTTCCTCCGTTTATCGTAAATGTCGGAGTATGCCCCGCGACAATGTAAATGCTCTCGT
>JAGAWN010000203.1 GCA_017941355.1 Ruminiclostridium sp. | reverse complement strand
TTTTTGCCGCTAGAAAGATATGTTTCATACATCTCCTGCCACCTTCGGTGCGTGATCTCCTTTTTTATTGATCCTATTTTGTCCATTGGCTAATCAACTCCAATCTGGTCTTAAGACCTCTTTGGACTATTTTAGCATATTGGAACTTAATTTTACAGACGCGGGGTTATTGAGCGGATACAAAATAACAAGATTATAATTGTAAATGTTATCAATAAGTCAGAAACATCAGAAATCAATCCTAACCCGTAAACACATGGAACAATAACCGGACATATCACGATACAGTTGCAGGCAGGAATAAGCGTTCCTGACATCGCCAAGCGCGCAGGACACTCCCGTCCAGATGTAACGCTCGGAACATATGCTCATACGCTCAGGAACAACGATAAGCATATCAGCGAAGTCGTAACGCAGGCTATCCCGCAGCTTCCGAAAGCTAAGGAAGCATGACCCCAAAAACCAAAAGTTGCCCGCTTGTTGACCAAAATGAAAAATCGGTCATCAAGAGGGCAGCTAAACGGCGTGGTTATGCAGAATGAGAGAACAATCTGGTTTTATTTTGGTCTTTATTCTCCGAGAATCAAGTACCAAGAGTTCACCATTATTTGAAAAATTTGAGATTTTTGTCGGAAAGGTCACGCAGTGCGTGATGTTTTTTTGACCATAGGTTTTCCAAATTCAGGGTATAAAATCTTCAAACTCCTGTCAAAAGAACAGCCGAGCCGATCTTGGTCTTTTTTGGTACTTATTCATCAAGCGCCCGGCTTCATCTCGGTCTTTCCGTCGTTTCCGAAGTCGAGGACCTGTGAGATCACGCTGCTCGTCCTCGCCTGTGCCTCCTGAAACAAGTGACAGTAGACAGAGGTCGTGGTACTTACGGCGCTATGCCCTAAATCAGCGGATACGGTCACGGGGTCAACTCCTGCAAAAAATAAGGCTGAAGCATGAAAATGACGGTAAGAGTGAATGTCGCAGAAACGTAATCCGTTATCCTTGCAGAACTTCTGAAGCCACTTGTAGGGATTGTTCACGAAGAGCGGCGAACCGTCATCGGCAATGAACAGCCTGTCGCTCTCCACCCACTTGTCTCCCATTAACTCCCTCTGCTTGTCCTGCTCATCTTTCAGTTCGCGGAGCACGTTCATAACGACTGCGGGATATTTGGTCGAACGCTGTGATTTTTTCGTTTTCGTAGTATCGGTGAACATTCCGTGCAGCTTGGTGTAGTTGGAAGTCCTGCGGACACTGATGACGTTGTTTTCCCAGTCGATATCCTTCCACTCCAGTCCGAGCATTTCCCCGCGGCGGTAACCGCTGTAAACGGCGAGTGTCACGAAAACCCTGTACTTGAGGGGAGCATTTTCAAGAGCCTTGAAAAGCTGCTTCATCTCATCAATGGTGTAAATCTGCTTTTCTTTCTTCTCCTGCTTTGCCACGGTCACGCGGGAACACGGGTTGTCTGTCAGCATATTCATCGTGATCGCGTATCTGAACGTGTTCGAGATAAAACTGAGGTGAAGCAGTACCGTCTTACGCGCAAGAGGCTTTCCATTCTGCTTACCCCTGCCGTTGATGAGCAAGTCGTTGACAAACTTCTGAATATCGCGGCTTGTGATCTTATCAAGGCGAAGATGCCCTATCGCCGGGTACACTCTCTTGGTCAGTGATCTGAGAAGCGTGTAGCTGATCTTGCGGAGATTGATCTTCGCGTATTCCTCGAACCACAGCTCTGCGAAAGATTCAAATTTTATTGCTGCCGTGATCTGACCGCGCTTGCACTCTTCCTCGAACAGAACCGCCTGACGATCAAGCTCTTTCTTTATCTGACGCTCGGTCATACCCTCTTCGGGCTTCAAAGTTTTTGTCTGTACTACCTGCTTGCCGCTCACGTCATATCCGCACGATACTTTTATTCTGTAGCTGTCGCCACGTTTTGAAATTGTAGCCATTGCAATTATTCCTCCTAATAATTCGCAAGGCATTTCCTGTACCTTATATTATATACTTTTGTCCGTATGGAGTCAAGTGTTTTTCCGTTAGGGTGTCCACCGGACGGACACTCCGCTGTGATGTTCATTCAAGCACGGTCTTACGGTCCTTCTGAACAGCCTGCTGACGTTCTTCATAATTCTGCAAATGCTCAACATTGTAGAGAATAGTCGCCATAAGCCCGGTGCTGTCCTCTAACTTATGCAGCCGGAGCATATCTGCGCTGTCGGTGCTTTCAAGTTCGGCAAGCTCTTCACGCCAAGCCTTCGGTGTGATTTTTCCGCCATCGAGCACTTTATTATACATAGACCGCGCTGCCTTGAACACTTCGATCTCGTTGCTGTGAGCGTTATAATATTTCTCCTTTTTCTTCGGATTCGTGATAGCGCACCACTCGTCATAATGTACTCTTTTCGCTGTTTGTCGCCCCACGTTCCGTCCTCGTTGAACGGGCGAAGCGTAAGCATAATGTGCGCGTGGACGTTCGGCTGCTCGCGTTCGGGGTCGTGAACGCAGATATCAGCGCACATACCCTTGCTCACAAAAATTTCCTGCACGAAACACCGGGCAAGTTCGATGTTTTCCGCGCGGGACAGCTCGTTCGGCAGCGATATTTCTATCTCGCGGGCGAGCTGGGAGTTCCGTGCTTTCTCTACTTTCTCGACTGCGTTCCAAAGCGTGGAGCGTTCTGCGTACTCAGGCGGCGCGTGTTCCGGCAACAGTATTTCCGTATGAACTACACCGCCCTTCCGCGTGTAGTCGTGCGTCAGTCCATCGTACACATTCGTGAGCTTCTGACCGCTCCGGTATGCCGCCGGACCCACCGCATACTTGCCCTTGCCGCGGCTGATTATTTTAATCGAACAGTGATAGATTGCGATAAAAATTCCCCCTTTCATTTCTCTCGGCGTATGCCGTTTTTTCCTTTCGCGCAGCAGTGCGAGGTAATGTACTGAGTGACACAATGATGAATTTCGAAGAAATTATCAAGAAATTACCGAAAAATGATAAGCATAAATGGATAACCTTTATGCGCGCATCGTTTGCGCTTTTGGAAGACTTCTTTACCACATCCTTGTGGTACGAGATTTGTACATTTTTAACAATCTTTTATGTGAATATTTGTGATTAATTGCCTTGCAAGAATCGGTGATATATATTATAATAGTATTGTAAGGATATGCCGCTTGCGGCATCAACAACAGATCCCTGAATAAAGGAGAAGAAATAATAAAACAGATCTTGAAAATGAAGATCCCGACACGGAATTATCTGTGGAAGAAACACCGATAGTCGGTCTCGGGATATTCATGACAAAAGAGAGTATGGACGATGTTTCTTACGAATACAGAGACAATCTGAACATACTTACAATAAAGAAAATACTGAGTAAACAGAACAAAATGGAGCAGGATCATACAAATGAATGATGGACTGATTTTTACAAATGAGAAATGTATTGGCTGCAATAAATGTGTCAGAATATGCGGCTCGTTCGGCGCGAGCATATCTCACACCCGTCCGGATCATTCGACTATTGAGATCAATCCGGAACGCTGTATCAACTGCGGAGCGTGCATAGATGTCTGTACGCATGACGCAAGGGATTATCACGATGACACGGAACGTTTCTTTGAAGATCTGAAAAAAGGAAAACAGATCTCACTCCTCATTGCGCCGTCATTTGAAGCAAAGTATCCCGATGAATACAAGAGCATTCTCGGCGCACTCAAGGCTCTCGGGGTTAAGCGAATGCTGCCGGTGGCGCTGGGTGCGGATATTTGCACATGGGCGTATCTGAAACTTATCCGTGAAAAGGGATATACCGGAATGATATCAACGCCATGTCCGGTAGTGGTCTCGTTTGTGGAGCACTGGATGCCGGAGCTGATACCGATGCTTATGCCGGTAAAGAGCCCTATGATGTGTGCGGCGGTGTATTTCAGAGAGAAGCTTGGCATAAGCGACAGCTTCGCGTTTGTCGGTCCCTGTATCGCAAAGCGTATGGAAATGGATAAATACCCCGATCTCGTGCAGTATAATATCACATTCCCGAAACTTATCAGGTATATACGGGAGCATGATCTGTGGGCTGATGAGGACTTCGGGGAGCTTGATGCAGGGCTTGGCACATTCTATCCCGCACCCGGCGGACTTGCGGATAACATAAAGTGGCTTCTCGGAGATGATACGCCGATAAGGGTCATTTCCGGAAAGACATATCTCTATCAGCGCTTTGTAAAGAACAGAAGCAAACTCGCCGCAAAGGCGATGCCGTATATGCTGTTTGATCTTCTCAACTGCCGTGAGGGCTGTATCGAGGGGACTGCAAAGACAGACGCGGAGGAACGTGAGGACAGAGGTCTCTCCGAAATAAACGGTATAAGGGCTGAAAGCAAAAACAGTTCTCCGGACTCGCCGTGGAACGGTTCGCTTACTTGTGAACAGCGTCTTGCAAATCTTGACAGACAGTTCTCCGATCTTGACATCAATGATTATCTGACGGGATTCGAGGATAGGAGTGCCGCATGCACGATCTCATATCCGACCGATGAAGAAGCCGAAAAGATCTGGAATTCGATGCACAAACCCGATGCGGTATCAAGGGAAATAAACTGCTCCGCCTGCGGGTATGAGACTTGCAGTGAAATGATGATCGCGATACATAACGGTTTCAACACGATACACAACTGTGTTTACAGCGAAAAAGAAGAAACGGTATTCCTCACGAAAATGTCATACAGCGATCAGCTTACCGGAGTAATGAACAGGAATGCATACGAACGAAAGCT
>JAGAWN010000202.1 GCA_017941355.1 Ruminiclostridium sp. | reverse complement strand
TTTCTACATTATATTATATAAAATGATGTTTGTCAAGAAAACCGCGTCATTTTCTTGAAAAAACGCGTCATTTTACAGCAATCGGTTGACATAATGCAACAAATGATATAAAATATATAAGGCGTTTTGATAGATAACAGAGAATAAACCATTATGATCGGAGATACTGCTTATGAAAACACCGGAAGAACTCTGCAAAGAAATAGTCGAGAATACAGATATGAAGTCGGAATTTATCAAAACACTCAGCGATCCGACGCTTACTGCGAAATTTCTAAAAAAATATAATTGTGAGATATCGGTAAGTGAATTTATTGCTTTGCTTGATAAATATAACGGATAAAAGTGCAGACGGTAACTTTTGTTCAGATAATGAAATTGTTTCGGAGTGTGGGAGAAATTTTTGCAGGATATTTTTCGCTGTCAATAATAAAAGGTAGATACAGGCGAATAATTTAGGAAAACAGTATAAGCTCTTCCTGTCCTTATGTTTTTCATATTTTTCACCCGTGTTTATATAGTATGATCGGCCACGGTCATACCTCCAATCCATAATCCCATGGAGACAGGCAGCGTGTGAAAGCAGGCTGCCTGTAATTTTATGGGTAATAAACCTGAACTCAATAAAGCAACGGGGGACAAAACAATGGACAAACCAAAATCAACAATGGGTCTGAAAAAGGCGGTGCTGATAACAGTTACGGCAGTGACTTCGGTCATGCTGATAGCGGTCTCTGTGATAGGCTATATCATTTCCTATAATAAGGTCAGCGAAACACTTTCAGTCGAGACAGAGCAGGCGCTTCTTGTCTGTGCCGAACAGGTGAATGCATGGCTGGGTGAGCAGGGAGATTTTGCTGTATCGCAGGCGAACGCTGCCGGAAATATCGGTTATTTCGTGTCAGAACATACACGCAATGACGAGTTCATGGACAGCGTTATGCTGCTAAACAGCGCGTTGCTCGACTGCTATACCGCTTATGAAGACGTCTCGCTGTATATGGCGGTTACTGACACATCAACACTGCCGGAAGGCTTTGACGCGACCTCACGCGCATGGTATCAGTCCGCAAAGGCACAAAATAAGGCTATATACACCGCTCCTTATGTCGATACCGCGACAGGAGCAATGATTTTTACGGTAGCTGCACCGATACGGGAGAATGGAACGTTCGCGGGCGTTTTCGGCTGCGATATTACTCTCGATACCGTAATACAGCTCGTAAGCAAGATGAAGCTGAGCGAAAACGGATATCCGGTACTTATTGACGGCGACGGTAATTTCCTTGTTCATTCCAACAGCTCGTATATGCCGACAAAAGACGGTAAGCTTACATCGGTAAAGGACGCGCAGGGCGATTATGCAAAGGTCATGTCATCTCTCGGAAATGATGTAAGTATCGGTATATATAAAGATTATGACGGCACCGACAAATATTTTACATTCAAAAAGCTCGATAATGCAGGCTGGACAGTAGGCTACATACTGCCGAGAAACGACATAGAAGGCGCGCTCGGCGATCTCGGCGTTACATTCCTTGTTATGTTCATAATATTCTTTGTATGCGGTGTGGGTATTGTATTTGTGGTACTGCTCCGTCAGCTCAGTCCTCTCAAAAAGCTTGCGGCAGACGCTGCGCTTATAGCAAACGGCGATCTTTCGGTACGGCTCGACTACAATTCCGATGATGAAATAGGTGTACTTTGCACAGAGTTCGGAAAATGCATTGACGCAATGCGAACCTATACAGATGATATTTCCAATGTCCTTACAGCCGTATCAAAGGGCGACCTGACAGTTTCTCCTTCAGTGGAATATACCGGAGATTTCGCAAAGATAGAGGAGTCTATGCGCCTTATCCTCGACGAACTCAGCAGTATAATGTCGGAGATCGGCAGCGGAAGTATGCAGGTGCTTTCCGGCTCCAATCAGATGGCGGAAGGCTCACAGTCTCTCGCAGACGGCACCACACGTCAGGCGTCCGCGATCCAGCAGATTTCAGCTACTATCGCAGAGGTCTCCACGCAGATAGCAAACACCGCACAGAATGCTGCGGAAGCCGGAAGTCTTTCAAAAATGACGCAGGATAAGGTAAATCAGCAGGACAGCGAGATACAGAGCATGGTTCAGGCAATGAACGAGATAAGCTCCACATCGCAGGAGATAGAAAAGATAATCAAGACGATCGAGGATATCGCGTTCCAGACAAATATCCTTGCGCTCAACGCCGCAGTTGAAGCGGCAAGAGCCGGTGAAGCCGGTAAGGGCTTTGCAGTTGTCGCGGACGAGGTTAGAAACCTTTCGGGCAAGTCAGATGAAGCTGCAAAGAGCACATCTACTCTCATTCACGCGGCTATTGAAGCAGTCAATAACGGCAGCAAGATCGCGCTTGCAACAGCGGATTCGATGAAGGATGTCAAGGATATGTCGTCGCAGACAGCGGTGCTGATCGAGCAGATAGCGACTGCAAGCTCGGAACAGAACGAGTCCATAAAGCAGATAACCTCCGGCGTGGAACAGATATCTCAGGTTATACAGACGAACTCCGCTACCGCCGAGGAGACAGCGGCATCTTGTCAGGAGCTTTCCGGACAGTCAAAGCTACTTAAGGATCAGGTGTCAAGGTTCAGAATAAACAGGTGATATTTGATAAGCTATTACAATGAGAAAAGGGGGAGAAAAGTGTATAAGCTGTATGAGTATGATAAAGATGATATGAAAATAGGCTTGATAATGTCCGATAAAGAGCAGTGTCTATACATAGGCAACACTCTTTACTCGGCGAGAACAAATAAGACACCGGATAAACAATTCCTTTACAGTGATATTACCGGGCATGGACTGGTGAAGATAGAGCTTGATCCCTTTCGTGTAACAATTGCCGGCGAGGAAGTAACTCCGGCATACGAGCATGAGGAACCGGGCAAGACCGCAATTCTTCAGCATTGGAATGCGAGGCTGAGGTCATAAATTGCTTTCCGGAGGTATGCCGACATGAACAGCAAGATATTTCTATGCGATATTTTAAGCAATCAGAGCAAAGGTGCGTTGGCTATCTCTGCTCTGATTGCTGTTTTCTTTGCAGTTGTTATCGTAACATACAATCTCCCGCCTACGCGTGAAAACTCAAAACAGCGGCAAATAGCGACGATGCTGATACGCTCGACAAGAAAATGAAAACCTGACGTTCAGATGCAGGGCTTTGGAAGTTCAGATTGCTTCGGTACTCAGCAGGTCATCTGTAGATTCATAGCCCAAATTTAGCAAAACAAACTGCACATTATGAGTGAGACAGACTAACTTACAGGACTTAACAACCGGAACAGTTACGAATGGCGGCTTGAAACATATCCCGAAATGTGCAAAAAATCTTTATGCTGCATATATATTGATGTAAATGGGCTTCATGAACTTAACTCTAAGGCTAAAACCTCTCTCAAAATCCTGCAACCCCTCGCAAGCTGCTGTGATATGGATTGCGTCTTCAAATTTTTCAATCAATTCATTGCTGCCGGGATATTTTGCCAGTATCTCTTTTTTGAGCTGTTCTACTTCATGGGTGGCTTCCTTATAGCGCTTAGTAGTGGGAGAGGGCAGTGAGCAGGGGCTTATCTCGCCGTAGTAAAGTTTTTTCAAGGATAGATTTCATTGCGTTTTCCTCCTAATATCAAATCTTTTTTGCAGGGGGATTTGACATTTGGCTTAACAGCGGCGTTTGTGCCGCTGTTTACTTTAAATGTTATTTTGACAATGAATGGTACTACGGAGAGATCAACCCCAGCGAAAAGCCTGCACCCGCCACCAAACGTTACATTGAGAACCGCGAGCTGATATGCTCCACTGAGAACAAGCTACTTGAAATGTTCCCCGACTGCAAGGAGCTGCTCGACACCTATACAGACGTTCTCCACATTGAAGCGCAGTTGGAGTGCGAAGCGGACTTCGAGCGCGGCTTCCGGCTCGGCGCTCTGATTGCGGCGGAGCTGTCACAGCCTATCGAGTAAAACCAATCATATCCAATCCCCTTGACGTATGTTGAGGGGAATTATTATTTCTTCTCATACTCTCTCACTATCTGTGCCAAATCACTTCTGCCGTGAAACTCAAAAAACTGCTCTGCGCTGTATGGACCTTTTTTTCTGACGATATGATCTTCGCCAAGCATCTGTTCAACAGTAACATTTCTGTCAGCACCGTTGTCTATAAGCTTTTTCAGCGCGGCTCCGGAGCTTTCAACGCACCACAGCAGCGGGGTCTGTCCATTTGAAAATTCAGAACCGCCTACCGTCTTGATCTCTATATCCGCGCCGTAGTTCAGAAGCAGTTCAATAATCTCCGGGTCGGAATAAATGACCGCGGCGAATATCACTGCATTTGTTTTTTCCGAATGTTCGCTGATATATTGCCCATAGTTGTACGCTTCGCCGTTCTGAGGCTCGTCCATTCTGGAAATATATGTTATGTCCGGCTGGTTCGGGTCTGCGCCGTTATCAAGGACAGTCTTAACAAGCTCCGGATCGTTGATCCTCAGTGATATCGGCAGATCGGTAGGGTGCAGCGGTCTGCCGTGCTGATAGAGATACTCCGCTGTTTCACCGTCAAGCCCATTCAGACCTACAAACCGCAGATCATAACCTTTATCGAAGAAATATCCTGCGACCACCTTTGCTTGTTCGGGATCGTCCGGAAAACTCCCGGTAAGATCGATACCGAGCTCGTGTTCGGTAACTCCATACAGTTCATTGCAGTAATTATAAATAATATCCAATACTTCCGGGTCGCCCGACTTTACCGCATATTGCAGACATGGAAACCCCGAATCCCAATCGTGTACATAGATGTTATGCTCGATCAGCCATTTGCAGATATCGGCGTGTTTCCACACGGCGGCTATGCTGAGAAACTCTTCGTAGCCTGTGAGATGATCGGTCTCCGTCCAGTCGATTTCATCACGCTCAGCCATATATTCAAGCATTTCAAGATTACCGGTCATCAGGATATTGCGATACGGATATTCCGAAACTTCTCCGGTCACAGCAGAAACACGCTCATATTGCTCAGGAGTTCCCCAATAACATGAAAGATATGTCATCATTTTATTCCCCTGCTCATCGGTGTAGAGTTCCGGGTGTGCTTCAAGTTCGTCAGCAAGCTCGGCGATCTTTCCCAAATATGCGTACTCTAAACCTGATGGTAGTCCGCTGTCCGGATTTAGTTCGAGGTATTTTTCCATAAGCAGCTTCGCCGCGGGAGCATTGCTGCGGCTTATGGGCAGGTCAATATAGTACGGGTCGTTGGCTTCCTTATCGGTGGGTGTATCTTTGAACAGCTCAATATACGGCTTTATACCGGCATCAAGAAGGTACTTTATTTGTAAATACCGATCGAGACCTGTTCCGTTGTCACGTTGACTGGTGAGAACCATATCAATGTAACCGCTGCCTGTAGTATCCCGCCATTCTAAATCAATATCGGCGTTTTCAAGCATAACTTGTGAAAGATAGCCGCGTGAGTTGAATGTAGTCAGTTGGAGCTGATGTCCGTTGTCCGGGTCAGCTCCCAACTCAATAAGAGTTTTTACTACTTTGACTTTACTGTTGGCATTGGATTCCCAGCAAGCGCAGCGGATAGAAGGCTGATCATCGACATAATTGACATCAAGTCCCGGATTGTTAGCGGCTACCTCCTTTATCCATACAATGTTTCCATTTTCGATAGCTTTTCTGAAAAGCTTTACCGTATTGCCGTTAAGAGCGTTGTTTGCTGTTATTTCTGTCTTTCCCCTGAGAAGGTCAGGAACAATTGACAACTCCTTTCCTATCGCCTCACACCCCGACAGCACCGTACAAGCCGCAAGTGCTGCACACATCAGAGCTTTTCTTTTCATTGCCGACCCTCCCTTAATTGATATAGGAACATTCTACCATATAATCGGTGATTTTGCAAGTATTTTATCAGAAATTAGCGTGACAAACGTGACAGCAGCCCTCGATTCTGCTCCTCGAAAGGCTTTCCGCTGTCACACTCACCCGTGACAGCAGCGTGACACCGTGACAGAGCATATTAGATAGCTGCTGCTAACTCCTTGCTGAACGACTATCTTCTCCTATGAAAGCACTCTCGCCTTTGTTACTTTCTGCGAAAGTAACGCAAAGGTACTTTTGACAGTTCGCGAGCTCCTATCAAAAGTACCCTTGCGGCAGGCTTTCCCCCTGCACTCCCTTAAAGCACTCCCCTCTGTACTTGTGGGGGGAGCGGGTGATGCCGCCTTGAAAAACCGGGGCGGCAGGAGAAGCGGCTACCGCCGCACAAGAACAGACGGCAAGAGCCGTCACATCTGTCACGCTGTCACGTGTCACGTCAACCTCAAAATCGGTTATCGTTCCCGTGATCGTGACAGACAACCGGCTACCGCCGGACGCAGCCGAAGTGTCACGCTGTCACACTCCCGTCACGTCCAAGCGTGACAGCGCAAACCAGCGCCACGAAAGAGATTGACCGTACCTGTCACGTTTGTCACACTGTAACACATACTTACATTATCCATAGAGAGGAAAATCAGAATTTATTGTATCAATAGAATAATTATTTATTTCCTTGTAATACTTTTTTGCACAAATCAAAATGTATGCCAGAATAATTATTTTCTCTTGCTAACATAACTGCCGCTTTATCCAATTCAACCCATTTCATATCGTCTACCTCTTTTGAAACAGTAATAATTGTATCCGAGTTTACATGGGCGATATATCCTGTCATGATTAAATTCTTTGGCTTAAAATAATAGCTCCTAACATATTGACAATCTACAATCGTCAGTCCTGTTTCCTCAAACACCTCACGAGCAACCGTTTCTTCGAGCGTATCTCCTTTTTTAAGGTAGCCAGAACAAAGCGTCCATTTATCCGTAGTAATATAGTTTTGCTTTAAAAGTAATACTTGTTGTTTTTCATTGATAATTGTTACGAGGACACAGCTTATGGGATTATCAAAGAAATATTTTTGGCACTTTACGCAGTATTTTGCAAGACCTTCGTCACCTACGCTTTTTAATGACAATGATTCTCCACATTGTAAACAATAATTTACTTCCATTTTATTCTCACCCTAAATCCCAATTTAGCTTATTAACCACAACAATCATTATACCACCAGCGACCGTCTTTGTCAAACGTGTCACGCTGTCACACCCCCGTCACGTCCAAGCGTGACAGCGCAAACCCGCGCTACAAAAGGAACAGAAGCCAACTGTCACGTTTGTCACGTCTTTGCCGCATAGAGCAAAACGCTCGCCCTCTTCGCCAGCTTCTTCTCGCGCTCCCGTGTGAACGCGCATAGTGCTTCTTCCGCGTCGCTCAGATCAAGCTTATCCTTGCCAACATCTCGTATCAGCCGGTCACGCTTGTCGCGTATCTCTTCCTTGTAGTCACCGAAAAGACTGTGAAACTCGATGTACTGCGGACTTTCGGCTCCGAGCGCATCTTTTACCTTCTTGTCGTTGTTCTTCATATTGCTGATCGAGCGTTCGGTCTCGTGCTTTAGCGGATCGCTCTCCACGTTCAGCCGCGCCTTCTGGATATTCTCAACGCGAGCGCCCTTACTGCACTCCGGCGAACAATACTTTACCTTGCCGTTTGAGCTTGCAAACATCTTTCCGCAGATCTCGCAGCGCATGATCTTGATGTCGTTCTTCTCGCAGCCGCGATGCAGGTCAAAGATGAAGAAATCCAGCGAATCGCAGACGATATATTGCTTATCCCCGCAGATTACCGCCGTAGCGGTGCTGTCGGGATTTTTTAATGTACCCTCAATGGACACGAACGGCGCTGTCAGAGTAGCAAAGGTATTCATCAGTTCAGACTGCCACTTCTTCCGCTTCTTCTCAATGTTCATCGGCAGCGTCAGACCGTTGATAAGCGTGGCGAGTGACTGTTTACCGCTCCCGAAGTCTGTCTCCGCGTTTCCGAAATCATCAAACAACCGCGCAACGATGTACTGCAAACAGATGTTGTCGTTCATTGACAGCGCTTCAAGCGGTTCCATTGCCGCCTTACGTTCACCCTTGCTGCTTGTCAGCACCTTGCATAAGTTATCAACTCCGGTTTTCAGCGCTTCGTGGTTTGCCGAGAACTCGTATATCTGCCGCACGATGTCTGAGATCTTATAGTCTTTAAATTCGCGCACTTTGGTGTCATTTGAGATACCGATGTGCGCTTTTCCTTTTCTGTACTCGAAAAAATAACCGAAATAAACCATAAACCGCTCCAAAAATCTTTAAAACAAACCGCAATTTCTGAAATAATTTGCAACGCGGTTTAATATATTATAGCTTATTTATGCGGGTTTGTCAAGTGTTTTAAACCTGCTTGATATTTGAAACTGTAATTTGTTCAGGTTCAGGGTGAAATGTGCGATAATAGCATTGTAAGAAGCCGAAGGGCTCACGGCAATCAGACAGAAAGAGAGGCAATTATGAGAAGAATTTTAACGATCAAGCAGACGGCACAGCTCATCGAAGGACTTACGGAGTACCGTGTAAGACAGATTTGTAAAAGCGGACAGCTCCGGAGCTTCAAAGCAGGCAACAAGTACCTCATAGCCGAGGAGGACTTGTACGAGACGGTATTCGGCAGGACAGTCAAGGAGGAACAGAGATGACAGAAAGAGAAACCTACACATCGGCAGAGATAGCGCTTCTGCCGAGAAAGGACGGGGGAGCAAATCCCCCGCCCTCTAACAGTGCATATTGTTTATCAATCATTCTTAACGATATTGCCGTCTTTATCAAGATAGTAAATGCTTGTACTATTCCCACCGTCAAAATCCCAGTATGTATTGAAAGGATATTGCGTAACAGGTATTACGGTGTTTCCACCCGATACTATCTGTATTTCGGCAATATCAGGGTTTTCAATATGTATAGCAAATCCAGAATGCCACAGGAAATGACACGCGTCCGCTTCACGGAAACTATTGGGGTCGTTTGCAAGCGAGTATGTGTCTTTTCCCTTTTGTGAGAAAACGATCGGGATACATATCGGATTTGACGGGTCGGCAGTAAACCAAGCTATCGTTTCCCCACCGTGAGAAACAGAACCGGTAAATTCCAGCCCATCTCCATGAGCCTGTCTTGCGTATTCGAGCATTCCTTTCTCGCCGTGTATCAAAGAGTTGTCTTCAACAATTCTCAGCAGAAGAAACACGCCCAGCGAAAATATAAGCAGCACCGAGATAATTATAAGTGCAGGCTTCAATGTTTCTTTAATGAAAGCGGTGTACCAGTCTGTCCGACCTTCCCGTATATCCTTCCATGTTTTGTGTGTTGAATCGTACCACATAATAATACCCTCCATTTATACACACTTTTGTGATTAAAAACAAGAAGTGCGCAACTGCTAAAGAACCACGCACCCTGTAAACGATACATGGCTCTGTTTTTGCTGCGACACAAAATGATTCAACCTACTTTAGTTTATTGACCGTAAGGAAGAAAAGCCTGTACATTTACCGAAAGGTATAGTACGGTCAAATAACCTAAAGTATTCATTTTATGTCGCAATGCTATTATAGCACTTTTTTCAAAATTATGCAATACTTTTCAAACGAAAAGATAATCGGCAGACAGGTACATTTATTGACTCTGCCGCAGGCGTGACGATGTGTGTCGATGGTGACGGTCTTTTTGATACCGCACCCACTCCCTAAAACATCGTCACGACCGTCACACATCGACACGCTCAACAGAATACAGCAAGATACTACAAATTAAGAGAGGAATGGTGAAATGATTAAAAGAACGATAAGCGGTCAGATCGACAAGGGCGATGTAAACCACAACAATCGGAAGTTCATTGCCGAGAATGTTGACCGCACCCGTGTTAAAGACAACATCACTATCGTTAAAGACGACATCAAGCAGGTTTACCACGAGCTGTTTGATGACGCTCTCAAAGACTTCAATGCCCGTCAGACCCGCAAGGACAGGATAATTCACGACTA
>JAGAWN010000201.1 GCA_017941355.1 Ruminiclostridium sp. | reverse complement strand
CTTCGTGCCCACTTTTGGCGGCAACTGTGGCGGCATCGTGCCGCCCTCTAATAGGCTGTGTAGCTGGCAGATAGCCCCTGAAGGGACTACTGCGGCAGCAGCCCTTTAGGGGTGTCTCCCCGGTTAGCGGGGAGGTGGCGACGAAGGAGCCAGAGGGGATGACCGACAGACCCTGCCGGTGCTGTCCGACTATCACACTTGAATCGAACGCACGAAGCGTTCAGTTCGATGCCAAAAGCGCGCACGATGCGCGCATTACAGCATCGAACGAGAGGCATCGTGTCAAGACGACCGTGGAATAAATGCGGTCATACTCGTACATACACCATTTTCATACCCACACATACCGGATAAGAGCCTATTATAGAGACTTTCAAAAAAGGACAGTCTGTTGACTGCCCTTTTTTCGGTAGAACGCTTATTTGTCCTTTTTGGTTATATTGGAACTGATCGTATGTGTGATAGTTTTGCTCGTCTTTATGGTTCTTCGTTTAGCGGACGCAGTGATACTGCGAACTTTCTGTATCGAGTTTGTGATGCTGGAAACCGAGGAATAAAGTATTTCCTGTGTCTTGGTTTCGCGGCTCTGGGTAATGCCTTTATGGTAGTTCTGAAGCACGATATGGTATCTGTCAAATGCGTTCTTTACCGCGTCCTCCCACGAAAGATAAACATCGTTCATTGCGTGTTCACCCATGGTTTTCAGAGATTCAAGGTGATTTGCCGCATGGATAAGCTCCTTTGATATCGCAAATGCGTCGTTATCACAGAGTATCGCGTTTGCGTAATTCGTGAAATCCTCAGCCGCGCAGCTTCCCTTTATAAGCAAACTCGGAAGTCCGCACGCTGCCGCCTCGCGCACCACGATACCGTTGGTATCATACACTGACGGGAAGAAAAACAGATCAGCGGCGGTATAGTAGATCCGCAGTTCGTTTCTGTCGTTTATCGCGCCCGCAAAAATAAGTTTGTCGATTATACCGAGTCTTTCGGCTTCATTCTTTATCTCTTCGGCATCACCGCCGTCACCTACGATCATCATACGAAAGTCCGTTCCGCTTTCCTTGACATATTTCAGCGATTCCAGCATGACCTTGAATCCCTTGTACCAGAACAGTCTCCCTACGAACAGGAACAGCGGCATCTGCGGATCTATCCCATACTCGCTGCGCAGCTCGTCCACGTCCTCTTTGGCGGCAAGCCCTTTCGGAAAGTCAACGCCGTTCGGCATTATTATGTAATTTCCCTCATAGCCTATGCTGCGCAGGTTCTCCCCTGCCCCGCGGCTCACCGTCCATACCTCGTCACAGACAGAAATGTTCTGCACAACAAACTTTGTGATCTGCTTTTCGAGCAGAGGGTTATCTATCACACGTTTAATGTCCTCGTTGAATTTGGTGTGATATGTCATTATCAGAGGAGCGCCGTTCTTTTCCTTCAGATTGCGCGCAAAAACTGTCGATGCGAACGGACAATGACTGTGTATCACATCGAACATACTGTTTTTAAGAGCCTCAAGCTTTGACGCACTGAACGGATATCCCGCTCTGTACCCTATCGACTTCTCTGTTGCAAGGCTGGAATACCGCACCACCGGGAAATCGTAGTTATCCTCGGCTCCCGGATAAGCGGGAGTCACGACAGTTGCTCTTCCGAGTTCACTCTGTATTATGTTTGCATAGTTTATAACGCAGGTAGCAACTCCGTCTATCAGCGGCGGAAACGAGTCATTCAACAGACAGACATTCAGCTTTTCATTCATTTTAACTCTCCGGAACACGTCTTTTTCTTGATTCAATTATACTATATTTTGTTAAAAAAATCAAGTCCGGACACAATATTTTCAACCTATTTTGTCAAAAAGCGCCGAAATATCTTCCGGCAACGGAGAAGAAAGCGATATCTTCTCTCCTGTTATCGGCTGAACCATTGTAAGCTCCCCGCAGTGAAGCGCCTGACGTTTAAGAAAGCGGGTATCTCCCCCGTACAGCTTGTCACCGATAAGCGGATAGCCGAGGTACGAAAGATGCACCCGTATCTGATGCGTCCTCCCTGTGAGTATCCTCACTTCCAGGAGACAATAGTTCTTATCATATTTCAGCACACGGAATTTTGTATGTGCATATTCACCGTCGTCACGAACTGCACGCTTTATCACATTTTCCCTGTCTCTTGCTATCGGAGCGATTATCTCGCCGCATTCACCGAATTCCCGGACAATGCTGCTGCTCGTGACAGCATAGTACAGCTTTTCGGGAGCGTGTTCGGCAAGTTCCGACATAAGCAGCGATGCCGCAAGCTTGTTTTTCGCTACTGCGATAAGTCCGGAGGTGTTTTTGTCAAGTCTGCCTATGGTATGGCAGAAATCGTCCGGGTACAGTGCCGAGAACAGATTCGCAAGCGTGTCATGTCCGTGCCATATCGACGTATGCACCGGCATATCGGCGGGCTTGTCGAAGATCACAATATCCTCGTCATCATACACTATCCGTGCATTTAAGGACGCGTTGGGTGCAGCACCCGACACGTCCTTCATTATCACTGTTATGACATCACCGCACTTCACCCTGTCGATCGTGCGTATATGACCGCCGTTGAGTTTAAGGCCGTCATTCTTTTTGAGACTCGTAAGAAGTGCGCGGCTGTAGCCTTTTCCTTTAAGCACGCGCTCTACCTGCATACCGTCCTGGTCTTCTCCGATCTCATACTGTATCGTTCTCATTTTCCGGCTGTTCCCGTTTGCACTCAAACCAGAACGTCGTGCCGTTCCCCTCCTCGCTCTCAACTCCGTATCTGAATCCGTGAGCTTCAAAAACGCTCTTTACTATCGAAAGTCCCAGACCTGTTCCCTTTACCGCACGCTTGTAGTTCTCGGAACGGTTCACCTTATAGTACCTTTCCCAGATATACGGGAGCTGCTCGGCAGAAATACCGACGCCCTTATCCGCCACCTCAAAGCGCACCGTATCCGTCCCTGCGGCACTCAGCCGAACCGTCACCGTATCAACGCCGGAGTAATTGATAGCATTGATTATCAGGTTATATACCGCCTGACCCAGCTGTTTTGAGTCCGCGCTTATGTGTATGTCTTCGTCACATTCGAGAATGATCTTCGTCTCGTCCAGCATTGCGAAACGCGATACTATATCACGCAGCAGAGCACTGAAATTTATGATCCGCTTGTCCATTTCAACCGCGCCGCTTTGCAGCTTGGACAGATTGAGGATATCGTTTACCAGAAGGTTGAGTCTGTCGGATTCGTCGATTATCACGCCGAGGTGCTTTGCGCGCTTTTCCGGATTATCGCCGGAAAGATCGCGTATCATCTCCGCATACGCTTTTATCATAGTAAGCGGCGTTCTGAGATCGTGGGATATGTTGGCAAGCAGATCCTTGCGCAGCTTCTCTGTCTTTGATATCTCCGCGGAAGCCTTATTGAGGTTATCTTTAAGTACAATGATCTCGCTGTAATCATGGCGTGATACAGGTACGTCAAATTCACCGGTTATAAGCTTGTCAGCCGAACCGGAGATACCCCGTATCGGCTTTGAAATGCTGGTCGAGATCCATGCAGAAACGATCAGCGAAACCAGTATTATCACCAGCGATGACATCAGGAAAATGTTGGCGAGTATCTGAGTCGTTGTTCCGGTAGGCTCCAGAAAAGCGTATATGAAGATGTACCCCACAGGATCCTGTGCAGTACCGACATAGGTTGCAAGCAGAAACGAATCCTTGGTATCGTCCTTTACCGGGAAGAATACCATTCCCGTTTTTGAACCGCGCAGCTCCTCTACCATTTCGTCGCTTACACGGCGGTCAATTGACACGGCAGAACCTGTCGTATCTCTCGAATAGGTGAACGGCAGTCCGCCTATCGAAGATGTGGGAAGATGTATCAGTATGCCGAGCTGCTTGTTGCGCGCGTTGTCGTCTATAACGGTGTTCAGCTCCTCGGTGTTCCATGCGTCTTTTATATCAAGAGCGGTGGAAATGCACTCCTGCGTCTTTATGAATCTGTAAATTGCCGGCATAAGCACTACCTGGGATATGAACAGGAATACAAGTATGGCTACAGTAAACAGGAAAAAGCTTCTCCATATCCTGAAACGTATGCTGCGTCGGAACAGATCGACGTTTGAAATATCCTCAGACTTTGTCATACCTCAAACTTGTATCCCATACCTCTGAGTGTAACAATGAACTTGCGGTATTCTCCGAGGTTGTTGCGAAGCATCTTAATGTGTGTATCTATCGTTCTGTCATCACCGAAGAAGTCGTAGCCCCATACCTCCGAGAGCAGCTTGTCCCTTGTGAGCGCTATGTTCTTGTTTCTTACGAGATAGAAGAGCAGATCATACTCTTTGGGCGTAAGATTTGCTTTCTCGCCGTCTATGCTGACGCTGCGGGCAGTGAAGTTTATCTCAAGCCCCTCGAATTTAACGATCTCCGACGCTGCTGCGGCAGGCTGATTGCGCTTGATTATCGCGTTTACGCGCGCAAGCACCTCTTTCGGTGAAAAAGGCTTGACAACATAATCATCGGCACCGATCTCAAAACCGAAAAGCTTGTCGTACTCCTCGCCGCGCGCCGAAAGCATAAGGACCGGCGTGTTTCTGGTCTTGCGGATCTCCTTGCAGGCTGAAAAACCGTCAAGCTTCGGCATCATGACATCGAGGATAATGATATCGAACTCCTCGTTCTTTGCCATTTCCACAGCCTGCATACCGTCAACGGCTTCCTTTACCTCATGTCCCTCAAACTCCGCATATTCGCGTATAACTTCTCTGATGTTCTGCTCATCATCAGCTACCAGTATTTTGTACATACAAGCCTCCGTTTCATATCTCTTCGGCTGCGGACGGCGTTTTACGCTCTATTTACCGCTGCCCTTCCAGGTTAAAAAAAATGTTCAGTAAAGAACCGATGTCCTGTACTGAACGGGTTTCCCTACACGGGAAAAGATCAAATCAAATAATTAACAATGAAATGTTGGGAGAGGAAATTATGATTAACTCATCATTAATCATAGTTAAAGGGCGACCCCTTTAACTGCTAATAGTATAACCCGTTAATGTGATAATTATGTGATAAAATGAAAAAAATAAAATAAATTCAATCTTTATTCAAAAAAATACCGAATAATTCAGTTATGTGTATGTTTACGGCACACTCATTCACGGTTTTTTTGCGTCAAACGGTTTGTTCCGCACGTTCAACATACTAAGCCTCTGAATACTCAAACAGCGATCCCAGCATAATATCGGCAAGCAGAGCCTTGAAATCCACCTTGTATTCAACCTCGGGGCTTCGGAATGTGACAGTTCCGTATCCGGTGCGTTTAGGCATTATTCTGCTGTATCCTCTCAGCCGCACCCCGCCGATACCGCCGTCGGGACTTACGCGGCAGATATAATTGGAAAGCGGGATCCTTGCTCCCGCGCGGATAACGAACCGGTCTCCGTTCAGTACCGCCTCGGCTTTTCCGCCCAGGCATTCAAAAGCGCAGCATATATCCCGCAGCTCATAATCAACGGAAGAGACGGAAAACTCATCAAATACTTTAATATCGGTACTCAGACTGATCTCGCTGCTGCGGCTGCATCGTATCTTCAATGAAGCTTCGGAGCCATCCGGCATACATCTGTACATGACCCGTATGATCTCCAGCAGCGCGGAATCGAGTATTGTATAATTCACCCTCGCGACCTTACATTCGATCTCTGTATCAAAAAGTATCGTCCTGTTCAGAATACCGTTATATTTCTTTACAAGCTTATAGGTAGAATCCAGACTTTCGGATATATCGACATAGCTGCATATATGTTCCGCGTCAAAAAGACGAAGTATATTCGACGAATCATTCATCATCTCGCCGTTGAATCTTATCGCTTCGTCAAGCGCCAGCAGTGCGTCATCCGGCGCTCCGCTGCTTTCAAGGGCTTCCCTCGCCTTTGACAGCGCAAAGACGCTTTTCCCTGAATTGCTGCGGATATTGAATATTCTCGCGTACATCTCCGAATACGCTTTCCGTACAAAACAATCCTCCGGATAAGCAACACCTAAGTAACGCATACCCGGAATAGGGTTGAATGTAGTTCTGTACCGCACGCTTTCAAAGGTTATGCGATGTTCAAAGCCTGTATGGAGCAAAGACGCAGCCGCGAATGTGCTTCTGAACTTACGGGAAGATACTATCTTACGGAACAGATCATACTGATTGCTCCATGAAACGGCTGATGACGGTTCGACAATACAGCAGAAACCAATGCTGCTGTATGTGGTGCTTTCTTCGCTCATTGTTTCAGAAACCGCCGCTTATTCCCGTTTTCATCAACGATATATGTATTGGAAAGTTCAGCCATAAAGCCCTTTTTCATATACTCTCTGTACTCGCTGCGAAGCTTCTGCTGCTCAGCCTTTTCTTCATCCGTAAGTCCATCGGATTTTGACTTTCGCGCAAGGAAATTTATCCTCTCGATCTTACTTTTATCCATTATACCTTGCCTTTCACAAATTCATAGCATCAGAAATTATGAACGTTCCTGATTGCTTGACTTTGCGGAATTGAAATACAGTTCGGTAAGACAGGAAAACAGAGCTTTTTTATCATCACTGCTTATGCTGCTGCTCTCGAATATCTGCTTACCCTTTTCAAGGTAATCGGCAGCTTCCCGGATAGATGAAGAATCAGATTTTGAATTGAACACGAAGCGTTCCTTACTGTCGAGGATAAGGCTTTTGGTATCGTCGGTAATAAACTCGGGCGTAACCTCAAGCTTGCTGCATATCTTTTCCAGCACTTCCTTTTTCGGCTTTCTTGAACCGTTAAGGTAATTGGCAAGTCCACGGTATGTAATGCCGACACTTTCCGCAAACTCCGTCTTGCTCATATTGCGGCGTTCAATAAGTATCTCCAGTTTTTCACCTAAAAGCATTTTTATATCCTTTCCGAATACATCTTACGACATAATATGAACATTAAGCAACTGTTCATACATTTCTGTTCACATAATCATTATACATAAGAACATTCGTTTTGTCAAGAAAATGTGAACAAAATTTTCCTTTAAACTCAAAATTCGGCAGATTTTACAGATTTGAAAGCTGTACTATATAGATATATTATATGAACAAAAGAGAGAAATTCACAATATTCATTTAATATGCGTGTTATGCGGTATAATATTCGTTTTTACGAATAAAAAGCCTTGACAATGTGAATATTTTGCGTATAATAGTATATGTTAATATTTTTTATCTGCTGCAAAGGAGAAAACTAAAATGGCAAACGAAATCAAAAAGATCGTACTCGCTTATTCCGGCGGACTCGACACATCTATCATCATCCCGTGGCTTAAAGAAAACTATCCCGGCTGCGAAGTGATCTGCGTTGCAGGAAACGTAGGTCAGGATTCCGAGATCGTCGGCCTTGAAGAGCGCGCAAAGAAAACAGGTGCTTCAAAGCTCTACATAGAGGATATCCAGGAAGAATTCGTCAATGACTTCATCTTCCCGACTCTCAAAGCAGGCGCTAAATACGAAGGCTATCTGCTCGGCACTTCCTTCGCTCGTCCTCCTATCGCAAAGAGACTTGTCGAGATCGCTAAAAAAGAGGGTGCTGACGCTATCTGCCACGGCTGCACCGGCAAGGGCAACGATCAGGTTCGTTTCGAGCTTACTATAAAGGCTCTCGCACCCAACCTGAAAATAATCGCTCCGTGGAGAATATGGGATATCAAGTCCAGAGATCAGGAGATCGACTACGCAGAGGCTCACAACGTTCCGATCAAGATCACACGCGAGACAAACTACTCCAAAGACATGAACCTCTGGCACCTCTCCCACGAAGGTCTTGATCTCGAAGACCCCGCAAACGAGCCGCAGTACAACAAGCCCGGTTTCCTCGAACTCGGAGTTTCCCCCGAACAGGCTCCCGACAAGCCCACTTATGTTACTATTTCCTTTGAAAAGGGTATTCCGGTAGCGCTGGACGGCGAGAAAATGGACGGCGTAACACTCATCAAGAAACTCAACAAACTCGGCGGCGAGAACGGTATCGGTCTCTTCGACGTAGTTGAGAACAGACTTGTAGGTATGAAGTCCAGAGGTGTTTATGAAACTCCCGGCGGCACGATCTTGTATCATGCACACGAAGTTCTCGAAACAATATGTCTTGACAAGGAAACTCAGCACTACAAGGCAGGTCTTGCTCAGAAGTACGCCGACCTCGTTTACAACGGACAGTGGTTCACCCCCCTCAGAGAAGCTATGGACGCTTTCGTTGACAAGACTCAGGAGACCTGCACAGGCGAAGTTAAACTCAAACTTTACAAGGGCAACATCATCAATGCCGGTGTGACATCTCCCTACACCCTCTACAGCGAAGATTTCGCTTCCTTCGGCGAGGACGATGTTTACGATCAGAAGGACAGCGCGGGATTCATCAACCTGTTCGGTCTGCCAATCAAGGTAAAGGCACTGCTTGACGAAAACAGGAACAAGTGATTTTTTACATAAAGCGTGATAATATGAACACTACGATATATGCGGTACCAAAGCCGCATATATCGGTTGTTTGTTTAAATGGGACATTTACCGGAGAACAATAAATGGATAATAAGGTCGTAATCACAGCATTTTCAGGTGAAAACCTACTCAGCAGCCGCGAAGTGAGTGTCGATGATTACTACGATGGACAGCACCCGGAATTTGATGACCGGGACTATATCAGCGAACACGGGATAGACCGTGCGGAGATCGTAATCGACGCTTACGGTGAGCATAAAGAATACACAAATCATTACGATGGATATGGCAGATTGTGCAGGTCTGAATCGAACGAGAACGGAAAACTCTCCGAGGACCTGATAGAGTACCGTGAGGGCAGAATTGTTTACGAAGAGCACATCAATTATGATGAGAACGGGATCCCTCACTCTGAGAAGAAAATATACGATTAAGGAGCAATAACTATGGACAAAATGTGGGCAGGACGCTTCTCAAAGGAGACTGACAGCGGCGTGAACGCTTTCAACTCTTCGATCTCATTTGACGGACGTATGTACAGAAACGACATTGCGGGCAGTATAGCTCATGCGGAAATGCTTGGCGCTGCGGGGATAATCTCAAAGCAGGACAGTGCGGCAATAATACAGGGCTTGCAGTCAATTCTCGCGGATATCGAAGTGGGTAAGCTGGAACTGGATATGAACGCCGAGGATATACACATGTTCATAGAAGCCGAACTTACGAAAAGACTTGGCGATGTGGGCAAACGTCTTCATACTTCCCGCTCCCGCAACGATCAGGTGGCTGTTGATATCAGACTGTACCTGCGCGGCGAGATCGTGAACATCAAGGAGCGGCTCACAAAGCTTATTGCTACTATATGCGATATCGCCGAGAAACACGCGGACACAATTATGCCGGGGTACACGCATCTTCAGCGCGCACAGCCTATCACATTCGGACATCATTTAATGGCGTATGCACAGATGCTGCTGCGCGATATCGGCAGACTTGACGATACCGCAAAGCGCATGAACGTGAATCCTCTCGGGAGCGGCGCACTTGCGGGTACTACCTACCCCATTGACCGCTTCATGACCACAAAGCTGCTCGGTTTTACCGAGCCTATGGCAAACTCTCTGGACGGCGTTTCCGACAGAGACTTCTGTATTGAGCTTGCAAGCGCTATATCCACTATAATGATGCATCTTTCCCGCTTCTCTGAGGAGATAATCATGTGGTGCAGCTGGGAATTCAAGTTTATCGAGCTTGACGACGCGTTTGCGACAGGCTCCAGTATCATGCCTCAGAAGAAAAACCCCGATGTCGCGGAACTCGTCCGCGGCAAGGCTGCACGCGTTTTCGGAGACAACATGACGCTGCTCGCCATGATGAAGGGACTGCCGCTTGCATATAACAAGGATATGCAGGAGGACAAGGAAGCGATATTCGACGCAGTTGACAACGTAAAGCTGTGCATATCCACGTTCACCCCCATGCTGAACACCATGACTGTATTAAAGGATAATATGCGCAAGGCAGCGGCAAAGGGCTTCATCAACGCTACCGACTGTGCGGATTACCTCGTGAAGAAAGGTATGCCGTTCCGCGATGCTTACAAGATAACCGGCGGACTGGTCGCGGAATGCATTGAGAAGAACACTACCCTTGAAGAACTCCCGCTTGAATGTTACAAAGCAAAGAGCGAGCTTTTCGACAACGACCTCTACGAAGCGATAAGTCTCGAACACTGCGTAAAGTGCCGTACATCATACGGCGGACCCGCTCCGGAAAGCGTAATGAAACAGATCGGATATGTGCGTGAAAGATTATGATAACATTTGACAAGACCATTTCATTTGAGGAATACAATTATCTGCGCAGTCTCGTTGACTGGTATCAGGTCTCCGAGCGCCAGTTCATAAAGAGCATACCCAAGTCCATTTTCATCACCGTAGGGCGCGACAGCGAGACCGGAAAAGCTGTTTCTATGGCACGCGCAGTCGGTGACGGCGGGTATCATCTGCTGGTGGTGGACGTTATCGTTCACCCCGACTATCAGCGTCAGGGCATCGGCAAGCAGATGATCTCGCAGCTCATGGACTTCGTACATACCGAATACATCGAGGAAGGAGAGACTACAATGGTCTCCCTGCTCTCGGCAAAGGACAAGGAACCGTTCTACGAGAAGTTCGGGTTCTTCCGCAGACCGAACGACGAGCGCGGCGCGGGTATGAGCCAGTTCTATACGGAGGAGAATAAGTGAAAAAAGTTATATTAAGCGCCGACGGTGACAGCGTTATATATGCTGTTCCCGATGCTGTTGCCGATGACCTTGAAAAATATTGCATGGAGTTTTGTTGTAATTGGCTGCACAAAAGTCCCGATGCTTCAAAATACAGAACAGGAAATATTGTATCGTACACGGAGAATGATTTCATTGAATATCTCAATAAATACATTTTCCCTGATGAACAATCGTTTTTTATAAAGAATATCGGATGGACAAATCTGGGCGAGAATATGCCGGAACAGTATAAATGCTATCCGTATTTCAATTTTTGACAAAGAGGAATAAAGAAATGGTAAAAGTATTCATTGACGGACAGGAAGGCACTACGGGACTCAAGATCGTTGAGCGCCTTAAAGACAGAGCGGATATCGAGCTGCTCACGATCGACGATGCAAAGCGCAAGGACACCGAGGAGCGCTGCAAGTTCATAAACGCTTCGGACTTCACTATCCTCTGCCTGCCGGATAACGCGGCGATCGAGGCGGTCTCCCTCGTTGAGAACGACAACACCCGCATAATCGACGCTTCGACCGCTCACCGCATCGACCCGGAATGGGCTTACGGATTCCCGGAGCTCTCCCCTGCTCACCGCGAAAAGATACGCACATCAAAGCGTGTTGCAGTCCCCGGCTGCTATGCGAGCGGGTTTCTGTCAATGGTATATCCGCTTGTGCAGAGCGGTATCCTGCCTAAGGATTATCCCGTTTCCGTTCATGCGGTATCGGGCTACAGCGGCGCGGGAAAGCGCGGTATAGCGCAGTACCAGTCACCCGACCGCTCAAAGGAGTTCGACACTCCCCGCCAGTACGCTCTCACCCAGCAGCACAAGCACCTGCCGGAAATGCGCGTGATATCGGGGCTTGACCATGAGCCGACGTTCAATCCTTATGTGTGCGACTACTACGCGGGAATGACCGTTTCCCTGCCCCTGCACGCGAGACTGCTTGCAAAACCGGTAACGCCCTCCGACATTCGTGAAATGTTCGCTGAGCATTACAAGGACTGCAACTTTGTGAAAGTCGCGGAGCTTGACGGCAAGGACGTTCTTCCGGACGGTTACATCGGCGCGAACACCCTCGAAAACACCAACAATATGCAGATAATAGTAAGCGGCAACGAAATGCGGCTTCTCGTCGTTTCACGCCTTGACAATCTCGGCAAGGGTGCAAGCGGCGCAGCTGTACAGTGCCTCAACATAATGATGGGCATTGACGAAACAAAAGGACTTATATAAGGAGATACTGTTATGAATGAAGTTACGATAAGCGCAAAGCTCCAAAAGCTTGCCGATGAAATGGGAATAGGGCTGATAAGCTCCGATATCAACACCTTTGTTGACGGTGGTGTCTGCGCGGCTAAAGGCTGGAAAGCAAACGGTATTCACTGCGGACTTGCTCACAAGGCGCTCACCGATACCGAGGAGAAGTCGCAGGCTGCGAACAATGCCATGCCCTCCGCAAAGAAGAAGAATGATCTTGCAATGATGTACTCCGAAAGGCGCGCTGCCGCAGCGGCAGTCTATACCACCAACAAGGTAAAAGGCGCTCCGCTGACTGTTACCAAAGAGAACCTTGCTGACGGCTACGCACAGGGCGTTATCGTGAACTCCGTGAACGCTAACACCTGCAATGCCGACGGTATAGAGAAAGCCCGTAAAATGGCTGAACTTGCGGCGGCAGCAATGGGTATCTCCGCAAATGATATGGTAGTGGGTTCAACGGGAGTCATCGGTCAGGTGCTTCCTATCGAACCTATCGCAAACGGCATTCCCGCGCTTTATGAGGGGCTTTCCTACACCGGCAACGATGAGGCTGTAAAGGCGATAATGACCACCGATACCAAGCCGAAAGAAGTCGCGGTGGAGTTCACGCTGGACGGCAAGACCTGCCGTATAGGCGGTATGCTCAAAGGCAGCGGAATGATTCACCCGAACATGGCGACAACACTGACATTCATAACAAGTGACGCGGCAATATCACCGGAAATGATAAAGAAAGCGCTCTGCGAAAACGTTCAGACAACGCTGAACTGCGTGAGTGTTGACGGCGATATGTCAACCAACGATATGTGCGTTGTAATGGCAAACGGTTGTGCCGGCAACAGCGAGATAACCGAAGAGAATGACGACTACGGCATTTTCTGTGAAGCTCTTTGGACTGTCATGGTGAACCTCGCAAGAATGATGGCACGCGACGGCGAGGGCGCAACAAAGCTTATCGAGTGCAACGTCAAGGGCGCAGACAGCTTCGAGACTGCAAAGACCGCCGCAAAATCGGTCATCATGTCGAGCCTGTTCAAGGCGGCGATGTTCGGTGAGGACGCGAACTGCGGACGTATCATGTGCGCACTCGGCTATGCGAATGCCGATTACGATGTGAACAAGATAGATATTGATATAGCATCGAACGGCGGTTATCTGAATGTCTGCAAACAGGGCTCGCTGCTCGACTTCGACGAAACGCTCGCAAAGAAGATACTCACCGAGACCGATATTACAATAATAATTGACCTCAATCAGGGTGAAAACGGCGCAATGGCTTACGGCTGTGACCTCACTTATGATTATGTGAAGATAAACGGCGATTACAGGAGCTAATGTTCAATGGGTTTTTATATCAAGGAGAATACCATTACATTATTATTAATTGCTTTGGTTCTTTTCGCTCTTTGGTGGTCAATGCTGTTCACGGGTATCCTGTCAAAAAAGAAGCACGGCAAAATAAACCTTATTCTTACCATTATGATAATGATATACGGAATAGTGCTTTTCATAATTGACCTCAATGACAGTGGTTCCTATTACGCGTCATTCGAGACCGCGCTAATTTACGGCTCGGTATCTTTGGCAGCATGGATAACCGACAACAAGATATTGAAGATAATCAGAGCGGTTCTTGTGATCTTAGCAACACTTTTTATAGGTTACCTTATGGTAATATTGATACTCGTGGCATTATTCATGCCCGATCTGTCTGGTCTGCGTGGTTTATGTTAAACCACATATACTATAAAATACAGGAGCAACTGAAAATGGAAAACATCTCAAATGAAATTCGCGCGGGCATTTTAAGCGATGCCCTGCCCTACATTCAGAAATACAACGGCAAGGTCGTTGTCATCAAATACGGCGGAAACGCAATGACCAATGAGGACTTAAAGACCGCCGTAATGTCGGATATCGTGCTGCTGCGCACGATCGGAGTAAAGATAGTGCTTGTCCACGGCGGCGGTCCGGAGATAAACGCGATGTTAAAGCGCGTGAACAAGGAAAGCAAGTTCGTGAACGGGCTGCGTTACACCGACGAGGAAACGATCGAGATAGTACAAATGGTGCTCTGCGGAAAGCTTAACAAGGATCTTGTTGACAAGCTTTACCGGCACAACGGCAAAGCTATCGGACTCTGCGGACTTGACAGCCACATGATAGAAGCAAAGCAGCTTGACCCCGATCTCGGACTTGTAGGTGAGATCACAAAGGTTGACCCGAAGATCATCAACGATGCGCTGGATAACGGCTACATTCCGGTGATCTCGACTGTCGCAAGCAGTGCGGACGGCAAGGTCTATAACATCAACGCCGATACGGCGGCAGCCCGTATAGCGGCTGAGATGCACGCGGAAAGCCTTGTTCTGCTGACAGACATAGTGGGACTGCTCCGCGACAAGGACGACGAAAGCACCCTTATCCCGCAGGTGGGGCTCAGCGAAGTGCCTTACCTGAAAAATCAAGGTATCATCTCCGGCGGCATGATACCGAAGATAGACTGCTGTGTCGAGGCTGTTCGCCGCGGCGTAAAGCAATCAATAATCATCGACGGACGGATACCGCATTCGATACTGATAGAACTGCTTACCAGCACCGGCGCGGGTACAATGATAAAGTGAGGTAAACCATGAGTACGATAGAAAAATTCAACGAACACGTCATGGGGACTTACGGGCGGTATCCGCTCGTTATGGACAGCGGCAGCGGCGAGACTGCCACAGACGAAAACGGAAAACACTACATTGACTTCGGCAGCGGCATAGGTACAAACTCCCTCGGCTACTGCAACGATGACTGGGCTGACGCGGTATGCGCGCAGGTTCGGAAGATACAGCACACCTCCAACTACTACTACACAAAGGTGCAGGCGGACTTCGCGGCAAAGCTTACGGAAGCAGCCGGAATGGAGAAAGTATTCTTCGGGAACTCCGGCGCGGAAGCCAACGAGTGTGCTATCAAGATCGCGCGGAAGTACAGCTTCGACAAATACGGCAAGGGCAGACACAACATAATCACGCTGGTGAACTCGTTCCACGGCAGAACGATAACCACCCTCTCCGCCACCGGTCAGGACGTTTTCCACAACTACTTCTTCCCTTTCACGGAAGGGTTCATATTCGTGAAAGCGAATGATATCGACGACCTCAAAGCAAAGCTTGACGATACTGTATGCGCCGTTATGTTTGAGCATATACAGGGCGAGGGCGGAGTGAACGCTCTCGATCAGGCGTCTGTTGACTCGATATACGAGCTTACTGCACCGAAAGATGTTCTGACGATTGCGGACGAGGTACAGACCGGTATCGGCAGGACGGGTAAGTTCCTCGCAGGTGACAACTTCGGACATAAGCCGGATATCGTTACTCTCGCAAAGGGCATCGCAGGCGGACTTCCTATGGGAGCCTGCCTTACCGGAAAGAAGTGTGCGAACGTTCTGACATCGGGAACTCACGGTTCCACCTTCGGCGGCAACCCCGTGTGCTGCGCAGGCGGTCTGGAGGTAATGAAGAAAGCCGCTGATCCCGCTTTCCTCGCGGAAGTCGCAAAGAAAGGCGAATACTTCCGGGAAAAGCTGAACGCTATACCCGAAGTCGGCGGCACAAGCGGAATGGGTCTGATGATCGGCATTTCGCTGAAAACCAAGGACGCAAAGGCAGTCGCTCAGGCTGCTCTCGACAATGGGCTGCTTGTACTTACCGCGAAGGAAAAGGTAAGACTCCTGCCGCCGCTTACTATAAGCTATGACGAGATAGACAAGGGGATCGCGATACTTGCGGACATACTGAAATAAGAAAGGAAATAACGATATGAAACACTTATTGAAAATGCTCGATCTCAGCACAGAGGAGATAACCGAAATACTCAACACCGCAGACCAGCTCAAATACGAACTGAAAAACGGTATACCCCACAGACATCTTGAGGGAAAGACTCTCGGAATGATATTCCAGAAATCCTCAACAAGAACACGCGTCTCCTTTGAGACCGGTATGTATCAGCTCGGCGGACACCCGCTCTTCCTCTCGTCCAAGGATCTCCAGATCGGCAGAGGCGAGCCGGTGCAGGACACCGCGAGAGTGCTTTCCCGGTACCTCAGCGGCATTATGATAAGAACGTTCGCACAGCAGGAGGTCGATGATCTCGCAAAGTACGGCTCGATACCGATAATCAACGGACTCACAGACTTTGCTCACCCCTGTCAGGTACTTGCCGATCTCATGACTATCCGGGAGTACAAGAACAAGCTTGACGGACTTAAATTCTGCTTCATCGGCGACGGCAACAACATGGCAAACTCGCTGACTGTAGGCTGCTTAAAGACAGGCATGAGTGTATCTCTCGCCTGCCCCGAGGGTTACTATCCGCCCGCTGAGATACTCGACTTTGCAAAGGCATACGGCGACAAGTTCGAGATCGTGAACGATCCTGTAAAGGCTGCCGAAAATGCCGACGCTGTCTACACTGACGTATGGGCTTCCATGGGTCAGGAGGGCGAAGCCGAGAAGAGAAAGATCGCATTCAAGGGCTATCAGGTGAACGACGAGGTAATGGCTGCCGCGAAGTCCGACGCTATGGTGCTTCACTGCCTGCCTGCACACAGAGAGGAAGAAATTACGGAAAAGGTGTTCGAGGCTCACGCGAACGAGATATTCGACGAAGCCGAGAACAGACTGCACGCTCAGAAAGCGGTAATGGTACTTCTCATGAAGTGATCTTCCGCAGTTATCCGGAGGGAAATATGAAAAAACTAATCAGTCTGCTGCTCTGCGCGGTCATGCTCTGCTGCTTCATTGTTCCTGCCGCCGCTTACGGAGATTACTCGGTTGCGACGCAGACTCTGAACAAGATCCTCGATGAATACCGCGCCGCGCTCAAAAATGGCGAAAGCTATGTCCCGCTTTCCTCTTACGGTCTTTCGGGAGCCGATGTTTCGGCAGACCTGTTCGTGCTTTTTGCACACGCAAATGCCGATGTCGCAAGCATAAGCTTCGGAAAATACAGCGAAACATACGTCACATTCACCCTTGACAAATCGGATTCCGGCGCAATAAAGGGAGTAAAGCTCGATTACTTCGACAGATACAAAAAAGCAGACGGGACCTGTGATCTTGAACGCGTTGAGGAGGATCGCAAGATCATTTCCGAGCGTTTCAACACTGCCAAATCCCTTGCACAGAGAAAAATGGCAGACGCGGAAAAGGCACTGGTTCTGTACGATTTCATTATTTCATCGGCAAGCTATGCCGAACCTACGGGAACCGATGATGACGGCAATGAAATATACCCCGAGGACGCATATACTACCGTCGGACTTCTCTGTGACGGCAGCGCCGTATGTGCCGCTTACGCAAAGCTGTACGCAATACTGCTGAATGAAGCGGGGATCCCCGCGATCACCGTTGACAGCGACACCATAGACCACGAATGGGTAATGGCGAAGATCGACGGCGAGTGGTATCACTGCGATCCCACATGGGACGACTGGGTATTCACAAGCGGCTATACCGCTCTATGGGACATGAACAACGACAGCAGCGATATCGGCAGCGCCGTACATGAATTTTTTCTGAAAAGCGACGACGAGATCAAGGAGCTTGAACACCCGGACTGGAGCGTTTCGTATAACGTAAATCCCGACAATATTGACGTAGTGCCGGAATCCGGAAGATCAGGAAGCTTCGATGACAAATTCTTCTCGGACAAAAACGAAACGTACAGTGTTTACTCCACTTTCAGCTACATCAACGGAAACTGGTATTTCTGCGATCTCAATTCAATGAAAGTGATAAGAGCGACGTATGACGGCGATATCGAAGAGATATCCATGCCGGACGGGAGCCTTCCGAAATACAGCTTCGGCTATAAAAACGATCTCTATGTCTGCAGCGACTTTTTCGTTTACCGCTATGACACCGTTGGCGGGAAATTCGACAGGATCATTGAGATACCGGAGGATAAGCGGGATTCCAGCGATTTTTCGGAAATGAATGTCTCATTCGATACAATGACGCTCATTACCGCGACTTACAAATTCGATGAGAACGGCGATCCCACTGAGGCAGAATACGACGTTCAGACTCTTGATATGAAAGAGCTTGAAAACGCAGATCCGATCATCTACGAAAATGACGAAAGCGCGGTTGAAACAGCCTCCCGCGGAGGCGATACCGCCGAAGAAGTAACGCTTGTACGTCCGGATAAAAACTCCGGCACTCTCAGCGCGGAGGACAGAGCGCTTATGGAAATGGCTGAAACCGCCGGCAAGAGAATGATGGCATTCATCTATCTCGGCGTTGCGGTGGTGTTCATTGTATTCGCTGTGATCGCGGTAGTTCTCGCAATAAAATATACTAAGAAGAAGTGACAGGAGGTTCGCCATGCGCGAGGATAAAAACATATCAATCGTCATTGAGGAATCCGAACAGGAAACCAAGGTTCCGCTGATATTTCAGGTAGTTGTCGAACTGGTTATCGGTATCTTTCTTATCATCTACCGTGATATGACGACAAACATTCTGTTTATTGTCGTAGGCGCACTTATGGTTTGCTACGGCGTGTTCGATCTGATAGCTTTTGTCACAAACAACCGTCCCTACAGCTTCCGGCGCGGGCTTACCACCGGTGTACTGATAACAATAATCGGCGTAGCATTTATTGTGCAGGCGGAAGCTTTGCAGAATCTCCTTGCCATCATAATCGGCGCGCTGATACTTATTGAGAGTATCGTCAACTGCCGCAGAGCGCTGATACTGAAAAATCTCGGAGATATGAACTGGTACTTCCTCCTGATCGCTTCGGTGATCGTGATCGCGCTGAGTATTATGATCTGTATTTACCCCAACTTATTCGGTGAGATAATATCACTGATAATGGGAATTGCGATAATTGTTGAAGCTATACTCGATGCCTTTGCGATTTTCAGAATGATGTCCGCACGCGGTAAAGCAAAGAAGAGCAGCGGATACCGCGAAAACGAGAATCAGATCATCGAGATCAAGAACAAATAAACGATTTTCAACAGATTATTCGTTCAATTTCATACAATTTTCACAATTACCTGTTATCATTGAAAATGAAAGGAAAGGTGATCTGCAGGTGAACTCGATAAAACGTTTCAAAAACCTCATAAGTATTCTTATGCTTTATGCCGCTAATCTCATTGTTCGTGACAATGTCGTCATTCCGGCCGGATTTACCGCTGCAGACAAAACGCCGCGTCTCACCGGAAGAGTTTTTCCGAAGCTCACAGGCAGTATGGACAGCTGACCGGATCCGGTGACACACAGATATATTAAACGGCAGCCGATCATTCTGCTTCGTAAACAATAATTCAAAACAGCAGACCCGATGATGAGTCTGCTGTTTTTATGTTCACAGAATAATACAGATAAGACCGCCGCAGCCCTCATTGATAATGCGTTCTATAGTCTCGCGCAGCTTCGCGCGTGCGTCTGACGGCATACGGAACAGCTTGTTGCGCAGTCCCTCGTTCACAAGCTCATGCAGGGATTTTCCGAATATATTGCTTTCCCAGAGTTTTATCGGATCCTCCTCAAACTCGTTGAGCAGGTAGCGGATAAGCTCCTCGCTCTGACGCTCGGAACCGACTATCGGAGATACCTCTGTCTCAATATCCGCCGACATCATGTGTATCGACGGCGCGTGCGCCCGCAGACGTACTCCGTATTTTCCGCCCTGCTTGACGATCTCCGGCTCCTCAAGGCTGAGTTCCCCGATATCCGGCATAACTATCCCGTACCCGGTAGCCTGCACCTCGTCAAGTGCGCTCTTCACCTTTTCATACCTCTTCTTCACTGCCGCAAGTTCTATCATGCAGGGCATGAGATCCCCCTCGTCGTGCAGTTCCAGACCCGTTGCTTCACCGAGTATCTTATAGAACAGATCCTTTTTCAGAGATATGTTTATATAGCCGGCACCCTTTCCGAGATCTATTTCTTCTATCCCGCACTCCTCGATATTATCATCGGAATCCATACATGAAGTTATATTGCGGATATCCCCTACCGAACCTATCCCTGCTGCTGCGTTCCTTATCGCCGCGAATATATCACGCTTCAGCCAATGATCCTTATCGAGTGAATTGACCCATTTCGGCATCTTTATACAGATCTCCTTGACCGGGAACTGCAAAAGCACCTCCGTAAGTATCTCTTTTACGTCTTTCTCGCCTATCTCGGTGCAGTTGAGCGGGATCACAGGCTTGCCGTATTCCCCGGAAAGCCGCTCTGCAAGCGCACGGCTCTCTTCGCTCTGCGGTTCGCGGCAGTTGAGAATGACCGCAAACGGCTTATTGATGTTGTTCAGCTCGTCAATTACTCTTTTCTCCGCTTCCTCGTATTCCTCGCGGGGAATGTCGGTTATACTGCCGTCGGTGGTGATGACAAGTCCGATCGTGCTATGTTCATTTATCACTTTCTGCGTTCCCACTTCGGCTGCCATATTGAACGGTATCTCGGTATCGAACCACGGTGTCATTACCATTCGCGGCTGCTCGTTCTCTATGTAGCCTATCGCGCTCGGAACGATATAGCCTACGCAGTCGATAAGCCGGACGTTCATTACCGTGCTGTCATCAAGTTTCACCGAAACCGATTCTTCCGGCACAAACTTAGGCTCGGTGGTCATTATCGTTCTGCCCGCAGCGGACTGCGGAAGTTCATCGACCGCACGTTCGCGCCGGAAAGAGCTTTCGATGTTCGGAATAACGATAGTCTGCATGAACTTGCTGATGAATGTGGATTTCCCCGAACGGACGGGTCCCACTATACCGATGTATATATTCCCGTCCGTTCTGCTCGAAATGTCCTGATATATTGATCTGTTCATTGTCTGTTCCTTTCGATGTTTAGTTATACTATCGGAATGAGTATCATTCCCGACACGGTGTCGGAACCGCCGTCAAGCTCATTTTCCGCCATAATTGCCGCTGCCGAAGTGTTGTACCGCTTTGATATCTCCCACACGCTCTCACCGTCGTCAGCGAAATACAGCCGCAGCGCGTAGTCGGTATCCTTCTGCTTCGGCTTATCCTCGCTGACTGTTATCTCATTTACCGCGTTGACAGTATTCACGCGGCTTACCGATCCGATAATGTTCACCTGCGCGCGCAGTTCGGCGGAATTGTCACCGGTTATTCCGAAGCTGACTCCCGAAACGTGAGTACAGGGAAGCAGCGTAAATACCTCATCGGACGGGATATCCGTCTCCGCGTCGATGCTTTCGTTCTTTTCAAGAACTATCGGCGTACCGTCGGAATCCTTGCCTATGACACGGAACAGTACGCGGATATTAAGCTTTGTTCTGCCGCTGTCGGACACTCCGGGACTGATGCCGGTAATGTCACATGAAACATCGAAGATCTCCGCAATGCTTCCGTCGGTGTAGTCGGCATTCGTTTTCACCCCGAACTGCATAGCTGCGGAGCGCGGCGCGCTTTCAAGCTTTACGGGAGTAACCGTGAATGAGGATTCGTATTCGGTCGAGTACAGATCATCGACAAGTTTTATCTGAGTTTCCCTGCAGGCACATACCTTGCAGTCAACCGTCATTTCACAGCCGAATGTGCGGTTTTCCCCGTCATCGCCCTGTCTGATCTCCAGCGAAAAGTCCATTATGTCCAGTTCGGCGGTCACGGTATGGGAATCTGTTACCCCGTTCACGTCGATGATGCGGCTGAGCGGAACAGAAGCTTCCATGACCTCCGCGGAGGAATCGCCGGAACTGTTCTTTATAATGTACAGCGCCTTTATGTTCGCTTCACCCTTTACTACCACCTTGTCGGCGATCACCTTTGTATCGCTTACGGAAGCAGTACACTCCGATGATATCACAGCGGTTATCCCTCCGCCTGCACCTGTCTCTATGTCCTCACGGACTATATACTGGGAACCGCCGCAAAGCCTGTCATCGCAGATATCAACGGTTCTGGTGCTTACCTCCGCTCCCATTCCCTGTACGCCGGAAAGCAGTTCACTCTCATACACGCCGGTCACTTTGATCTTCAGGCTCACGGCACCTCGGATATCTATCCGTCTGCCGCTGACCGCTCGCGCTGTACAATACTCCACATAGGGGAAAATGTTCACTATCGGATCTCTTACCGCGCGCGACAGTTCCACGGTCTTGGAGTAGGTGTATTTCTGGTCAACCACATTTATGTCACTGCTGCCCTCTCCGAGATACAGCACTTTGACATATACAACACCGTCGATCGTCAGTTTGTTTTCCGAAACGCCGTAGGAGACTATCCTCGGAGTAAGCGTGCATTTGAGAAGCCTGAAAACATCCGGGCAGTAATCCGGCAGAACGTGTTCAAGCTCTATCCCCTGCTCTGTCTGACCGTCATACACGGTCTCGGTAAGCAATACCGGCTCTTTATCAAGTTTAAGTTCCATAGTGTACCTCCGTCCTTATTGAGCAAATGCTCCTGTCACAAAAAATATATTCGGGATATGTACTTGTTATGACAAGCATTGTCATGTTGCAGCAGAAAAAATGTACAAGGCATGATTTCTACTATCCGATATGCACGTTTCAGCGAATTGTCACCCAAAATGCAACAGCGCATTGTGCATTTGCAACAAATTTTGACATGATTCAAATAATTCTGTTATTAGCGTTGACAATTGCGTAATAATGTAGTATAATACTATTAAAATTTTGATTAACAGTCTTTCACAAGGAGGTGAGCGTCGTGCTGAAATATTTTTACAGAATGAGACGTAAAAAAGGATTTACTATGGTCGAACTGATAGTTGTTATAGCAATTATCGGTGTTCTTTCCGCCATAATCATACCGGTAGTTTCCGGCTATGTTCAGAAAGCTAAAAAGGCAAATGACAAGCTTATGGGAAAGGAGATCTACAACTCCGTCATGAACCTTATAGCCGAAGACCGTGAAGCATGGAAAGCTTTTCATCAGATAACTTCGGGCTATCAGCACCTTACCGAGTGGATAGCCACTGATGACGGCTACGCGGATCCAAAGCAGTTCGGAAACGGCAAGTCTCCGAAAGACGGAGAGTAT
>JAGAWN010000200.1 GCA_017941355.1 Ruminiclostridium sp. | reverse complement strand
TTGACTGAAAATCTGCAAAACAGATTTTCAGATGTTGTTTAAATGCGCCTGCGGTGCATTTAAACAACGGACACATTCCTTGATGTCAAGCTCATTTCGTCCTTCGGACGAACAAAAGTGCAAGGAAAATCCTAAAATATAAAAATTTTCCTTGCACTTTTGCAGCCAATAAATTACTTCAAGCTACGCTATGAAGCAATTTATTGGCTGATGAGCAGACATTAAAAAAGGCTCTGCCGGACATGGTTCCGCAGGCTGTGAAGATACGTTTTCAAGCGGGAATAAGGTGATAATATGAAAAAAGCGGATAAGAAGATGATAGCCGGGATGCTGCTGAGAGATACCGGGCGTGTTTCCCTGTGCGCCGCGGCGGGACTGATAATGTCGCTCAACATAAATACATTCGTCCACACCGGGGATCTTCTGCCGGGCGGATTTTCCGGTCTTACCATTCTGATACAGAACCTTTTCTCATCGTTTTTCGGGATAGAGCTTCCGTACAGCCCCATTTATATCTGCATGAATATCATTCCCGCTGCCATATCATTCAGAAAGATAGGCAAGCGTTTCACGGTCTTCTCGTTCATAACTATTGTTGTTACCGGTCTGCTGACCGACTTTCTCCCGCACTGCGAGGTAACATCGGATATGCTGCTTATCAGCGTATTCGGCGGTATCATAAACGGTTTTTCCGTTTCGCTGTGCCTTATTGCCGGAGCAACAAGCGGGGGTACGGATTTCATTTCGATCGCCATTTCCGAAAAATATCATGTAGATGCATTCAACTATATCCTTGCGTTCAATGCTGTCATGCTGACGGCGGACGGATTCATTTTCGGCTGGGAAAAAGCGCTGTATTCCATAATTTTCCAGTACACCTCAACTCAGGTCATAAATATGATCTACAAGAGATACAAGCGAAACACCATGTTCATCGTCACCGATTTTCCGAAAGAGATCGCGGACGCGATAAACTCGCTCACCCGCCACGGCGCAACCCGCATCGAAGCACACGGAACATATAACGATCACGAGCGGCAGATGATCTACTCGGTAGTAGGCACAGACGAACTGAAACCGCTGATAAAGGAGATAAAACGCATCGACGCGAACGCGTTCATAAACGTTGTCCGCACGGAAAGACTTATCGGCAGGTTCTATATGACTCCGAAAGATTAACGGTGCGCAGTTGCGAACGAACAACAAATAAACCAAAACTCCGGACAGTGTTCATGCTGCCCGGAGTCATTTAATATGTTTCTATGCGGCTTCCCTGCTGCTTTTCGCGGATATGCGTATCTGAACTGTCGTAAACGCCAATGAAAGCAGAGAGCCTATTATCGCGCCCGCGGAAACATCGCTCAGATAGTGTGCGCCGAGAACTATTCTTGTGAACATTATCAGGATCCCGAAAACCAGTCCCGCAATACTCAGCGCAAGCTGCTTGTCTTTCAGCTTCGGGAAAAGCCATGACAGCGCCGGAAGAATATATACAGCCGAAACGCTCTGTATGCTGTGACCGCTGGGGAATGACCGGAATTCATCTGCTATTAATCCGTACTGCTCCATGAGATCCGAAGCACCCGAAAACCTCGTGTACCACGGTACAAATCCTATACCCTCGTAGCCGAGGACAGCAGTGCGGTATCTGGGACGGCTGAAAAATCCTTTCAGCAGTTCCATAGCCGCGAAAGCAATTATCATCAATATCAGAAGTCCGATTATCCTCTGTGAAAGGTACTTGTCATCTGACTTTTTCGCAAACCTATATCCCACGAAGAACAGCGGATAGATAAGTATCACGCTTACAACTGCCATTACCGGTATGTTTCTGTGAAAATCCGGGAAAAAGTAGCCCAGACAGTTTCTGTCCGTTATTATTCCGCCGCCCACAAGTCCCATAAACAGCCCCGCGGCAATGCACACTATGCAGAGCGCGGTCTTTACGCCCTTGCTTTTCTGCGAACGCAGAGTTCTTTCAAAAAGCGCTCCGATAAACAGAGCAGGCGCCGCTGAAAAAGGATAGACACCGGTACAGGTTATGACCTTTGCAACTATGTTTCCGGGAGAATAAAGGGCTGCCTCGACTGTCTCATCACAGAATGTACCTACTATGAACAAGGCAATGAAAAACAACAGCATTGCCGCGTTCAGCCAAATTTGTACCATATATCTTTTTTTCATAATCATTTACCTCAGTCCGAGCATTGTATTCCTGCTCCTTATTCGTCATACGGTTTGAGCCGGTATTCCCCGCCCGTGCTTGCAGCCTGCGGATATATCGACAGCTCCTTGCCGGTATCGATCACAATATCCAGCGCAAGGATCTTCTCGTCACAGTATTCCTTGCTTTCGGAAAAACCAACGGCGGTTATCTTTATGTCGTTGCCGTCCCGGATCACGGTCTCACCGGAAGCAGGTTCCCCGGCGGCAGCGGCAGCCGTCTGCGCAGGATCGGCGGTTTCGGTGCCGGAAGTCTGTCCCGCACCGCCGGAGCAGCCGGCACAAAGCGAAATGCAAAGTGCTGTCAGCAAAATCAGTTTCTTTTTCATAATGCAGTTCCTTTCTTTTTTTGACAACGCATATTATAGCAGAAAACTCGGTCAATGTCAATAAATAATGTGTCCTCAATAACCGCCATTTGACAGTTATTGCTTCGGGGATTAAACAATCGGCTTTTACAGCCGGGGTGAGAACTGCAAATCGGAATATCCGACCGCCGTAAGAGTTCACCTTACGTTTTGCGAGGTCCGGTCTGTCAGCACATTCCACAAAACGGTTTATGTATAATTGTGAAATCAAACAAAATGATTTTGTTTTTTATTCTTTCCTATGGACTTGACCGGATTTCTGTGTTAGAATGATTAACTGTACCGGATACAGTTCAGGATATCACTTTGCCTGAACCCGGAACCACACTTTCCGGTCACTGTCACAGTGTTCGCGGAAGACTTGCAGAAGCAATATTAAACTGCATTACGCAAAAACGGAGTGATGACAATGAAAATAAGAAAGACAGCCGCATTCGCGCTCGCGGCTGTGATCGCGGCGGTTTCCGGCTGCGGCGGAGCGCCCGGCGATACGCAGGAAAAGAAAGAGATCCGCGTCTGGACGACGATCGGCACCAAAGACGTTACCCAGAACAAGCTTAATGAGTGGCTCGGCACACAGGACGAATGGAACACAAAATACACGATCACGGTATCCGCTATGGGTACCGGCGAAGTCGTGACGCAGTTTCTTACCGATACCGAAGAGGGTGCCGATGTGTTCAATTTCGCGCAGGATCAGCTTTCCCGCCTTGTCGCTGTGAACGCGCTTTCCGCACCGGGCGGAGTATTCCTTGAAAACATCGTTGCCAATAATGACGAAGGCTCGGTTCAAGCCGCCACGCAGGACGGAAAGGTGTATGCCTACCCGGAGACTTCGGACAACGGTTATTTCATGTATTACGACACATCCGTGGTATCAGATCCCTCCACACTGGAGGGTATCCTCGAACAGTGTCAGGCTGCCGGAAAGAAGTTCTTCTACCCCATGCAGGAGGGTTGGTACACCGTTTCGTTCCTGTTCGGCACGGGAACGGAATGCAGCTACACCTGCGGCAGCGACGGAACATTCACCGACGCGCGGTGCAGCTTTGACAGCGACGCGGGACTGGCTGCGTTCAAGGCAATGACGGCGATGTGCAGCCACCCGGCTTACGCGCTCTCCACCGGCACAGACGCGGCGTTCTTCAACCCGGACGGAGGAACTGCGGGAGCTGTCGTGTCCGTACCCGCGGAGGCGGCAGTTGCACGGAAAATGCTGGGGGACAATTACGGCGCAGCCCCCCTCCCAACATTCACCGTTGACGGGGTCACATATCAGATGGGCGGATTCAAGGGTTACAAGCTGATAGGCGTAAAGCCGCACAATGACGGCGATACCACGGTTTTCTGCCACGCTGTGGCGGATTATCTTTCGGGCGAGGAAATGCAGCTTGCGAGATACGAAGCCGACGGCTGGGGACCCTCAAACCTGAAATTGCAGCAGACGGACACGATCAAGTCTGACAAGGCTCTTTCCGCGCTGTCCGTACAGTTCGGGTACTGCACGGAACAGGGGCAGTTCCCGAACGTGTTCTGGGATCTGATGAAAGCGTTCGGTTCAGACATAAACTCCGGAAAGTATAACGGCGCAAGCGACGAGGAGATGAGAGCGGCGCTCGCGGGTCTGCAGAACGATCTGCTGAAAGCAAGATAAAACTATCAGCTGTACGGAAAGGTTCCGGCAGCGAATCTTTCTTTACTTTCCGAAAGCATATTCAACAATAATCGGATTTTATCCGGAATGTAATTTAAGGAATCGCTGATTAAATCGCTTTTACCCAAGAATCGACACCGTGAAAGGCGTATAATATCATCACTTATATTTCTGATGTCGATTTAATCAGCGGTTCCTTAAACATAATTGCGGTTGAATAAAACCGGGTTTTGTGCTAAAATATAAAAATCGAACCGGATAAAGGAGAATAACATGAAAAAACACAGATTGCTTTCATTACTTGTGACAGCGGCGGTATGCCTGCAGCTCGGTGCCTGCGGCACATCGGACGCTAAGCAGACAACAGCGGAGACTCCTGACACAGCGGAAACTGCGGAAGCCGAGACTGCGGATACAAAAGATGAAACCACCGCGCTTACTGCATCTGCGGCGGAAACCTCTGCCGAAGAAACGCAGGCGGCTCCCGCAGAGGAAACTCCCGTCAGCATGGACACCAACCGCCCGGATACCGGGAATTACAAACTCACGCAGGTAACGGTCATGAGCAGACACAATATCCGCTCTCCCCTTGTCAGCAACGGCGCGGCAAACGTTATCGCAACTCCCCATGAATGGTTCAGCTGGACGGCGAATGCCAGCGAGCTTTCACTGCGCGGCGGCGTGCTTGAAACGGAAATGGGGCAGTATTTCAGAAAATGGCTGGAATCGGAAGAACTTATCCCGGAAAACTACATTCCCGAAGAGGGCGAAGTACGTTTCTACGCCAACTCCAAACAGCGCACCATAGCCACGGCTCAGTATTTCTCAAGCGGCTTCCTGCCCGCGGCGAACGTAACCATAGAGCATTACGGAGATATCGGCTCGATGCAGCCCACATTCAACCCCGCGATAACTTTCTGGAGCGAGTCCTACGATGCCGCTGTGCGGGAGCAGTTTGAGCAGTACGGCGGCGCGTCGATAGCGGCGGAGCTTGCAGAAAACTACAAACTTCTCGCAGACACCGTTGACTACACCGAATCCGATGCTTACAAGAACGGCGAACTCACAGACTTCGTGACAGACGATACTTCCATAACGCCGGAAGCAAACAAGGAACTTACCGTAAGCGGAACTCTCAAAACCGCAAGTTCTGTGAGCGACGCACTCATTCTCCAGTATTACGAGGAGCCTGACCCGGTAAAGGCAGCTTTCGGACATACTCTCACAAACGAACAGTGGGAGCAGATAGCCGCGATAACCACCAAATACAGCATGACCCGCCACGGTCTGCCGCTTATCGCTGTGAATGCCGCAAATCCGCTGCTCAAAGAGATACGCAGCGAGTTTACAAATGACAGCCGCAGGTTCACGTTCCTCTGCGGACATGACGCGAATATCATAAATATCCTCACCGCTATGGAAGCGGAAGATTATCTGCTCCCCTATACTCTCGACAAGAAAACGCCTATCGGTGTGAAGCTTGTGTTCGAGAAGTGGGAGGCAGCGGACGGCAGCAAGTTCGCGGCAGCGGAGCTTGTATATCAGAGTACTTCACAGCTTCGTGACAAGTCGATACTTACCCTTGACACGCCGCCTGCCGTTTACGCGCTTTCATTCGAGGGAATGGAGAAGAACGCCGACGGTCTGTACGCATACGATGACCTTATCGCAAGGTTCGACAAGGCGATCGGCGC